>NZ_JBJXHJ010000040.1:0-21539 GCF_046487845.1 Pseudomonas sp. PHC1
GCAGGCGTCGTCGGTCTTGCTTTCACTGACTTTGTACGCGCAGTGACGGCAGTAATCAGACATTCGCTTTATATATAGGAAACTGGCGCAGGCTTTCAGCCTAGGCAAAACCGTACGCTCGCTGTCCGGCCCCTTCAATGAGGCCAGGTCAATAGACAACTGTTCGCCCAAGACCAGGCATAGTTGGTGAGTCTTATTCATTCGACGGAGTCCAATGGAAGATTACTCACCAAGGCGCAGTCAGCGAGAAAGGAATGCGTAACGACCCAATGGGCTCGTCACGTGAACCGCACATCTCATCATGGACGCACTGCTGCACAAGCACGCAGGGAAATGGCGGGACAAACTGCAACAAGTCACGCAGGTGATTGATAGAGCGAAGGCGCATAGGCTTCGCTTCGTCGTCCAGCAGCGTGAACTGGCCGTGATCCAGCCCGACTCGCGCCAGATAAAGGCCGCCTTCCAGAGACAGCAGCTCCAGCTCTCGTACCTCGCCATTCGCGGCCCGTTCGGTCAACGCTTGCAGATTCAAGGTTCACTCCCTGCCTACCACGGTAGGCGTTCTCCGTTATAAGCAAAGAAATTGCCGCTGTCGGCGGGCGCCAAGCGGTCAATCAGTGACAACAGCTCGCGGGCGGCGAGGCTTGCAGGCCTGGCGGCAGAAGCGCCTTTAAAGGGCTGGGACAGACCCGAAATGAATGTACCTGGATGAAGACTCAGCAAGCGTGTCTGAGGGCGTGTTCGTGCCAGTTCAATCGCAGCCGTTTTAATCAACATGTTCAACGCTGCCTTGGAGGCGCGATAGGCATACCAACCGCCCAGACGATTGTCGCCAATACTGCCGACCTTGGCGGAGAGCACTGCCATTGCGCCGCAAGCGTCAAGCAATGGTAAGAAGTGACGTAAAATCAGTGCAGGCCCGAGTGTGTTGACTTGGAATATCGCCTGAAGCGCATCTGCTTCAATAGAGATGTAACTTTTTTCAGGCTTGATGTCTTCGCGATGAAGCAGGCCGGCAGCATGTAAAATCAATTGGTATGGGGCTTCTTCAGCTAGTTCGGCGGCCGCCCTGGCGATACTGTCGGGCTTTTCCAGATCCAATCCTGGAGCACTGTTGCGCCCCAGCTCACGAACAACCGAGCATCCTGGATCTTCGTTGAGCAACTCACAAAACGCCGCGCCGAGCGCTCCACTGGCACCTATCACCAATGCACGGTAGCCCTCGCCAAGGGAGTTCATCCTGAAGGAACTATTCATTTAGCCTCTCCGCAGACAGACATGGTCTATCGGTGCTACCAAAGCGAAACGTTCTAGGGCTGCTCTGTTTTGACAGTGAGCAGCTCGTCGCGTGTGTGTTTTGCTTCCGGCACCGCGCAACGGCTATCGACACATCGACGGCGGCCATCCGGGTGAGGTAACCACTCCAAATGGGGACGGAGACGGCAAAACTGGCGATAACCGAGTGTAAGCAGCGGTCTGAGTGCACGCCAAGTTAGCGGCGTGGCCCAAAATCCCAGGCCGGCTGCACGCCAGCTCCATAGAGTGGCGTCCAGGCCCTTAACCCAGCGGCCATTGGCAAAACAGGCATGAAGCGTCGCTTGCATTTGCTCGAACGTGAAACCAAGTGCTTTGGCGTCGAATTCAGGACTTTCTATGTCAACAAACACCAGTCGGGTCTCTGCCGCGTGTCGGCGTAGGATCGTTATTTCACGCGCGCACAACGGACAGTTCCCGTCAAAGTACAGCGTCAGTGGCCAAAACTCTTTGTTGTACATTTGTGGTTGTCTTGTATAGGTTTTGTATAAGATAGGCCCAAAAAAACGACCTGACAATCACGGTCATTCCTTACTGTGAAATGAACCACCCGCGCCAGGCAGCGTGCAAATTCAGCGGATATGCAGTCGCCTGCTGCCCGAAAAGAAATGGGGCAATGATCTAATTCTACAAAGCGGATCATTACGCTGACCTCAGCTTCGGATCGCCGGCAATTTCGCCCAAGCGGGGCTTTGGGCCTACAGTCATGAGTGTCGCTCACTGCAAGGAATACAAATGAACGCGTTGACTTCAACCTCTCTGCCAAAGCATGTCAGCCTGCTGGGTTATGGTGGTCTGTTGCCGTTTATTTTTCTGGCGCTGCTGATCCCGTTCTCTCTCGACTATCGGCCATTGTTTGAAATTGCGCTTGTTAACTATGGCGCCGTCATCCTGAGCTTTGTCGGCGCCTTACATTGGGCCTTCGCCATGACCGTGCTAGACATGCGCGCCGAGCAGCGTCGCAACCGGTTCATCTGGAGTGTCATTCCGGCGCTTATCGCTTGGATTGCCACGTTACTGCCAATGCCAATTGGTTGCTTGCTATTGGTCATCGGCTTTGTTGCACACCTCCGGCAGGATAGGCAGCTGTTCCCGATCATGAGCTTGCCCGCTTGGTACCTGCCGCTGCGATTACGGCTTACCCTCGTGGCGAGCGTCTGCTTGCTGCTTGTCGCGATCGTTGAAGCGCTTAATTCATGAAACCTCGTGTGCCCGGCTCGTTGCCCGTGCCTGGCAGCCGCTTATCGCGGTTGATGCGTTTTGGCAGTTTGGCCTCGGGCGTCGCTGGCGGCATGCTAGCCGAAGGTGCTCGGCAGTGGATTCAGGGCAAACGTCCGGCGCTCAGCGATCTGCTGTTGACCTCGGGTAATGTGCATCGGGTGGTCGAGCAACTGTCGCAACTGCGTGGCGCCGCCATGAAGGTTGGCCAGTTGTTATCGATGGATGCCGGTGATTTGTTGCCGCGCGAGTTCAGCGAAATCCTTTCTCGTCTGCGTTGCGACGCTCACTCTATGCCCATGAGCCAGTTGGTGGCAGTTCTCAACGAGAACTGGGGCAAGGGCTGGGAAGGGCGCTTCGAACGGTTTTCCTTCACGCCATTGGCTGCAGCGTCCATCGGCCAGGTTCATGTTGCAAAAGGAAAGGACGGCCAACGACTGGCGATCAAGGTGCAATACCCTGGCGTGCGCGAGAGTATTTCGAGCGATGTGGATAATGTTGCTACCTTGTTGCGCATGTCCGGGATGCTGCCTAAGGGCATGGATGTCGCCCCATTGCTCCAAGAGGCCAAGCGTCAGTTGCAGGATGAAGCGGACTATATGAAAGAAACCGAGCACTTACAGCGCTTTGATCGACTGTTGGCGGACAGTCCTGACTTTCTGGTTCCTCGTGCGTATGCCCAGTTCAGCACACCTAATATTTTGGTGATGTCCTTCGTTGACGGAGTAGCGGTGGATTCACTAGAGCACGCGCCCCAGGCAGAGCGCGACCGGATCATCATGTTGCTATTCGGCCTGTTTCTGCGCGAGGTGTTCGAGTTCCAATGCGTGCAGACCGACCCTAACTTTGCCAACTACCGTTATCAGCAAGACTCCAGCCGGATGGTATTGTTGGACTTCGGCGCCACGCGAGTTTATGACCGCAACATTACCGAGGCTTATCGCCGCTTGTTGATTGCAGGCCTGCATGAAGACCGTGGCGCCATCACCAATGCCGCGCTGGACGTCGGCTACTTTCAGCCTGAAACGCTCCCCAAACACAGAGCGGTACTCACTGATCTCATTACTCAGGCCTGTGAGCCACTGAGGCAGCAAGGTGCCTATGACTTTGCGACGTCTGACCTGGCCGTACGCCTACGTGATACTGGTTGGGAACTAGGTGCCGACCGCGACTTCTGGCACACACCACCTGTGGATGTACTGTTTCTGCATCGCAAGGTCGGAGGTTTGTACCTGTTGGCCGCGAAGCTGAAGGCGCGGGTGAATGTGCGAAGGTTGTTCGAGGCTTACGTGATTTGAGCGCTTTGTGAACGGTAAATGCTCGTCTCGGCTAGATCGTTTGTTCGCGACCTAAGTCGCGGCTAGCTTTCCAAGCCATCCGAACCTCAAAAAATGGGTCAAATTGTCTAAATGAATTGGATGCCAAGACATGCCCACAATTCATAGGTGCGCAGGGTTCGGGGGGCGCAGCACCTAAGTCTGCCGAATCCTCAAAATGGAATCGGCGATGGCTTGAGCATTTGCGTCCAGCGCTTCCATGGCCGACATCGCATGAGCGGCGACGCTTCCCACGCCATTTTCTGAAAGCCACTTGGTTATTTCTCCTATTGCTGCACCTAGTGCGTGCTGGTTATGCAGCAGCGATGTCAGGGCGTCCGCCGTGGCGATCTTGTAGTTCTAATGATCTGGCATGGCGCTCTTCCTTGTGATGGTGCACAGATCCTAGTTCATCTCACCGCTGTCCATACGGCGCGGGTTTGCCCGATGTTTTGGCAGAGCACGACTAGGACTGACAGGGGGCCAGAAGGCTGCACTCCCCGTCTTTGCTCGCCCGCCGTGCTTGGTCTGTGGAGCAAGCGATGGGTAATACTTATCTACCCGAGCTTCAGGTTTACGTACGGAGCCAAGCTTCCACCTTTTGCAATCTACCAACCTCGGAAGGCTTTGACTTTCCTGTTTCTAGAATCTCAAGCAGTCGCTGTCTTTCAGCTCTAGAGGAAAACCAATCATTTACCTCGATGCTGCAGTGGCTGGACTCACTCAATGCCCATCTAACGATCATGTCCGCAGCGGCTCGGTGGTGATGGGCCATCAACAGAGATCGGCCCTCCACAGAACAGCCGCGCTCCGCAAATTCATCGGTCACGTCAATGACGCCAAGTTCGCCAAAATAGGCTGTGGTGTCAGGCTAAAGAATGCCAGCCAATGACACCTTAGCCACGCCGGATTCTCGATCAAAATATGAAAGGAAATGCGATCCACCCTTGGTGCTTCCAGGATGTGGAAAGTTGATGGCGGCCTGTCTGTTATGCAGTGCTGATGCGTGACACGTTTGAGGTCAAGGTAGAAGAGCGGCTAGGCGATGAGGGCTTTCCTGAATTTATGAGCGCCGATTCGGTTAAGCGGAGGGCACCCCAGTTCGTGGTATGGCGCCTCATCAATGACGTTTGGGTGCGGCTGAAGGATCGCACTGTTCTAGTGGATGTAAGTCATAACCGTACTTTAAGCGCTTTGTGTATTTCCATACGTTATGACAAATACTGCGGGCTGAGAGTGTTTTTCTCAAAAATAGATCGATGAAAAAAAATTTGAAGTTTAGCTAAGGAATCGGTGAGTGCCGCCGATGAAGTATATTCATTAATTTAACAAGGAGTTATGCGTGTCTGACGGTATATTTTCAATGATCAAGAGTGTTTTTCCTACGCTCGTGGCTGGGGCTAAAGATCTACAGCGATCTATCATCACTCCGGCCGAATTCTTTAAAGATATGAAGCTTCGCAATTACTGGTGTGCGCAAGCCAGTTTGATCGGGCTAGTAATGGCAATAGCATTGTCACTACTAAGTTTTCCCTCGCTGAAGGGGGTTGGGATAGAAATAAGCAAGGACTTTTTATCCGTCATGGTTGTCCTGAATTGCATGTTTCTGATCCTCTATGGAGCTTGCTTTTGGTTAGGTGCACGTTTAATTTTCGGAAAGGGGTCGCTGTTTTCCACGATTAACTCATTTTTTTATATCTCGATTTGCCTAGTCTTCATGAAGATCGTTGAGATGCCAGCGCTAGGCTCGAGAATGACCGCTTTAGCGCATAGTTGTGAGCTTGGGGAGTTTGGAGTGAATGTCACTGCAGCGATATCCGCAAGCTCTGTTTCCAAGACGTCGAATTTTTTAATTGGCGTGTTTTATCTTGCATTTACCGTTTGCTCAGTAAAACTCCAGAGAGGGGTTAATGACTTTGGCATCTTGAGAGGGCTGGTCTCCGCAATTCTTGGGATGATCCTTTTGAGTGTGGCTGTTATTTACATTCAGGAGCCTGCAGTGTATGCGATGGTATGCGGCTATTTAGGTGAAAAATGACCACCATGCTTCGACAGGTCACCCGTCTAGCCTAACGCAGCCTTAGATAAATGATCAAAGTGATCAACATTCAACTTTACCATGGCGGTTGATTTTCACGTCTACAGCCATGGGACA
This sequence comes from Pseudomonas sp. PHC1, assembly GCF_046487845.1. Classification (NCBI taxonomy): domain Bacteria; kingdom Pseudomonadati; phylum Pseudomonadota; class Gammaproteobacteria; order Pseudomonadales; family Pseudomonadaceae; genus Pseudomonas; species Pseudomonas sp. PHC1. Next base: position 6,004 of record NZ_JBJXHJ010000040.1, read on the forward strand.
ATGACCTACGTCAGGGCGGGTCTGAAGGTGAAGTTGGAGAGATTAGATGGCTTGAGTGGTTTAGATGTAACTAATGCTCTAGCTGGGTGTTTCAAACAATAGTTGCCTGAGGTTTTTGGTGCGAGTTAAATACGAGGCGAAGAATTTTTATTATGACTAATCAAATTGTATCTCCTGATGGACGTTGTCTGCTATTTTTGGATGTTTTGGGGTTTAGCCAGTTGGTCGAGACTAAAACTGTTCAGGAGGTTTATGGCGTAATCGATGAGTCTCTAAAGGCTTTTGGTTATTGGGAAAAAATGAATGGACTCTTCAAAACTATCTATTTTTCCGACACGTTTATTTTCTACCAAGAGCCTAAAGGATATGCGAACTGGGCTTTTCTAGACATTTATGCGATAGGCTCAATGTTGCTCTCAGCCCTTTTGGCAAAAGGAATTCCTGCACGGGGGGCAATTTCTTTCGGGGAGTTTGAGGTGGATCTTGATACCACAGGACGGCATCAAGTCTACTTTGGTAAGGCTTTGATTGAGGCTTATAAAGCGGAGCAGAGCGAAAAGTGGATTGGCATCACAGTTCTGCCTTCCGCATGGATGCCATATGAACACAGCAATCCTGGTTCGATTGCTTCTTGGGAGCAAGAAAGGGCTTGGTTGAAAAGGGAAGATGATGTTCTGCTGCTCAATCCATTCATCAAGCTGCGCGGATGGTACGACCTGTACCTCGTAGGCGACGTCCCTACGCCGTATTCGCTATACGATGCGCCGGAATTTCCGAACGATATTTTGGCATTCAAATTTATTCGAGAGCAGGCCGAAATGTACGCCGTAAAAAATGACTTCATGAGCCCGGCGGCAGTCAAGTATCATATAACTTTAAACTTCTTGAAGAGGATTTTGGGTGAGGAAATATATCGATGGGGCGAAGAGGCGTCGCTACCTGAAAATTTTTAGCATTCGCGCTCGCGACTCCAACAGATGCATCGCGTAAGTAGTGTTAATCAATTTCCACGATTCTTAAAAATGGAAGCGACGTCATGAAGGCCGGAGATTTGCTAGTATCGTCTGCCAATACGTGGACGAGTTGGGGTATAAGGATTGGAACCGTGAGCAGCGTAAGCCACGTTGCAATGGCAATTTCATGTTGCAGAGTAATTGAGTCTGTTCCCACGGGAACATGTCCAAAATTGGTTTCTAAATTTTTAGATGATAATCATAAGGTTTACCTACTGGAAAGGCCCACTGCATTAACCGCATCTCAGGTTGGTCTGCTGCGCACGTCGGCATTGGGCATCCGGCGACCAGGGTATAACTTACCTCGAAGCCTCACCTCCGGAGTCGTCAGGACTGGCTTCTGGGTTTGGCTGCTTTGCTTGATAATGGTACATGCCACTTTAATTCGAGTCGTTGATACACCTTGGCTTGTTTTGGCTGTTTATAATTTTCTGATGATTCTATTGTTTCTAGTTATTTATATCTGTGCTCGTCCCGAAAGATTTAATATTGTTTTAGAGAAATTAGGCTTGCCGAAGTTTCTACAAACTGATGTCGAGAAGCATTTTTGTTCGCAATTGGTCATTCAGCTCGATCAGGTAATACAAGGTGGCCTTTCAAACGGCTCTACTCCACTCCATGAATTCAGACCTAAGGACGTACTGCGGCGTGCGCTCAAGCAGGGTTACACATGTCGGAGGCTGAAACCTTAAAAACGAGCTCTACGTAAGCTGGAACGAAGCGTTGGACTACCCGTTCTGTTTTGTTCCGCGATGGCTGAGAATTAGCCTAACCAGTTAGGGGCATTGAGCTAGAGTTTCAGGCTGCCTACTTCAACACAGTGACTGACGGTAGCCGCGTGAATAGCTGTGGAGCAATTTTGAACTCCTGAGCTAAGTGCCGAATGAGACCTTGCGGCGCGGGCGGTACATCGCCCCCGCGCCTTAAGATTCGCCTATTGAAAGGCTAAAAGAACCACAGTATGAACTAACCGGATCAGTTCAATTGCAAGGGTCAGCCACAAGTCGATCGTGCTCATGATTTCTTCCTTATGAGATTCGCTCAGGCGCTGGTTCCGTTAGCAGCGGGCAGGTCTACTCCCTCTTCGCGCTGGATCTATGTTACGGTGCAATTGTCTAGGCTGAACCGTTACCAGTGAGGCATGTGATCGTGCTGAGCTGTGACGATCCGGTAGACCGGCTGAGGGGGGGGGCGCCTCCCTCAGCTCTCTCCCTTTCACTCTTAGGGAATGTTCATTTTCTTTCTCTCTTCATCAAGGCTTTCATTCTCGAGGGCTATCTATGCATTCCAGTAAGGTGGGATGTTGACGCCGAGAGCAGCAAGTGCCAGATGGATAGACCGGACTACCTCCGCCCGCACTGCGTCGATGGATGTGGGGTTCTCATCCTCGGAGATCCCGTTGGAGTAGATGTGTGCTTCAAGCAAGCCATCCTTGAACTGCATCTTGTCCGCAGAAAAGCGATACCCCTCATCCGGCGAAAAGCGACGAGCTTTCTGGCTCGGGATTTCCAGCACAGGCGAACTGCTGCCCAGTTTCTCCCGAGCATAATTCCCAAGGCTCACCCGCAGCTTCCAAGCTTCCTTCTGGTAGCCGTCAGGTTTGTAGAGCTGACAATTAAAGCGAGGGGAAATCGCAGGCAAGATTTTGCGGGCTAGTGCGGCGGAAACTGTCCGCTTGCAGTTGGTATCTTCCAGCTGTTGGTTGGGATCGTAAATGAAAAGGCCGCCAAACCATTTGCCATCAGTACCCTCGACAGTGAGGAGGCCACGGCCACGCGGGCGGGTAGCCGAAAACTCACTGCTATGGCGGTAGAAAGCTGCCGAGTCAACTTGGTAGGGCGGCTCCTCATCGGGATTCCCGAAAAGCGGCATGATGAAGAAGAAGGGCGAGGTGACGACGCCTGCAGAGACATCTTGGGGGATGACCTCGAGGTAGTATGAGGTGTTGCTGTGGCGAGGGTTTTGAGGTTGCTTTTTGATCGTAATGCTCAGGCGGCGCCCGTCGATGATCGAACTTACAGCTTCAGCCGTTTCGTGGGAATTACCGATTGCCTGCAGACGTTCAATCAGTGCCAGGTGGTTAAAACCACTGACGTCCACAAGCTCGCTGGTCTTCAGCGCCGCCACCAAAGCTGCATGGCTTTTAAAGCCAAGGCCAGCACACAGGCCTTGCCGCAAATGATCGTATTTGAGCGCAAAGTGGAGCGTGACGTCTGCGTGAACGGAGCGAAATAGCTGCTCCAATTCAGCCGTTGTACGGACAGCAGGGTGCATAGATTTCTCCAATGAAAGTTGGCCTAGGTGGAGGTCTTCCTCCGCGATTGCACTCGTCTGTCAATTACACCTGTGCTCGCCCAGGACTTTCAGGGAGATAGGGGCGGGTAATGCTGCACTTGAGCTGACAGAATCTCGGGTGTGCTGGCCCAGGTCGGAGACCTTTTTTTAGGCTATGCAATAAAAGGCTGTGACGCAAGATGGGACAGTAGATGTTTTTGCTAAGAACGATTAATTCATAAGTTTGGCGTTAATTTCGGTGATTTGGAGAGGAAAATGTCGCTAACTGCTAGTGCGGCTTGGGAAGAATTTTTTGAACCCGACTTTGAATGTAATGAGATGGGAGTGTGAATACATCGCAAGCGAGCCAGAACAACTATGTCTATGTGGTCGTTTCGAAGGCGCTGGCTGCAATTGTTGGACTTCCACCTCTCCATGGCATCATCCGGAGGCGTTAACTCACCAGTTTTGCAATCGTGAGCGAAGCTATCCTAGCTTACGAGCAGGCCGTCGTTTTGGGCCAAAAAGTGGGGGGTAAAGCGAAGGCTGGATGTGTTGAAGGGCAGGGGTGCGGGAAGACCGTGAGAGCCCGTACAGAGCTCCCCCTTACGGCCGAAGCGCAATGCGATTCTCCATTTAACCTTTACTTAGAGCTCTAGAATGAGACCTCACATGGGGGGGGCGATGAAGCTATTTTTGGACTGTGAGTTCACTCAGCTCAACCAAGATACAAAGCTTATTTCCTTGGCAATGGTCTCGGAGGCCAGTGACGAGTTCTATGTAGAGCTGACCGATACCTATCAGGTCGAAGACTGCAGTGACTTTGTAATCCGTCATATCTTGCCGCAGTTGAATCTGCCTCGCTACGGAATGTCACTCGTTGATGCCCAAGCTGCGCTGAGGGTTTTCCTCTGCAGTATTGAAGGCCAACTGGAGGTATGCTCGGACGCTCCAGAATGGGACTGGGAGTTTTTTTGTCAGCTTGCATATGTCGATCACAAGTGGCCGAGCAATGTGGAGAGCAGGCCTATCAATCTGATCCATTTGTTCAGGCATTTTGAAGCCGACGACATCGGTGACACAGCCCTTCCCGAGCTTCCACACCATGCCTTGCTCGATGCCAGACTTCTTGCTGAGCTTTACCAGCGCCTGACTGCAGCCTCTAAGTCGGTTGGAGATTGATTGCGATGAGTAGTGGCGAAGAGTTCAGTTATCGAGAGATGGCCAGACGAAACGCGCTGTGGGCACGCGCTTCTCTCTTGCCAGGAAGCCCCAGAGTGCTCGACGACATAAATGTTCTCGATGGTATCGAGCTGTGTGTCGCGTGCTGACCAAGCTCTCTAACCGCCTTGAAGCACTACTTCCTCGAATGCGGATTTGACTCAAGATTGGCGCACCAAGCTCTAGCACTATTCTCGGGCAGCGATGATCTGATCGCTGAGCTCGTCCGGAGAGAGTCTCGAGTCGATTGGCGGCGTGGATGAAATCTCTCTCGCGCCGTATCTCCCGCCCTAGTCGTCTGTCCTTAAAAAGCGTTGTCGTATCGCATCAACCAGCAAACATACCCTGCAGCGAGTGCGTCAAGTTTTCTTTAGTGAGACTGTGGCACGGTGATGTATTGGTCGTCGCCCACCGAGTAATCCTGCAACGCTGGCGTTCCTACCTTTTCCTTGTACATGTCCAAGTAGGGGCTCTGCATTTTGGCGAGAAATCTCACCAAGTATGTGCCAGGCGATTTCAGGCGGAAGATGTAGCTGATGTCGTAGGTCTCTCCCGCTCCGATATCAATGAAGCCGCCCACTCGCCTCAGGACGCCTTCAAAGCGAGTACTGCCCATGGGTACTTCTCCGATGAATTGAGGCATGCTGCCCATAAAGACGATGCTGCTCACCGACAGAGCCCCGTTATCCAAAATTACCCGCTGCGCATCAGTGCCCTGATTTGAAAGCTCTACTCTCACCTGTACAATCGAACCAGCATTACCCTGTGGTTCACCAACCGTCGCGGTCACCTTCGATCTCACATGTGGCGCGAGGTTTGTTTTCTGTTCGAATTCCCGAAGGGTGTAGGCGGAAATCTGCTTTTCCTGTTTCACGTACAGGGCATTGAAGGCAATCCAAACACCCCCAATCAGCACCGCCATGATCGAAACACAGTTGAGTGCGATCTGGGAGATGAGTTGTTTTCTGGCAAGGCCCTCGTGCTTGTCGGAGGTCGGATTATTCGTAGGTGTATCAGTCATCAGCTAATAGCTCTCAGTAGAAAACAGCCAGGCGTACTGCAATCGAGCGAGTCGACACTGGAGGGTCGCCTAGGAAATCCCTCACTAGGCTATCGACCTGGCTGAGCGAGGCTTCAGATTTATATTGCTGATTTATAAGGCTTTTAGATAACCGATCCTTGGGCACGTGACTTCAGATAGATTAGCAAGCAGTGTCGCCTTCAAGACGATACTGATTCGGTACTTTTTTGAGAGTGGTATGTTGAACCGCGCTGCATGGAATATCCTTGTACCCGCAATCAACCTTCGAGCAGTGAATATAACGATGGGTTTTGAACAACTAGCTGAGCTCCGTGACCGCCTGCGGGCTGAAAAAGAGCCGCAAAAGTCAGATAGCGCGAAACAGCCTAAGCGCAAGTCCTCCTCGCAGGTTAAGCCTCGTATTCAGGATCCAGCGGTGGAAGCGATCTGGCCGTTACAGAAGCATTTTCCACTGGCATTCCCTGTCAACCCGGCCCCAAAGGTTCCGCTTAAAGAAGGCATTCTTAAGGATGCTGAGCAGCACCTAGGGCTACTCGGGTTAACCTCTGAGCAGCTGAAGCTGGGTATCTCGACTTGGTGCCGGGGAACTCGGTACTGGGCAAGCATGGTGGAGAATGCACCGCGCTTGGACTTGAGTGGTCAACCAGCCGGTATTGTAACCGCGACTCAAGCTATGCATGCGAAGCAGCAAGTCTCGCGGCAGCGCGGTCAAGACCGACGACATCGTGCGAAGCTGAAAGAGGGGGCCCAGGCTCCCGCAGCCGTTGCCACAGTGGAGCGTGATACGAACTAAATCTTGTCTTGGTGCGATGGGGAGCAAGAATCTCGACGAGACGCTTGGCGATCATCAGCATGGCCTCTCTCAGCATGTGGCGGAGGGAGGAGGACTTGGTCAATGCCTTGGAGGGCCGCTTTAGCGGGCGGCTGTCGTGAACCGAGCCTACGCAGCACCACTTCGTCGGGGCCCCAAGCGGTGCTAGCGATGATTGAGTGGAGTCCGAAGGGAATGATAGACGATGGCGACACTGTGCACTGCGACGTTCAAATACCCCTTGCGTACCCGAACGTTCAGAACTGGTGATAGCAATGTCTCTCAGGCAGCAGAAAATCAAATTGTGGGACACAAAAAAGCCGCCTAATGGCGGCTCCGTTGTGTGGGGAGGCTCAGTAGCTATTCAAATGCTTAGCATTCGATTCTAGAATCTCGCCAGCCAAAATTCTGCGGGCACGAGCAGACAGCTCTCTGCTGATCTCCTCGGCAGTCTTAGGGCGTGTTTTAGGTTTCGCAGCACAAGCTTTGCGAACCAGAGTAACGCGAACCTCACTGGTCATGACAAACCTCCCATCGGTACGTCAGGAATCACGAGTAGTTTTCAGTAACGCTAACATCTTGCCTAGATGGTAGCAAACCGGAACCATGAATTGGGCGAATTGATCAGCTCTATCTGCGTTTAGCAGCATGTTCTCAGCGTTGCGGCTCACGTTCAAGACGCCGATTAGCTCATCATCATGAAAGACCGGTAAGCTTAGGATCGATTTTGCATGCTTCAGGTCACGATAATACCTAGCGATTTTTTGCTCATACCGTCCATTTATTTCGCGGACTTCTTCACGTTGGGCGGTAACCCAACTGTTCACCACGTTTGATGTATTGGAGATGTACTCGGGCTGTCCTGACGATGCAACGCGCGGCGCTCCAGGGAGATTGGGATGGTGGAACTCAGCATCGAAGTCCATATCCAGGGTGTAGGGTAGGCATACTTGGTCAAGTCCGGTATCTGCTCGATCACCGCCTGATGAAGTAGTTGTGAGTTCATCTTCTAGAAATAGGATGCCTGAGCAGCGCTGCAGTGCCACCTCGTAATTCTGGTTGTGCAGAAAAAAATGGTCATGCATAACCCAAACCTCACGGGTGAAACGTCGAACCCGCGCCGTTTCGGATGATGCTGAATTGATTTGGGTCTGAGCCCCCGCACTCGACTCACCAGCGATGCCTGCAAATTGTGTAGCCCCCTCACTAGCCTGATTCTCTGCTTCCTCCTGATACACCTCCTCTGGTTCAGGCATCTGCTGCGGGAGCACAAGGCTGTCCAGCTCCACCTCATCCTTAGGAAAAACACTCATAATGTTAGCCTGGTAAGCAACATGCTTATTGGTGCCTGATACCCCGTCCCACAGCCTTGTCAGCGCGAGAATGCTGTCCAACATGGAGCGCATATGTTCAGCCACTTTTTCGCGGTTGATGGTGGGGTCAGTTTTGGATGCTCTGCGTAGCTGCCCGATGGAGGCCTGGGTGTCTACATACTCCTGGATGAATTGTCGAGGGGGAAGGTAGGTCAATCTACTTTCCATTTCCTCATTCTGCTTACGCAAGTTCACCTGCATCACTTCATTCTGGCGTTCCTTCTCTTCCGTGACCGCACTTAACGCGCGCTCCCGTCGATAAACCAGCCATAGAGCGATAACTGAGAGCACAAGAGCACCGAGGGTGTGCTTAAAACTTTCCTGAAAATTTAGATCTGTGAGGCGGCCAAGCTCCGTAAGGATCGGGCCGCTGCAGACGGAGATGAAAGCAGCACTGAATACGCTAGCTAACGCGAGTAGAAACGAGCCCCACTCAGAAGCAAAGAAGCTGGGCTTTTTTGGGGAGGGTACTGGATTTTGAATCTCTGCCTTGGCTGGGGGGAGTGCTTCGTTGGCATCACTGCGCATGATCAACTTCCTTGCGGTGTCCTGCTACGCTGTTCAAGACAATTAGGTTTTATGCTGGAAATTTGAAACAAGAAGACGTCAGATAGGTAATAAAATCCTGCATCCAACATAGGCGGTGAAATCGTAGGCGCCGCCATTTCAGGCATTCGCGCACCATAGAGTTTGTCAGATTGTGTCGGAGTTTCGAACAAACGATTCAGTCACTTGCTCTGATCACTAGCGTACTAGCGAAGGGAACGCCGCTGCAGAATCTACAGCCTCTTAGACAGTATGCCCGGGAGCGCTGTTAAATGAGCGTTCGCGCATGGCTAAAGCCTAGCATTGATCCAATCCCATACTGCTTTGTCCAGCCATCCTTGATGAGCGCCGGCAAAAACCTGCGTGACAAAAAGCCGATCATTCGGATCGAGCCTACTCCTCAGGTCTACGCACACTTGTTCCGCTGTATAGTTCGAGCTAACCCATCGTACAGACTCCAGCCCGTGATCTGTGACGTTCTGATAACGATCCAGATGTTGAATTAGCGCGGTTCGTGCTTGGTTATAGGCGTAGGAGCCGTGCTCCTTGTTCAAGCTCCATGTCACCATGAATACGGACATCTATCACTCCTTGTTGAGCTAATGATGGCATGATCGAGATTAAGCTATTGATTTTCAAGCATCAACTTCGGGTATGCCGGTATCGTAAATATTTAGGCAGCACACCCGAAGGGCATCAATAATTCTCGCTGCAAAGCTGTGCGGACGCATTTCACCTTTTTGGAGGCGGCGGTGGGGGCGGAGCAGCAGGCCTCTGGCTAGTGGTCTGCTTGCTAATTCCATCGTTCACGTGAACCTTACCGCCTGTTTGATTTGTCATGTGTATCACCGTTTGATTGGTGGAGGGGGGGCTTTAGGAGGCGTGGCTGGTCGTTGGGCAGATGGCCACGGTGAGTTTACTTTTTCGCTGCTCGGCCTACGTGGTTGAGGTGATATCCCTCTTTCTTCGAACATTTCTGACCTCTATCTTTTTGGGGCTTTCGGGGGCGCAGGTGGTGGTGCTTTGGGACGAATGTTAGCCGGTGCTGGCGGGCTCACATTCATTCCCTCATTACCAGCTCTTTGCTCGAGTACGTGTTGTCTTGGCTCATTTCCGCTATTCACGTTCGGTCTCCTGCTCCAAAAATTCGACTAGATACACGTCACTGTTTGCAATCAAATAACTCTCGATGCCAGGCGTGTCCACCCACTCATTTTTCTCGTTCATCCAGCTCGGCTGTGTGATAAGGAAGTGGCCATCTTTAGGCTCGGTTGGCCATACTGCCGGGTACCCGAATAATCGCCGTCCATCAAGCAGCGTAAGTACCACGCTTTTGCCTTCACGTTTACGGAAGGCATAAATCCACTCGGGATACGAAGAGCGAGACGTCAAAGTCAACCATCTGCCAAATCTGTACAGATAGTCGTGGTTCGAAGCGAAGGCTAGCAATAGGCCTAGAGATGTCGCCAAGCCTATTCCCCAAACGCCTTCTACTTGAACCGTCCACTGCCCCAGCTGAAAATGGTGCTCGCCGATGTAGAGCAGCACGGGCTTGATGCCTGATACCAGCATCGTGATCAGCCCCGTACTGATCAGTGCTTGAACTGTGCGCTCAAACTGCCCGGGCTTTTTAACATCTGCCAACCAATAGAAGATCATGGTGGTCAGAAAGCCAGGAACAAGCGTCTGTACCAAGGGGATTATTTTTGTAGCGAGATCTTCCATTTCCTAGCCTCTAATGCCAAAAACGGGTGGGTGTCTCATCAGCTATCAAGCGCTAAGCTCTTCTCAAACTCACTGAAAAAAATCAGTTGAGTGGAGGTTTATAATTGCTACTTCAAGTGAAAACTTCGTGCTAGGTATTCGCGACCATCAAGAGAGGCGATAAGGGATTTCATGCTTAGCGCGTCGTCGACACTTGAGGTGTCGCATCTGCTTGATACCTTTCTGTGGGGCTGGTAGACGATACGACTTCACACAAACTCCTCTAGAGTCAGCTGTGTAAAGCACAATGTGGCCATGATTGTCGCGGATCACTCCATCAGATATGCAACCTGGATGGTGACCAGCGCAGGAGTAAATGCAGCCTTCATGGATGTAGGCTACGGGACGACCGCAGTACGAGTACAAATGTTCATCGTCATCGGTATACGCTATCGAAATCCGATCACGATCATAGAAATCTAGACTCATGGAATTTCTTCATTGGAAGCGAGAGAGGGCAGGGCACTTGTGTGCCCTGAGCTCTGTTAAGCAGTCAAATCACTTGGCTGCTTTAGGGCGAATGACGATACGAAACGGCTGACCGTTCGCACGTCGAATCACCTTCCCGGTTTTGGTGGTGATGGTCATGCGGTAGATGACCTCACCTTCGCCATCGGGCTTGTCGAACATCTCAATCTGGGACATAAGATGTCTCCTTCTGAGGTAGGCTCGAACACAGAACTCGCTACCTTGCGAAAGAAGCCCACAGGGGCTAACATCGCAATGCTTCTCAACAAAGCGCGAGAGACATCTGGAGCCTGTTCAGACGTCTTTTCCCGAAGGCCGATCAAGGTACGAACTTGATCGGCCTTTTTGTTTCTGACGTTTCCTGCTTTTCTTAGTCATCCTTCTGCATCACCTGAGATGCTATAGAGGGTGATCTATAGTGTCCATTATCAAATTATAACATCATCATTTTGATTACGTCAAATGATCCTGTGTTATGCTGGCGATGAATGCACGCCTAGCGTTGATGTTTCGGGTTGGGAAGTGCGGCCAAGCACCAAGCAGGCAGCAAGACAGCAAGACAGCAAGACAGCAAGAAATTAGACGGTTAGACGGAGAGCACATGATTGATTTGAGCGAGTACAGCCAAGCGCAGCGGGAACGACTGGCGTACATAGACTTCCGCCTGTATTTCACAGGGGTTGTCTCGCGGACGGATCTGATGGAAAGATTTGGAGTGGGGGGAGCGGCGGCAACTCGAGATTTCGGACAGTACAAGGAGATTGCACCTGAAAATACTGAACTGGACTCGGTGACTAAGCACTATGTGATTCGAGAAACGTTTTCTCCACTGACTGTCCATTCACCTGAACGCGTACTCACAGCGCTTTCACAGGGTTTTGGTTATGGAATGGATTCCGATGAGAAGCCGCTGATACCACACGAATCAGTATCGCTTCTCAGCAAGCCTAAGGTAGAAGTCCTTGCGCCGATCACAAGGGCAATTCACCTAAAGCGTGTGGTGAAGATTACATACACCTCTAGCTCAGGTCAGTCAGAGAGAGAAATCGTCCCTTTCGCTATCGGTTGTGATGGTCTGCGGTGGCATGTCCGAGCATTTGATCGGAGGCGTCGTAAGTTCGGAGATTTTGTCCTCACTCGAATCGGGCAGGCTGAGATCCAGTCAGGAGACAGACCTAGAGAGGAAGAGATGCCGAAGCAGGATGACCAGTGGAATCGGATGCTTGAGCTTCCTCTTGTTCCACATCCAGATAAAGACTCTACAGAGATTGTTAAGCGCGATTATGAGATGCATGAAGGAGTGCTCAAGCTCCGTGTACGCGCCGCTATGGCCGGTTACGTCCTGCAGCAATACCATGTAGATTGCTCTCCAGATCACAGTATTGGCGACAAGGCTTATCGTTTATGGCTCCAAGATCCCCTAGCCCTCTATGGGGTCGAGAGTTCCATGTTCGCGCCTGGGTACAAAAGTCCTAATTAACCGGTATCCAACGCACTGTTCTGTAACTCGATGCCATCCTCAAAACGTGCAGAACCAATGCTTGATTCATGCCGATGAAACACCGGTGCAAATGCATGTACCAAGCGAGAGTAAAACCCCGTGGGCCTACAACACTACGCCGTTTTCGGCGCTCAAAGCCATGGTGTACATCTTCAGTACAAGCCGTGCCGGCGAGCATGTGCGCAACTTCCTAGGCGACTAGAACGGCAAGCTGGTCTGTGATGACTTAGCAGGCTACAAAGCCGGTTTGATCAGGGCATCACTTAAATCGGCTACATGGCCCACGCCCGTCGCAGATCTTTCGATCTAAACGTGGCGAACAAAAGTCAGTTGGTCGAACAAGCGCCGCACTCGATCAACGGCTTGTACGGGGTCGAGCGCCAAGCGTGGCGCATGAGTGGAAGACTGTTGGCCAGTACGTCAGGAAATGGCCGTGCCGATCACCAAAGCACTGCATCACTGGATGTCGGCCCAGCGCGATCTGGCGCCCAACGGATCAGCCACGGCCATCCGCTTTCCGACCATGCGCCGAACTGATCAAGGAAGTGCATCTACTTGAGTGGCAATGCGATATCGGTGTGGGTAGCCTAGTGCTATTACCTTCACCTATTGTCCATCTGGGGAAACACGTTTGGATCAGGATACTTCCAACCAAGGAATCGAACGTGACAGGCTTCGTCTCGAAGCTACAAGATTTAGGTCGGAAAGCAGTCACAATCGAACAGTTTTATGGGTAGGCGCTTTTGTTAGCGTGGTTGTAGTAATCATCCCTGCAACGTCTAGCTACCTCAATGAGTCAGCTCGTCTGAAGCTTGAAGCCCACCGGCAGGAGGTGGAGCAAATGCAGAGGGCAGATGATCTCAAACTAAAGCAGAGCGAGATCGAGCGCTCTAGAGATGCTACCCGAGTCAAATTCTTGCAAGATCACATAGACATGATCATGGCAGATGAGCCTGACGCTGAGTTTAGATTGACTGCTTTGGCAAGGCTTGCTCTCCCAGTGGACGCAGATGCTCTGATAGCCCAGGTTCGTACGATTAGGCGTGAACTCGCATTACAACGCTCCAGTGCTCAAAAAGTCGACGGAGTCGCTACGACGCAACAAAATGCTGCTGAAGTAAAAAGCTCTGTACCACCATTGGTCGTCACCTCTCGAACTGTAAGCGCCTCAGGACATCAGGAGTTTGCGCCTGGAATGGCCGAGGGGCGGTCGCACGTACGCAAAGGTGACTACGAGAGCGCATTGCGAAATTTCAACACTGCGGTTGACCATAATCCTAACGATCCTTTGGCGTGGAATTTCAAAGCGTACTCAGAGTTTCGCACAAACCAGTTTACTACTGCGTTAGCCAGCATAAGCCATGCTTGGAAGCTCAACCCAAGTGAGAGCAAGACTCGCCGATTGATAGCAATTAACGCTACAAAAATTCTGTGTGCTCAAGGTCGATCAAGCGAAGCTGCGACTTTTTTCAATCAGAGTGCATCCGTAGTACCGGAAATCGTCACCGACGTTTATGGAGATGGTGAATTTCATACCACTTGCCAGGCCATATGGCGAGGATAAGACAAGACAGAAGCATGCTGACGCTTACCGAGTATCTGAGTTGAACTACTGCAGACGACTCAGGTTTTATTTCAGTTACGATGGTAGAGCCTCGACAGCCCACGTCGGCGCTGCTCCTGACCTGTTTTGAGACTTGCTATGACCCAGCACTCGGACGCCTTCATTGACCTTGATCGCACCTTCTCCAAAATCCCTCTCGATGCTGATGTGTCTGACGATGTAGACCTAAGCGGTAGGCATACCCGGCAGGGGGAGCTCCGCTGGCCAGACTTGCTAACTCATCATCGAGTGATACTGCTGTCCGAGGCGGGATCAGGTAAAACTGCTGAGATTCGAAACGTCGCTTACGAGCTCCGGAGCCAAGGCAAAACCTCGTTTTTTCTTCGTATTGAGAACGTTACTTCAGACTTGGAGGACGCCTTCGAGGTGGGGACGTTTGATGAGTTCGAGAGCTGGCTCGCTTCAGATGCAGAGGGCTGGCTCCTGATGGATTCAGTCGACGAGGCTCGGTTAAATGATCCGAAAGATTTCGAGCGCGCGATCCGAAAACTTGGCCGTTTGACCCAAAACGCTTTGAGCCGGGTGCACATAATCATCACTGGGCGAAGCACTGCATGGCGCGCAAAGACGGATCTTGCGACCTGTGAAAAGGCTTTTGCTTTTGGGCCCGTAGCTCGGCAAGTATCTTCCAAAACTACTGATGGTTTTGAGGGCGTTGTGCAAACGGTTCCATACAAAACCGAGCCAGATACGCCTTTCCTCTTGGTGACGTTGGACGACATCCATGACGAGCAGATTGATCGCTTCTTAAATGCCACTGGCGTCCAAGACATCAAAGCGTTTCGGGCCGCAGTTGAGCGCAAGGAAGCATGGTCGTTAACCACGCGTCCTCTGGACTTCCTGGAACTCGTCGACTTTTGGCTCGAGCACCATCGAATAGGCTCGCGCTTGGAGCTCATGAAAAGCAGCATTAATCGCCGCCTTGAAGAGCGTGATCAAGATCGCGCCGAATCTAAGCCTATTGCTCCAGATCGGCTCAGAGAAGGCGTGCGCTTAATTGCAGCAGCAACAACATTAGGGCAAACGTCTGCGATCCGCGTCCCTCCTGATGGTGAGACCAACAAAAGTGGGATCCCCATTCGCGACGTGCTGACGGATTGGAATGACACAGAATCAGCAGCTTTGATGAATCGACCAATTTTCGAGCCGGGCATCTATGGAACGGTTCGTTTTCACCATCGCACTGTCCGAGAATACCTAACAGCGGAATGGCTCCACGAGCTGATACGTGGCGCAGGTTCCCGGGTCAAAATCGAGAACCTTTTCTTCCGTACACAATATGGGTTGGAGGTTATCAATCCCTCGATGCGTCCAGTTCTACCTTGGTTGGCGCTGTTGGATGATCGCATTTGTACTCGGCTAGAAGAGGTAGCTCCGGATGTTTTTTTTGAGGGGGGGGATCCTGGACGGCTTCCACTGACTACGCGTCGGAGGGTGCTGCGTAAAGCGTGTGAGCACTTGGCGCAGCCGGCTCACAGCTGGACGATGACTGACTATTCAGCCGTACAGCGATTCGCGCACCACGATCTCACTGACGACATCAAAGAACTACTGACGCTTTACCGCTCCAACGATGACATCGCCTGGTTCCTTTTAAGAATGGTATGGCAGGGCGAGGTGGTGGGTGCACTTGCAGAGACTAAGCAATTTGCCCTCGATGCTCAGCACAAACATACTCGCTTGGCAGCAATCCGCGCCGTTATTGACCTAGGGACGGCCCAAGATGTAGCTGATGTGCGCCTAGCGCTGCTGGCAGGAGGTTCCAAAGTTAATCGGGAGTGGTTAGCTGAGTTGCTTGACGGGCATGCGCTCGATAGCCAATTGTAGTGGTCTAATGAAACCGGACACCCATTTAGGCGAGAATGCTCGCCAGATCGAGGTGTCAGATGACCAAACAAC
>NZ_JBJXHJ010000041.1:0-11894 GCF_046487845.1 Pseudomonas sp. PHC1
TGTTTGGTCATCTGACACCTCGATCTGGCGAGCATTCTCGCCTAAATGGGTGTCCGGTTTCATTAGACCACTACAATGTAGCCAAAGTGGTTTCCCTGACGGAGCCGCCGACGCAGGAGTGCAAGGTCATCACCGCCGACATGAAATACCTCGACAACACCGGTAAACCGGAAGAAATTAGTTACAGGAAATTATCTGACGCCTGCAGTTTCCAAAACTGACAGTAAGCTCTGATTTGCGGCTTTGCGGTAGGCGAGCACGGGTCTCGAGGGGTATGCTCGGGGCCCTCCTCACTGCCGCAAGGATTCGCCATGCAGTTGTCGTTTCGCACGCTCTCGACCATCACCTTCTCTCTGTGTTTTCTGCTTTCCCTGGCCTGGGGGCTGGCGCCGCAGGTGTTGTTGGCGATCTGGAGCATTGAGTATTCGGAGGCAGCCGGATTCGTCGCACGGCGCAGCGCGGTGCTGTTTGCAGCGTTGGGAGTGATGTTTTATCTGGTGCGCAACGCGCCGGTGTCGATCGCGCGCAATGCGCTGAGCAACGGCTTTATCGTCGGCTGCTTTGGCCTGGCGGTGCTGGGGTTTGCTGAATGGCTCAACGGCCACGCCGGCCCCGGGATTTTGCTCGCGGTGCTGGTCGAGTTCGCGCTGGGCCTTGGCTTCTTGCAGGCCCGGCGCGTGACGGTCGAACTGGGTGAAACAGTCGGTTAGACGACTCGGGATCGCGGCACTGAATGATGGGTTGCCGTTTGTTGCGCAAGATCCGAGCGCAACCCGGCGATCAGGCCATTGATTTCGCGACAGCTGTTCAGATGACTGGCATCGATGCCACTCACCAGCAGCTCAACCTGATCGGTCTGGTGATCGCCATACACCTTGACGGTCATCGACAGATCCGGGGACAGCGTGCACTGGCAGCGTTTCGGTAGAAAACTGCTTTCAATGATGTTGCGGAGTTCCAAGGCAGACAGAAACATGGCGAAACCTCTCCTTATTGTGAGACTGCCAATCAAGTATTCACGTCGACCGTTGCCACGGCTCCCACGGGTGTGTCCCCGCTGAATTCCTTGGGTTGTGACAAGCGGCTGTATTGCGAAATGCCCATTGGAGTGTAGGCGCCCGAACTCGGTGCGCTGCACCAAATCAACGCATAAAACGTGCCTTTCATCAGGTTGCATTCACCGCCTTGCAAATCAATGGCTTGGCCAAAAGACAGGCAACTGGCCAGTTGCAAAATGCAAGATGCGGTCGTGCAGGCACTGCATTTTGCAAGCCGTTGGCGGTTTGCATTCATGGCCCATGGCAGTGAGAATGCCCGTCAACCAACGTACACCCGCCAGGAGGCTTTAATGGGTAATTTCACTGTTTACGCGACGGCCGGTCTGATGCTTGCCAGCCTGTCCACCCTCACCCACGCCGCCAAACTTGAAGACACCGCGCCTTATCCTAAGGCCGAAGCGGGCTTCACGCGCCAGGTCATCCACCTGCCGCAACAGGCCCAGGAAGAAAACTTTAAAGTCGAAATCCTCGCTGGCAAGACCCTCGAGGTCGACTGCAACCGCCAGCGCCTGGGCGGCACCCTTGAAGAGAAAAACCTCGAAGGCTGGGGCTATCCGTTCTACCGCCTGGAAAAAGTCAGCGGCCCGATGAGCACGCTGATGGCCTGCCCGCCCGGCACCCAGAAAAAACGCGCATTCGTGCCGGTGATCGGCGATGGCTTTACCGTGCGCTATAACAGCAAGCTGCCAATCGTGGTTTATGCACCGCAGGACGTTGAAGTGCGCTTTCGTATCTGGTCGGCTTCAGACAAAGTCGGCGTGGCCATTCCCGAGTAACTTGCACAGGAGCAGCGGCATTGATTACTTGCCACGTCAGATACGTGATTGATCCCTACCAGTTGGACGCATTCGAAGCCTACGCCAAGACTTGGCTCGGCATCGTCGAACGGCTGGGCGGAACGCATCACGGCTACTTCCTGCCCTCGGAAGGCGCGAGCAATATCGCGTATTGCCTGTTCAGTTTCCCGTCGCTGGCGGATTACGAAAGCTATCGCCACATCGCACTGACCGACCCGGAAAGCACGGCACTGGTGGCCGATCTGGTCGAGAAGAAGTTTATCGTCAGCTACGAGCGCAGCTTCCTGCGCCCCCTGCTGCCCTGAGCGCTTCAAGTCCGTTGGCAACTGCTGCTGCCGGGAAATCCGAGTCATCTGACCAAGGAAGGAACCCAATGATGTCCGTCGCCCTGCCCCTCACCGCGTTGATCGCCTTCAGCGGTTATACCGTTTCCGTGATGCTTCAGGCCGAACAGTCGCTGATCGACTTCGGCATCAGCCTGATGTCGCGGCCGGATACCGCGCAAGTGGTGATCGATCTCTATCTGCTGGCAACGCTGGCGGGCGTCTGGATGTACAAGGATGCGCGCAAGCGCGGGCAGTCGGGCTGGTCAGTGGTGCCGTATCTGTTGCTGACGGCGGTGTTTGTGTCCGTCGGGCCGCTGCTGTACCTGGTGGTCCGGGGTCTGCAGGATCGCAAACGCCCGGCCCCGGTCATTTCGCCAGACGCCTGAGCCCGAACAGCATCCCCCCCGCTCCCAGCAGCATCGCCGCCAGGAATAACGGGTACGACACCCACCACGGCGTGCCGGCGGTCATCATGCTGAATTCCGACATGCCACCGATGCTGGCAATCAGGTTGAGCGGCAAGAACACCACGTTGATCAGCGTCAGTTTGCGCAGCAGGTTGTTCATGCTGTTGTTCATCAGGTTGCCCCGGGCGTCGATCAGCCCGGAGAACACCGTCGAATAGATTTCCGCCTGCTTGTAGCACTGGTTGTTTTCGATGATCAGGTCGTCGATCAGGCCGATCGCTTCGCTGCCGAAATGCTGTTTTTCCGCGTGATTGCGCAACCGCGTGAGCACCGCGCCGTTGCTGTGCAGGGCGTTGATGTAATAGATCAGGCTTTCACTGAGGTTGAACATCTGCACCAGATGCTGGTTCTGCATCGAGGCGTTGAATTTCTGCTGCAACTCCCGGGCGACCAGTTTGATCACCTTAAGATGCCCAAGGTAGTGATGGATGTTGTTGAACAGCAAGTCCAGCAACACATCCAGCGGTGTGTTCAGTGGCTGACGTGTACCGATACCGTGCAACGGCGTGTCGTCGGTGGCGATGACCAGCAACTGGCTCGGCGAAAACAGCAAACCGCAGGACGAAACCTCAAAGGCCAGGCTACCGCCGCCGGAATAGTTCTCCGGGCGTTTCCAGATCAGGAACAAGTGATCGGGGTGAAATTCGATCCGCGATACCTCGTCCGGATCCAGCGCCGAGGCCAACGCATGTTCATCAAGCTTGAAGTGACTGTGCAGCAAGTCGCGCTCGGCAGCGTCGGGGTCGCTGAACAGCATCACCTCGGCGTCCAGCCGCTCGACCCGCTGCAACCCGCCGTGGCTCAGTGCAAAGCTGTTGATCATCGGCCGGTTACCAGGCCTGGCCACGACGTTTGAGCTCGAGACGGCGCACGAACTCCTCCAGCACCAGCGAATACAGATCGTCCTGCAAATAAGCGTCTTCGATGCCGGCGTCGAGGTTCGGGTTGTCGTTGACCTCAATCACCACCACTTTGTCGCCGGCCTGTTTCAGATCGACGCCATACATGCCGTCGCCGATCAGGTTGGCGGTCTTCACCGCCAGTTCCACCACCGCGCGCGGCGCCTCGTGGATCGCCAGCGTGCGGCATTCGCCGTTGACGTCCTGGCCCTTGGCTTTGTGGTTGTAGATCTGCCAATGGCCCTTGGACATGAAGTACTGGCAGGCAAAGATCGGTTTGCGGTTGAGCACGCCGATGCGCCAGTCGTACTCCGTGTAGAAGAACTCCTGAGCCAGCAACAGCACCGAGTGCTCGAACAGTTCGGCGGTGGCCTCCAGCAAAGCCTGTTGGCTCTCGACCTTGATCACGCCTCGGGAGAAACAGCCATCCGGGATCTTCAGCACCAACGGAAAACCCAGGCGCTCGCCAACCCGCTCAAAATCTTCGGGCCGCTCCTTGTAGAGAATTTCCGTGGCCGGCATGCCCAGTTGATGGCTGTTGAGCAGATCGGTCAGGTAGACCTTGTTGGTGCAGCGCAGGATCGACGTCGGGTCGTCCATCACCACCAGCCCTTCGCTTTCGGCCTTTTTGGCGAAACGGTAAGTGTGGTTGTCGACACTGGTGGTCTCGCGAATCAGCAAGCCGTCGTACTCGGCCAGCCTTGCGTAGTCCTTGCGTTCGATTAGCTCGACATCGATGCCCATGCCTTTGCCGACCCGCACAAAGTTCTCCAGTGCGCGGGCGTTGGACGGTGGCAAGGCTTCCTGCGGATCATGCAGGATCGCCAGGTCATAACGCGCCACTTGCGGCGAACGCGGAACACGCCAGATTTTGCGACTGAAGCCGTCCAGCGCATTGGCGAACTGATCTTCCTGATCGTCGCGCAACTTATGCAAGGCGCCGGACTTTATACCTTCGATGTGCCAGCCGTTAGTTCGACGAAACTCAACTAACAGAATCGGACACGGAAACACTTCAAACAATTGCCGGGCCAGATCCTGCAACGGCTCGATATGCGTTGTGCCGAAATAAAGTGTCAGGGTGAAACCTTCGGTGTCGCTGTAGAGATGATGGTTGAGGGCTTTTTCCAGGGTTTTATCCAAGTCATCCAGCGCCAGACCGTAAAGGGATTTTCGGGTCAATTCGCTGATGGTGCGCACCGAAGGAATCACCTTGTGCCCCCGGGCTTCAGCCAGCAGTGAGCAGTAGTAGCCGTGTCCCAGGTACTTGTAGCTGCGGCACAGATTGATTACCTGCACCCGTTTTCCCGGCTCACTGTCGGGTGGTTGTTCGAGGTATTCCTGGGCCGTCAGGATGTCTTCGCTTGGAAAGTACGAGGCCCAGTCTTCCTTGCGTTCGACGATGATCAACACTTGACTGGATGTTCTGATCTGCGGTTTTAAATAAGTTGCCGGTGGCAAACTTTGACTGGATACTTCGCGCCAATGACCCTGTACCGCTGACATAGAAATTGATCCGTTGGAGAACAAGACCTTTTCTATTAAGCACGAAGTTTTTCGAAAGTCCCGTTTCGTTACGCAACTTTTACGGTGGTCATATGAATGCTGTTTTTCGCCTGGCGGTCGTTGAGGATTTACCCGCGTTGCTGACGCTGGAAATGCACTGTTTCACCACGGACCGGCTCACCCGCCGCAGTTTCCAATGGATGATCACTCGGGCTCACGGGCAATTGTGGGTGGCCGAACGCGAGGGCCAACTGGCCGGTTATGCGCTGGTGCTGTTTCATCGCGGCACCTCGTTGGCCCGTCTGTATTCCATTGCGATTGCCCCCGAGGCCCGCGGCGGTGGTCTGGGCAAGCAACTGCTGCATCGGATCGAGACCTGTGCGCTCGAGCACGACTGCGCTTACCTGCGGCTGGAAGTGCGCACCGACAATCCTGCCGCCATCGCACTGTACGAGCGCAGCGGCTACCGGCGCTTTGCGCTGATCCATGACTACTACGAGGATCACGCTGACGCGCTGCGCCTGGAGAAACGGATTCTCCAGCACCGCGATTCGCGCAACATCAAAGTCCCCTATTACCGACAAACCACCGATTTCACCTGCGGCCCAGCCTGCTTGCTGATGGCCATGGGCGCGTTGCAGGCCGATCGTTTGCTGGAACGGCGCGAGGAATTGCAGTTGTGGCGTGAGGCAACCACGGTGTTCATGACAGCCGGCCATGGCGGTTGCAGCCCCCAAGGCCTGGCATTGTCAGCGTGGCGCCGGGGTTTCAAAGTGCGTTTGCAACTGAGCATGACCGGGCCGCTGTTTCTCGACGGTGTGCGTGATGCGCATAAAAAAGACGTCATGCGCCTGGTGCACGACGAGTTCATGGCGCAATTGAACGACACCGATGTCGATCAAGTCATCGGCGCAGCGCCGGACTTGCCCGCATTGCTGGCCAACGGTGGTCAGCCGCTGGTGCTGATCAGCAGCTATCGCCTGACCCGCTCCAAATCACCGCACTGGGTGATCGTCACCGACTGCGATGAAGACTTCGTCTACCTGCACGACCCGGACGTCGACCACAGTCAGCACCGTCAGCCCATGGACTGCCAGCACGTGCCGGTCAGCCATGGGGAGTTCGAGAAAATGTGCCGCTTCGGTCGTGGCAAATTGCGGGCGGCGGTGGTGCTCTACGCCCGCTCACCCGCATGAACGGGACTACTTGAGTCCGACCTTGTACAGCGAACCGTCGGACTCATCCGTCAGCACATACAGGTAGCCGTCCGGCCCCTGACGCACATCACGGATCCGCTGTTTCAGTTCGCCCAGCAAGCGTTCTTCATGCACCACCTTGTCGCCGTCGAACTGCAAGCGGATCAGCTCCTGCGTCACCAGCGCACCGATGAACAGATTGTGCTGCCACGGCTTGAATCGATCGGCATCGTAAAAAGCCATGCCGGTGACACCCGGGGATTTTTCCCAGACATGGTGCGGCCCGACCGTGCCTTCGGCGATCTTGCCCTTGGCTTCCGGGATCGGTTGCATGGAGTAGTTGATGCCGTGGGTCGCCAGCGGCCAGCCGTAGTTCTTGCCGCGTTCGATGATGTTCACTTCATCGCCACCGCGCGGGCCGTGCTCGTTTTCCCACACGGTGCCGGTCCATGGATTGAGCGCGGCGCCCTGGGGGTTGCGGTGACCGTAGGACCAGATCTCCGGACGTACGCCGGACTGGCCGACAAAGGGGTTGTCATCGGGTACTTTGCCATCGGGGTAGAGGCGCACGACCTTGCCTTGCAGCTTGTCCAGATCCTGCGCGGTCGGGCGGTCGTTGTTCTCGCCCAGGGTGATGAACAAATAACCGTCCCGGTCAAACACCAGCCGCGAGCCGAAGTGATTGCCGACCGACAGTTTCGGCTCCTGGCGGAAGATCACATTGAAGTCCTTCAGGGTTTTCAGGTCGTCCGACAAACGCCCGCGCCCTACAGCCGTTCCGGCCTTGTCACCCGCACCGCCGCCCTCGGCGTAGGACAGGTACACGAGGCGATCCTGTTTGAAATCCGGTGACAGCACCACGTCGAGCAATCCGCCCTGGCCCTTGGCCCAGACGTCCGGCACACCGGTGATCGGCGCGGACAGTTTGTCGGCAGCATCCACCACACGCAGGTTGCCGGGGCGTTCGGTCACCAGCATGCCCTGGCGATCAGGAAGGAAGGCCAGGGCCCAGGGGTGCTCGAGGCCCTGGGTAATCGTTGTGACTTCAAGGGTGCCCTGCTCGCTTTGCAGTTCCTTGGGAGCGGCGGCGAACGCCGGCGTGGCGATCAGTGCACTGGCACACAGGCCGGCCAGAAGGGTTTTACGCAACATGCACGATTCCTTTTGTTCGTGTGAAGGGCTGACAGAAGCGGTTCTGCCATTCAACGGTTGCTCCCGCTGTCACGGGCTGGAGGGTTGGGAATGAAGGTCGGTGGCTTGCTCGGGACCGAGCGCAGCGGCTGACCATTGCCGATACCGCGATTATCCAGGGTCGGCGGGCGTGGCACGGGCACCGTGTTAGGCCCGCGAACGGATGGAGTGCCGGGCTGGGTGCCCTGCATGCTGTTGGGGTTCGCCCGGCGGATCGGGCTGTTGTAGGGATTGTTGCTGTTGCCGGTCGGACTTTGTGCCAGCAACAGCGATGTATGGGTTATTGCGCCATCGGCGTGAACCAGCCCGCCACTGAGGGCGAGCAACGCAATGCCAAGCAGGAAACGGTTCATGAACGGCCTCTTTCGGTGCGCAGGGACTAGAGCCTTCGAACCCACGCTACGCCGTGGGTTCGGATTTGTTAACCCGTCACCGCTAAACAAGATGTAACACGGCTTGACCTGCCGTTTACCGCAGCCCCCGCAAACAACGGAAACTTTTAAGCCGGGCCACGGGTCACCCGAACATCAATTGGAGAACAGCACATGGCTCGGGCAATCTGGAAAGGCGCAATCAGTTTCGGTCTGGTGCACATCCCTGTGGCGCTGGTCTCGGCGACGTCGTCCCAGGGCGTGGACTTTGACTGGCTCGACAGCCGCAGCATGGACCCGGTCGGCTATAAACGAGTCAACAAGGTCACCGGCAAGGAAGTCACCAAGGAGCACATCGTCAAAGGTGTGCAGTTCGAAAAGGGCCGCTATGTGGTGCTCAGCGAGGAAGAGATCCGTTCGGCGCACCCGGTCTCGACCCAGACCATCGACATCTTCGCCTTCGTCGACAGTGAACAGATTCCGCTGCAGAACATCGACACGCCCTATTACCTGGCCCCGGACAAACGCGGCGGCAAGGTCTACGCCCTGCTGCGTGAAACCCTGAGCAAAACCCAGAAAGTTGCCCTCGCCCGAGTGGTGTTACACACGCGCCAATACCTGGCGGCGTTGATGCCCCTGGAATCGGCGCTGGTGCTGGTGAAGCTGCGCTGGCCGCAGGAAGTGCGCAGCCTGGACGAACTGGAGCTGGGCAGCGAAGTGACCAAGCCGCAACTGGCCAAGGGCGAACTGGACATGGCCAAACGGCTGGTGGAAGACATGACAGCGGACTGGACGCCCGAGGACTACAACGACGAATTTGAAAACAAGATCATGGCGTTGGTGGACAAGAAGGCCCATGAAGGCAAGATCGAAGACGTTGAAACCGTTTCCGCTGAAGAAGAGCGTAAATCGGCAGATGTTATCGACCTGACCGAACTGCTCAAGCGCAGCCTTGGCGGGAAAGCCCCGGCCAAACCTGCCAAGAAGACCGCCAGCAAGGCAACACCGGCGAAGAAGAGCAAAAAAGCCTCATGAACATGAAATCGGGCGACTGTCTCTCAACAGTCGCCCGATTTGTCAGATCAGAATGAAGATCGCCAGCAGACCGCCGAAGATCGCCCATTTTTCCATGTAGTAGAGCTTGCGATTGCGCTTTTTCAGCTCTTTGCCACGCAAGCGAATTTTGTAGATCTTGGTAAACAACCGGTTGATACCGCCGGTGCGGTCACCCGCATCGTTCGGTGCACCTGCCGCCGACATCACGGTGCGGCTGAACCAGCCGTTGAACGCCGCCGCCCAGCGATACTTCATCGGACGCTCGACGTCGCAGAACAGGATGATACGGTTCTGGTCGGTGGTGTTTTCTGCGTAATGAATGAACGTCTCGTCGAACATCACCGCTTCGCCATCACGCCAGTGATAGTTCTCGCCATCGACGTTGATGTAGCAACCGGCATCGTTCGGCGTTTCCAGGCCCAGGTGATAACGGTACGACCCGGCATACGGATCGCGGTGACGCACCAGTTTCGAACCCGGCGGCAACTCGGCGAACATCGCGGCCTTGATCGATCCGATGCTCTGCACCAACTCGGTGGTGCGCGGGCACAATTGCAGCGCCGACGGGTGGCTGTCGCCGTACCACTTCAAGTAGAAACGCTTCCAGCCGGTCTTGAAGAACGAGTTGAAACCGACATCGTCGTACTGGTTCGAGCGCTTGATTTCGCCGGCGCGCAGCAGGTTACGGCCTTCCTCACGGATTTCTTCCCAATGCGTCTGCAACGGGCTCAGATCGGGGAAGTCCTTCGGATCCAGATACGGCGTGTTGGGTTTTTTCGAGAACAGATAAAGGAAGCAGTTGATCGGTGCCAGGAACGAAGAGTGATCGCTCAATTGACGACCGAGTTTGTGGCGTACGCGACCGCGCAGGTGAACGTATGCAATGGAAATGACATATACAGCGGCAATGAGGAGTTTCACGGAAATCGTCACACGTCAGAAGTGAACAAACTGCGGGCCTTTCGGGCGGTGGCCCAAGGTCTGTGGCAGTGGTCTGAAATAAAAAAAACGTCCCGGTGGCGCATCCTTGAGCCCATGCCGGACAAGGCATTGGGTGAATGGATGGCATTTTAGCCACAGTTTGTAACCAATAGTGAACACTCATCTGTGAAAAACTGTCCTGCGATTGCGCCAAACGGCAATCGGGATGTCACCGCCCTATCGTTTAAAGAGCCAGACCAGTACAATCGCCGCCAAACTTTACGCGCCCCCTTGGTTGATGACGGGATTGTCCCGCCTCAGCGCACTTCGACTCGGGCCAAGCGCTCCGGCTGCACCCTCGCTACTCAGCACGCTTCGCAGGAAAAACCTTTGATTTCTACAGCTAACATCACCATGCAGTTCGGCGCCAAGCCGCTGTTTGAAAACGTTTCGGTCAAATTCAACGGCGGCAACCGCTACGGCCTGATCGGCGCCAACGGTTGCGGCAAGTCGACCTTCATGAAGATCCTCGGCGGCGACCTCGAGCCGTCCGGCGGCCAGGTCATGCTCGAGCCAAACGTACGCTTGGGTAAATTGCGCCAGGATCAGTTCGCCTACGAAGAATTCACGGTGATCGACACCGTGATCATGGGTCATGAAGAGCTGTGGAAGGTCAAGGCCGAGCGCGACCGCATCTACTCGCTGCCGGAAATGAGCGAAGAAGACGGCATGGCCGTGGCCGAGCTGGAAACCGAGTTCGCCGAGATGGACGGCTACACCGCCGAATCCCGCGCCGGTGAACTGCTGCTGGGTCTGGGCATTCCGCTGGAACAGCATTTCGGCCCGATGACCGAAGTCGCGCCGGGCTGGAAACTCCGCGTTCTGTTGGCCCAGGCACTGTTCTCCGATCCGGAAGTGCTGCTGCTCGACGAACCGACCAACCACCTGGACATCAACACCATCCGCTGGCTGGAAACGATTTTGACGGCGCGTAACAGCACCATGATCATCATTTCCCACGACCGTCACTTCCTGAACAGCGTCTGCACCCACATGGCCGACCTGGACTACGGCGAGCTGCGTCTGTTCCCGGGCAACTACGACGAGTACATGACCGCGGCGACCCAGTCCCGCGAGCAACTGCTGTCGGACAACGCCAAGAAGAAAGCCCAGATTGCCGAACTGCAAACGTTCGTCAGCCGCTTCTCGGCCAACGCCTCGAAAGCCAAGCAGGCCACCTCCCGCGCCAAGCAGATCGACAAGATCCAGCTGGCCGAGGTCAAGCCATCGAGCCGTGTGAGCCCGTTCATCCGTTTCGAACAGACCAAGAAGCTGCACCGCCAGGCCGTGACCATCGAGCAGATGTCCAAAGGCTTTGACGGCAAGACCCTGTTCAAGAACTTCAGCTTCACCGTTGAAGCCGGCGAGCGTGTAGCGATCATCGGCCCGAACGGCATCGGCAAGACCACCCTGCTGCGCACGCTGATGGGCGAACTGACCCCGGACGCAGGTTCGGTGAAGTGGACCGAAAGCGCGGAGCTGGGCTACTACGCTCAGGACCACGCCCATGACTTCGAAGACGACGTCAGCCTGTTCGACTGGATGGGCCAGTGGACTCAGGGCGAGCAAGTGATCCGTGGCACCCTCGGTCGCATGCTGTTCTCCAACGACGAGATCCTCAAGTCGGTGAAGGTGATTTCCGGTGGTGAGCAAGGTCGCATGCTATTCGGCAAGCTGATCCTGCAAAAGCCTAACGTGCTGGTGATGGACGAACCGACCAACCACCTGGACATGGAATCGATCGAAGCGCTGAACCTGGCGTTGGAGAACTACCCGGGCACGCTGATTTTCGTCAGCCACGACCGTGAATTCGTATCGTCCCTGGCCACGCGCATCATCGAGCTGAGCCCGAACGGCGTGACCGACTTCAGCGGCACCTACGACGATTACCTGCGCAGCCAAGGCGTAGTGTTCTGAGTCGAATCGAGCGGTAAACAGAAAGCCCTGTCCTTGTGACAGGGCTTTTTTTTGGTTCTTCACGGATTGCCGGGAAAGTCGCTCTTGATCTTCATGAAAAAGAATTCGCTGTCCCGGTAGCCGTAGGCC
>NZ_JBJXHJ010000042.1:0-8854 GCF_046487845.1 Pseudomonas sp. PHC1
GTACGGTTACCGGGATAGCGAATTCTTTTTCATGAAGATCAAGAGCGTGTTTCCCGGCAATCCGTGATGAACCTTTTAATTCTCTGATCGGGATCAGCGCCGCGTGAACGATAAGAGCGCCATCTCGCTGAAGGATGAGGTTGTGCGTAATTCCCTGATCTAAATCCCGCTGCATTGTCATGCGCATGGTCTTATCCCAGTCGTCATCGACTAGGCGGGCACGCAGTTGTGCTGCGGAATACTTCAACGCTTCGATGGTGCGTCTTCGCCAGCACAGGCGAACACGCATTTTCACTCGCGCACCTTCAGGTGATGTAGCCGAAACCAGCTGGCTTGTGGCCGATCCGGTCACTTTGAGTTGGTCATCGATGTCTTGAAAGCCACGGTCGGCCAGGAATGGCGCAACAGCGGCTCGGGAGATGCTTTCGGCGTGAAAGCTTTCTTCGCTACGAAACTGGCGTGTCATTCGAATTCTCCCTTTCGGTCGCTGCGTGCACAGCGATAGGTCCCTATGGGCATCCTAACGAAAACGGGGGCCAAATGGCCCCCGTTTTGCGTTTATACCTCCTGAATAATCCTGATCAGACGAATCGACCAATATGCAGCCTGAAACGCCCGAATCAGTTCTTCGGGAAGGTACTTCTGAATGAAGGATCGCAAGGGCGAATTCTCCAAAGGGTTGGTGGAATTTATTCCGAAACTAATGACGGAACAAACAGGTTTCCACTTACGCAGTGGCTAAACCGTAAACTAAGCCGCAAACTCATCGGAATGGTTAATTAACGAATTAAAGAATTAACGAATTAACGAATTAACGCACGGTTGACGGACCGGTCACTTGGCCATACCCTTCGAATTGAGAGTAAGAAAGCTGTATGGCTGTAAGTGGAAACTGGAGATTACCACAGGAATTCCTCAGGGAATCAACCTGAAAAAATCTGCCCCGAGGCCCGCCAATGTGCGGGTCTCGTCGTTTGTGGAGGGTGGGGCCACCATCGGTGATAGCACACCCCCCGACAAATGGCGGGTTTGCGCGGGTTGGTCGCTAAAACCGACGGAAAATGGTCAACACTAAGCAACACTATTCAGTATCACTAAGCCACTAAGACTTTCCGACGAACGGTAGTTTGTAGTGTGAAGTATGTTTCACCTATTGCAAAAGTTTTGCACCACATGCAATAGGAGAAAATTCGTGATAGCTGGAAAAATCTACCAAGCACACTTCTTACTCTGTTTATAGAGTGGCATTTGGCTATTTAGCGAGTGGCTGGATGAAGTTTTACTATATACCGTAAAAAGCATACTTTTAACTGATCAAAACATGTCATCGCCGCTCTCTTTTTAGAAAGTGACTACGGACGACCTACCCCCGTTGGGCGGGGCGCGGTTCAGATGGCCCTAGGGACTAGCAGGTACCGTAGTCAGATGGCTGATCAGGGAATACAACAGGCTGTAAAAAAGAACAGGCGCACAGCCAATCCTTCGCGATAAACTTCCCTGCTTCGATTTCAAGTCTGCCTGCACGTTGTCCGGCAAATTGCTCCACGACGTCAGGCCTGAGCGCTCCTCAATCTCAGCCACCGTCACCTGGAAGTTGCAGAAGCTGACTGTACGTGGCGTGCTTTGCTCCATGATGAAAGCCGCATACTGGCCATCGGCAGGCGAGCGGCCCAACAAGATGACTTTCCAGTAGCCACTGGGGATTGTGTGGACTTTGTTGGTGCCTGGGAGAGAACCAATATTCCTTTCGTACAAAGGTCAAATCGCCACGTATACCGCATCGATGCCAGGCGATTTACCAAGACTACGCTCCTGATCTTCCAACCGAGCCCAAGCGCCTCGGTTCAAGTCCTCTTTTTGCGGCGTAATGTTGCTCAAATAATTCAGGGGTTCCCAATTGGTGATCCCACCCATCAAAGCCAGGTTGGCTTGGTGACCTCTGTCCAGATGCAAGGCAACGTAGGCTCCGTTGTAGTCCACCGGGTTCAGCGTTTCTCCGGCAGGAATGTCAGGGTCAGTTTTCCAATTGCGTGGACGATTGGGGGCGGGGGTGTCCTTCGTGATTTTGTAGGCAACCCAATGGCGAATTTCGTTGAGCCGTTGTTATTCAAGCTATAGGCATCGCGAACGATGGTGACCTCGCCACAGCCAGATGGGCACCCGACTGCACAGTTATCTACCGTAGGTATCTCAACGAGAGATCTGTGAGTGACACTGACAGATCGCGGTGTTTCCACTAATGGCTGGGATCTACCGTCAACCTCAACTGTTCGAGGCTGGTGCATGCCGCCAGTAATGGAAATATGGCGAGCAACAGCGTTTTAGTTTTAGGCATTCCTTGCATGATTCGCTCCTTTAGAAACTGCTGAACATAGGCCTTCAGATTCGATCAGACCACACGTTCCATGCTTCACATTATTTCCACCGCATGCAAAGCTGTTATCAAAAAAGAAAAATGCTTTCGGGGTATGTCAACCTGGTAGTGATTACGAAGCAGGAAGAACTCAGCCCCATGAAGAATGGGGCTGAGTTTGTGACCTTAAGGCAAATTGTTAGGTGTTCCCAAGGCGTGCCGGCTAGCCCAGGCAGTGACTTCAGAAACGATGAGCCCATCGTCGTTGTCTATGAAGCCTTGGAAGTGGTCGCGCAGACCCGCTGCGTTGATGTTCACTCGATGAAAACACCACATAGACTCCAGCATACGAACCGCTTTGAACCGTGCCAGTTCGTCGTACAGAGGCTGGTAGTTACGTTGCTTTCGAAGGTCGTACTCCAAAAAGAACAAAGCCATTTCCCACCCCTTTAGCGCAACTTGTCAGATTGAGAAAGCACGGAAGCGGCGAGGGTTTTCGTGGTCTCGCTGTATTTGTCAGACTGGAGTACGTGAGATGCCATGGTCTCCATCGCCTTGCCTGTTTCTTTAGCAGACGAAGTCTGCGAAAGCGCCGATGCAGCGAGGCTTTTTGCGGTGACG
This sequence comes from Pseudomonas sp. PHC1, assembly GCF_046487845.1. Classification (NCBI taxonomy): domain Bacteria; kingdom Pseudomonadati; phylum Pseudomonadota; class Gammaproteobacteria; order Pseudomonadales; family Pseudomonadaceae; genus Pseudomonas; species Pseudomonas sp. PHC1. The sequence goes on from NZ_JBJXHJ010000042.1 coordinate 2,975, forward strand.
GAGGCATGCGGATTGCGCAGAATCTCAGATGCGAGTGTCGCGACGTCCTGACCGGTTTGTTTTGTGTTGATAGTCATAATGGTATTTCCTCTTACAGGCTAAGAAATTGCCACAGAGGGACAGCCGGTCAGCAGGAACCGTTGACGTTGATGTCAATGTTTGGCTCAATGCGATCCCCCTAGGGCAAACGTAATCGCTACTGTTTAGCTTTAGATGGTACGGGTGGTTGTGTTCTAAGTTGTCCAGACCGAATCACGACCACTCGTAGACTTTTTTCAGGCTTGCCTCGTTAGAGGCCAGTAACTGACGAAACCCCATATGTAGGGTTTTTTTTTCGTCTGGATACAAGATAATGCGTTTTTAGCAGGCATTGCAACTTGCAACCTGTGGATAAGTCTGTGCGTATTTTGTGTATGAAACGGCTAATTCCCATGTAAGCCTCACGGCTATTGATGTTGACCGCTTGTCACTGTTTTTTAGAAATTTTGGAATTTTTTCGGTCTGTGCGATTTTGCGTTTGCACGAGCCATGACTCTGTCATATTTGCCACTCATAAATGGCTAATTCGCCCTCATCAACTTCCGCCCAACCCACTCCGCGACCTGCGTAACAAAGGCGTTTCCGGCAGCGAAAGCCTCCGCAAGGTTGGCCGCATACAGTCCGAGGCAAAACCCATCATCCTCAGACGCTCGCTGCCGCTCAGCCATCTGATCCCATCCGTTCGCGTGAGCGACGAGAGTCGTACAGCCCATAGCGATCTGGGAAGGGGCTCGGTCGGCCAATAGAGTATTGGCAGCCCAGGCATCCGCGGGTCGTGGCCATTGCTGCAACTGAGACGCTGGAGGTATTGCGTCCACTGGCGCGGCGTCAGCCAGCAGCTCGAAGGGGGGCATGCGTCTAAAACCCGCGACCAGGAATATTCGACGACGTTGCTGGGGGACTCCGAAATATTGAGCATTAAGCACTCGCCAAAATCCCACATACCCGCAGTCCGCAAGGGCCCTGATGACTGTTTCAAAGTCGTGGCTATCGTTGACAGCGAGCAGGTTAACGACGTTCTCAAGCACCACCCAGCGAGGTTGAGTTTCCTTGAGGATTCGTACGACCTCCCAGAACAGGCCGCTGCGGGCGCCGCGCAGACCGCGGGTGTCTCGGTTGCTTTCCCGGGCGCCGGCGACGCTGATGTCCTGGCAGGGGAATCCGGCGGTGAGGACATCGACGGGACTGAGGTTGTGAGCGCCGCACTGGCGCACGTCTTCAAGTTGCTGTGCATGGGGAAATCGATCGGCAAGCACAGCCCGGTTGATGGGGTTGAGTTCGACTTGCCAGGCGCTGCGGTATCCGGCGTTTTCAAATCCAAGATCAAAGCCTCCTATGCCTGCGAACAGGCTGCCAATAGTGGGTTGCTGCATTCAGGAACTCGTGGTTCTGGATGCTCGCGGCACGCTGGGGGGAAGCTCGTGGCCTTCAAATGGTTGAGTGTCCGGCAACGCGGGCACTTGATTTGTAATTCAGTGAAGCCGCTGGCGGCGGCGAGTTTGCGGCAACAGTGGCCGCAACGAATGTCTTGCAAGGCATCATCCTTGATTGGGGAAAATCACTCTGTGATGGGTTCCAACTGCCAATAAAGTTCGTCAGCGGATACGGCGTGTTTAGCAAATTCGGCGGCATTGTCGGGTAGCGGTGATGGGCCGTGTTTGTGGGCCGCGATGGAAGCGTTCAGCCGTGCGCAGTCGGAGATGTTTCGCAGCTACATCGTGCAGTTCGCTCATGAGTGGTTCGGCATTGAGCTCACGGGTAACCCCATCATCCTGTCGAACGGTGCTGAGCTGCGTTTTCTGAGTACCAACAGCAGTACGGCACAGACCTATAACGGAAACGTCTACATCGATGAATACTTCTGGATCCGCGACTTCGAAAAGCTGAACACCGTGGCCAGTGCAATGGCCACGCAGAAGCATTGGTGCAAGACGTACTTTTCTACGCCCAGCGCGGTAAGCCATCAGGCCTACCCGTTCTGGACGGGGGAGACCTTTCGTAATGGCAAGCACAAGGCGGCGCGCGATCCGTGGCCGAGTGATGCGCAACTGCGCGGCGGTGCGCTGTGCCCGGACGGGCAGTGGCGGCAGGTCATTACAGTGGAAGACGCCATTGCCGGCGGCTGTGACCGGATCGATGTTGAGCGGCTGCGGTTGGAGTATTCCGAGGATCTTTTCGATCAGCTGTTTTTGTGCAAATTCATCGACAGCACGCAAAGTGTGTTCGACCTGAAGAGCCTGGAGCGTTGCTATTCCGATCAGAGTTTGTGGAAGGATTACAACCCGGACCCTGCAACCAAACGTCCCTTCGGCAATAGCCCGGTGTGGTTGGGCTATGACCCTAGTCGCACGCGTGACGACGCCACTTGTGTGGTGGTGGCACCGCCGTTGGAGCAAGGTGACAAGTTCCGCATTCTGGAGAAGCATTCCTGGCGCGGACATTCGTTCACCTACCAGGCCGCCCAGGTCAAAAAGCTGTGCGAGCGTTTCAATGTGCAGCACATCGGCATTGACGTTACGGGCGTGGGCTATGGGGTGTTCGATCTGGTGCGCGACTTCTACCCGCGGGCGACGCCGATCCACTACAGCCTTGAAACCAAAAACGCATTGGTGCTCAAAGCCCAGGACACGATTCAAGGGCGGCGCATTGAGTGGGACGCCGGCTGGAACGACATCGCGGCGGCCTTCCTGACGATCAAACGCGGCGCCACGAGCAGTGGCCAGATTACTTACAGCGCATCACGAACCGAGGCGACCGGCCACGCCGACATTGCGTGGGCGGTGATGCATGCGCTGGCCCATGAACCTCTGAACATCAACAAACGCCGGCGCAGCCGCTGGTCCACGCTTGAGGGCAGCCATGAACGCACCCATACCGAACATCGCGCCGGGCGCGAGCAGAATACGAGCCTTCAGCTTCGGCGCTCCGGAGTCCGTTTTGACCGGGCACATGGGCGACTACCTGGGTGTGTTCGCCAGCGACGACGGGCAGCTTTACACGCCGCCCGTCTCCCGCGAGGGGCTGGCTAAGCTGCTGCGTGCCAACGCGCACCACGGCACGATCCCACGCTTCAAGCGCAACCTTTTGTTGCGTGATTTCATCCCGTCCGCTGGGTGCAGCGCGCAGACGATGGGGCGGGCGGCGCTGGATTTCATGGTGTTTGGCGAGGGGTACTTTCAGCGTAAGCGCAATGTGATCGGCCAGGTGCTGGAGCTTGAGCATTTGCCGGCGTTGAACATGCGGCGCAAGGTGGGCGGTGGTTTTGCAATGTTGCGTCCAAACGGTGAGGCCCTGCATTTTGAAGAAGATGAGGTCGAGCACGTCATGGACTACGACGTGGAGCAGAACATCTACGGTGTACCCGACTACCTGGGCGGGATGCATGCGTTACTGCTGAACGAGTCGGCGACGTTGTTCCGGCGGCGCTATTTCAATAATGGCGCGCACGCCGGGTTTGTGTTTTACACCAATGACCCGAATCTGTCGGAAGAGGACGAGAAGGCACTGCAGGCCAAGATCGCCGGCAGCAAGGGGGTGGGTAATTTCCGCTCGCTGTTCGTCAATATTCCGGGGGGTAGTGACAAGGCGATTCAGATCATCCCCGTGGGGGATATTGCGACGAAGGATGAATTCGAGCGGATCAAGAACATCACCCGTAATGACGTGATTGCCGCATGGCGGATGAATCCGGCGCTTGCGGGGGTGATGCCGGAAAACGCGGCAGGGTTTGGGGATATTGAAAAGATCGACCGGGTGTATACGAATAATGAGATTCGACCGATTATGCAGTTGTTTTCGCAGGTGAATATTTTACTGCGGAAAGATCGTGCGATTAATTGGCTATCCTAGAATGCTTAATCTTTTTTTGTTATGTGTTTTATAGTGAATAGTTCTTAAAAACTGTTATTTCTGACAGTGGTTTTTGATTGGTAGAGGTCACAAGCTTTCTACTCGTTGTGTGTATTCTCATTGTGAAAAATACATAGTTTGGAGCCTGTGCCATGCCAACTACTATTGTGAAAAATATCCCAGTAGGTCTGAGTGATGAAGAGTTGCAATCTCAGATTTCTGCAAAAACCGCAGAGCGTATTATAAAAGTTGAGCAAGATTCGCAAAAGTTGGAAGCGACAATAACGTGGGAGGTCCAGACCAATCGTGCGCGTGCTTCTGGCGCTCCAGCGGTCTTTTGGCTTTCACCGGAGCGTGAGATTGACTTTGCAAGATTTCAATGATTCTGCGAGTTGGTAGGCGTCTATGGTATGTAAACCCAATCCCCACTTATTGATATGTGCTATGTTTTTTGGAAATGGTGGGCTTTGGTTAAGTTGGGTAAAATGTGCTTTTGGTTAATGCTGAGACTCCGCGATGCGTGTGGTATGTAAGTTTTGTGGCCAGAAAGGTCGTATTGTTTCAAGAGATGTATTATCAACGGATTTTGTTCGATTATATTGTCAGTGTGGGTCTGCACAATGTGGCCACACTTGGGTGGCTCACTTGACCTTTTCTCACACGCTCAGCCCTTGCGCGCAAGTGGTCGATCGATTGTTGTTCGATCGCTTGCGCGCTTTACCTCGTGCTCAACAGCGTGACCTTTTCGATCAATTGGGAACGTTGTAGTGAAGGCGAGGGCGAACCCTCGCCAAGGTGGAGTACTACTCAGTGGGGACTAGTTGATCAAGTACCTGGTTTACGGCCAGTTCCGACAGCATGACGATTTGCGCGATGCCTTGGGCGGTTTTGCGGTGGGTGCCTTCGAGGACGCCAGCGAAGTCGTTGAGCATGACGCTGACTGAGCCCAGGCCTTCGCAGGCGTCGACCAGCAGTGTTTCGTTGCTCGACTTGGGATTGGCCATGTAGTTGCGATTGGGGTAGTAGTCTGCGGCCATGATGCGGGCGGTGGGTGGACCCAGGTAGTAGTCGAGGGCGCGCTCGGCGGCTTCGTTGAATTTTTTAGAACCGGGGCATTCGTACGGGGATGTCGGATCTGGGATGGCCGTCGGCTCGTTGACCGGCGGGTTCGGCGTTACCTTGAACATGAGAGCTTTCCTCTGGTGAGGCCGCCCGACCTTCGCTGCTCTTCGAAAGGGTGGCGGCTGTGTGCAAGTAGCAGACCGGTAAGCTCTCGGAATCCGGCGCACCCGAAGGTGCCATGCACACAGCCACCATTGAGCACAGGCGATTGCCTGACCAGATGATACTTGTGCTTCCGAGGCGTACCGGGCTGCTATACCCGGTCACTGGTAATCAGTGACGCAACCAAATTAACAGTTCGCTCAAGGTGCTCAAGCCGGCGGATTCTGGCGTAGCCGTAGGCAACGGCGCAAGGATTTGTAGCCCTTGGGAAGTATCACGGCGTGTCTGTAAACAGGCTTCTTGAGCGTGTTTATAGGTGGAGTGAATCTGGGGAAATGTCTGACGCAGCCGCTCGGCGGCGTCAGGATTTGGTGGCGAGCGATGGCTACCGGGTTTCAGCCGGTGCGAAGCATTGGCACTGCCAGTTCGGTGGCTTCTTCCCCTTGTGCACGCAACAGGCTTTCGGCGTTTTCATAGGCTTGCATGCGGCTTTTGCCGTACTCGAACAAGGCCAGTTTGCTGCGTTTGTTGAGGGGTATGTCGGAGGTGCACAGTTCGACGAACAGTGAAAATGAGTGCCCGCATTCCTCGAATTTTTCGCGAACTTCCATGGCATTTTTTGGGGTGGACATCACTTGACTCCTTGTTCTTTATGCTGTCGGTGGCGAGTTTATTTACGTTGAAAGTTTTGCGTGGCGGGCTCAACCGGTCAACGCAACGAGTCGCTGCAACCTATCAGCGGGTGTTTCAAAATCCAAGGTTTCACGT
>NZ_JBJXHJ010000043.1:0-7906 GCF_046487845.1 Pseudomonas sp. PHC1
CTCGCTACGTGCCATTTCTTAATCTGCTCCAATCAACGAACGAAAAGTGTACGTTGCGTTGACCGGTTGAGCCCGCCACGCATTTATTTACCAGTCTTTCTCGTACTGAAAACACGCCCTCCCATTCGGTCGGGAGGGCGATTTTGTCGTTTCAACGCAAGGCCTGCGCGATCGGGCTGATGTGGGCGAGGATTCTGTTCTCGTGCTATCTGGTGCCGCTGTCTTGGGCGCGAGGGTTCATGTTCACCAGTGCGGTGCGGGTGACGATTTATATCCTGCGTCAGAAGACGTTGCGAAAGCCTTGACCGCTTGTCGTGACTGTCAGAGTTGACAGGTGCGTAACGCTCCTCTGATGGCGCTTCATGGTGCATGCCCGCTGTCATTCCGGCAGAAACGGCTGAACCTGCGAAGGAGCGTTCCCCATGAGTACTCAAGATCCTATCTTTAGCTATTGCACGACATATCCCGGCGGGTCCCCGCTCAATCCTGGCGACACGACCCCCTCCACGGGTGTCGAGTTTGGCGGAAGCGGGCCGGCCGGCGCTCCATTTGTGATTACGGATAGCGGCTCGGTAGTGGCTAGTGGGGTGTTCAATTCAAGCAGCGCATTCATCCAGCCGTTGGTGAATCTGGCTCAGGGACTGCATCGCTTTGAACTGCGGGAAAATCCAAGTTCGCCGGCAACTGATGATTGGTTATTGACCGTGGGTGCAGCCGAGACGCTGACGATTGATTCGATCAAAGGCTTGATCAGCGGGGCCGAAATTCCTGAGGGCACCACTACATCCGAAACATTGTTTGCGATGAGCGGGAAAGCCATGAAGAACTCAACCATTTATCTACGTATCGACGGGGTCCGTCAGCCGGGGCTGATCGCCGTGGATGGAAATGGAAACTGGACCTATAACACCGGCACTCAAGCAGCGGGGCCGCGTAGTTATACGATTGAAGGCAACTATGAATCGGGCCCTATATCAACTCCAAGAACGTTGACTATCGCAACCGGATTGGCGATCGATACGACATTGATGCGACTGAATGGCATCATGGTAAGAAGTTCATACTGCAAATACCCTAATGGGGTTGACGCGATAAACAATACAGGTGTGCGAGAGGCATCCGGAGGTACAAAACCGTATAGCTACAAATCTTCCAACTCGAATATCGCAACAGTTAACGCTCAGGGCAAAGTAACCGGAATGGCCAACGGGACTGTCACTATTACCGTCACGGATCAAAAAAATGAGCAGGTTCTCTACCCGCTTGAAGTTTCAAACATTTACTCCTTATATGTACATGGAGGTGTTGGCTGGACCTATGCCCGCTACCTTTCCAGCAACGCGAGTACTGGGAGAACAGGTTTGACACCACAGCTTCGAGATGTGATGGCTCGTTGTTATTCTCAGCCTTGGTTTAAATGGAACGCTGGCCCATCGTTTCCTCATTTAGCCAATGCTTGGAGCGGGCCAGCCAGCGGCTCATCTGCCGAGGTTTACAATACAGACACCCAATCTTTTGGTTGGCTACCTCAAACCGCAGACCCAAACTCTGGCCTATCTTTTTATATATCAAATCCAGGCACACTGGAAAGTTATGAGACAGACACTGATTTTGATATCAGGGCACCTGGAGACGAGTCATCTAGCAATTAGTGAAAAGCAGTGATGATAAGGGGACGTAGAAAAGGTAGAAAAGGGGAAGGTAGAAAAGGGGACGTATTTATTTACCAGTCTCAACCATGAAAACCCACCCTCCCGCCCTCCCGTTCAACCTGGAGGGCGGGTTTTGTCGTTTCGACGCCTGCAAAAAATCCACGTTGAATTGTGTTGAAGGTTATGTCAGCAAAGCCACACAACCTTGCGCCTTTGCCTACGCATCCGCCAGAATCCGCCGGCTTGTGCGCCTTGGGGGCGGGTTCTATTGTTTGGCGGTCGCTGACTTTTCAGTGATCGGGTTTAGCAGCTCGGCAATTCTCAGGGCTCGCGGGTCTCGCCATTACGTTATGGCGGCTTTGCGTGGGGCACTTCGGTGCGCCGGGATCCTTGAGCCTGGTCTGCTAACCCGCGTACAGCCGCCACCTCTTCGTTTAGCAGCGATGGTTGACGGCTCCATTTCTCAAGGAGCTTTACCATGATCAAACCAACGCCAAACCCGCCCGAAGTCGATTCGACTTCCCCCTACGAAACCCTCGTTTCCAAGAAATTCCACGAAGCCGCCGAGCGCGCCCTCGATCATTACCTCAATCCCCTGCTCCCCCGAAAACCGCTGCTCAAACCCAACACCCGCTACCTCATCGCCCCCGGCATCGACAGCGAAGAACTGCTGGCCGATGCCTGCGAAACCCTGACTTCGGCCAAGGTCATGGCCAATGACTTCGCCGGGTTGGTGGATGGGCCGCAGCGGCATGTGCTGTTGGGGATTGCGCAGTTGATCATGCTGGGGGAACTGGCGGTGAATCGGGTGCTAGATAATCTGGAGTTGAAAACTGAAGCAGTGGTGTAAAGAAGGTAAATGCACTGTCGCGAATAATGCGTGACAGACATGACGCCTTCGCGGGCAAGCCCGCTCCCACAGGTACGGCGGCGTAATTTAAATGTGTGCTAGACGCACGACCTTGCTCCGGGCGGCGAACCGACGAAGGCTCAATCAAAGGCAACACATCACTTGCGGCATGAAAAACCCGCCGTCCCGATTACTCGGGGCGGCGGGTTTTGTCGTTTCAGCGTTCAGATCAGACCGTGTCCACCTTCAACGAATGATCATTCAGCATGCCGTTGATGATCGTCGCCGTGTCATGCCCGCTGGCGATCAAGCCCCCCGCCCCCGGTGTCACGCCATAGTGGCTGGCCAGGTTGACGCCGGCCAGGTCGATGGTCTGGTTCGGCGTGGCGCCGGCCATGGCGCTGACGTCGATGCTGGTCATGACCGAAGCGCCGCTGCCGGTGACGGTGAAGTGCAGGTAGTCATCCAGTGACGCCGACGTGCCGTTTTCACCTTGCAGCAGTTGCGACAGGTCGAGCTTGTCGGTGCCGGGGTTGAAGTCGGTGACGAGGTCGTGACCGCTGTTGCCCTTGAGCCACTGGAAGGTGTCGGCGCCCGGCCCGCCGGTCAGGGTGTTGTTGCCCATCCCGCCGATCAGCAGGTCATCGCCCCCGCCGCCGTTGAGGATGTCGTTGCCCAGGCCGCCGTTGATCACGTTGTTATTGTTGTCGCCGGTGAGGGTGTCGTTGAAGTTCGAACCGACGAGGTTTTCGATGCCGGTCAGGGTATCGGTGCCCGCGCCAATAGTGTTTTGCGCACCGAGCAGGCCGAGGTTGACCGTCACCCCGGCGGTCGCATGGGCGTAGCTAGCGGTGTCGATGCCAGTGCCACCGTCGAGCAGGTCGTTGCCCGGGCCGCTGTAGAGCAAGTCGTTGCCGGCGCCGCCGTGCAGTTCGTTGTTGCCGGCGCCTGCGGTCAGTACATCGTTGCCGTCGCCGGCGTTGATGATGTTGTCGCCGGTGCCGGCCACCAGTACGTCATCGCCCGAGGTACCGGTGAGGGTGTGGCCGTCCTGATAACTGATGGTCACATTCGCCGTGTCGCTGCCGCCGTGGTTGTCGTTGGCGGTGTAGGTGCCGTGGTAGTCCGGGGTGATGTCGTGGGCCCCGGCGTAGTTGAGGGTCATCGTCAGCTGGTAGTTTTCCGCGGCGTTGACGTTGTTGCCTGTGGTGTTGCTGATGTTGGTGATGTGGATCTGGTAGACGCCGTCGGATGTCGCGGTCAGGGTCTGGCCGTCCGCGAGGGCGATATACGCGCCGCCATTGATCGAGTACTCCATGGTGATGCGACCGGCCGCCAGGTTGTGGTCCAGGTTGAGGGTTTCGCCCTGGCGCAGGTTGACGGTGATGCGGTCTTCATCGTTGGCGTTGGTGTTGGTCACCGCGCCGAGGTAGCCGCTGACCACCAGCACGGCGGTCATGGTCGCAGCGTTGGCGCTGAACGAATTACGCACGTTGGCCAGGTTCTGGTTGGCGGCGGTGTTGGCGTTGGTGCCGGTGAAGCTGATCGCGCCGCTGCCGGTGAAATCTGCCGACCTGGAGATCCAGCCGGTGTTGAACGAGGTTGGCGTGGCGTTGAGGGTGTCGCCGTTGGGGTCGGTGTCGTTGGCCAGCAACAGCTCGCCCGGCACCACGATGTTGCCCGACAGCACGTTGGTGATGATGTGGTCGTCCACCGCCACCGGAGGCGCGTTGGGGATCACTTTCACGGTCAGGGTCGAGCTGGCGAGATCACCGTCGTTGTCGCTGAGGGTGAAACCGATGTTCTCGGTGATCACCACCGTGGTGGTTTTTTGCGAGGTGTAGCTGTAGTCGCCGGTGTCGAGATTGACCACCAGGGTGCCGCTGTTGTTGGTGGCGATGCTCAGGGTGTTGTTCACCGTGTTGAAGGTGCCGTGGTTGGCGCCGCCGCTGGCGACCAGTGAACCCTGGCCGCCGTTGGCTTTCGGGTCATAGGTGTAGGTGGTGCCGTCGACCACGATGGATTTGATGAACCCGCCATCGGCGCCGAACGTGCCGCCTTCACCGATCAACGAACCGGTGACCGGGGCCCCTTCGACGGTGCCGGAGAGCACCGAATTGAGTTGATTGAGGTCGGTGACCACCACCGCGTTGGTGTTGGTGTGCGTGATGCCGTCGTACGCCAGCGGATCGAGGTTGGCGTTGCTCACGCCGCTGCCCAGGCCGATCGCGTAGTTCTTGATGTTGTTGGCATCGAGGAAGTTTTTCAGGGCAGCTTCGTCGGCTGCGTTGATGTCGCCCTCGTTGGGTTTACCGTCAGAGAAGAAGTAGCCGACGTTCTGCGCCCCGGTGAGTTTGCCCGAGGTGTTGAACGCGGTCTGCATGGTCGCCACGGCGGCGTCGTAGTTGGTGCCGCCGCCCGCGCTGAGCCCGGCCAGAAGGGTCTTGGCCGTCGCGACATCGACCCACACAGAAGTGCGGTCGGTGGCGTTGCTGCTGAAGGTGACGAGCTGCACTTTCACATCGCCCAGATCGTCGTACTTGTCGAGCAAGGCACTGATCGCCTGCTTGGCCAGTTCCAGCCGCGACAGGCCCGGCACACCAGAGGCGTCGGCCATGCTGCCGGAGATGTCGAGAACGATGAGGATGTTGGAGTCGATCTCCACCGCCGCCACCGAACGATCCGATGCCACCGCTTTTGGCACGTCATCGACGATGTTGACCACAATGTTGCTGGTGGTGCTGTTGCCCAGCGCATCGGTGGCTTTGTAGGTGAAGCTTTCGCTCAGGGTGTTCGGCCCGTCGTTGGCGTTCGGCGTGGTTTTCGGCGCCGAGGTCAGGGTGTAGGTGTAGGTGCCGTCGGCGTTGAGCTGGATCTGTCCGTAAGTGCCGGTGGCGCTGCCGACCAGGGTGTAGGTGATCGCCCCGCTGCCGCCGCTCACCGAACCGACCAGCGTGCCGGTCGCGGTTTCGCCGGTGTTGCTCGGGTCGCTGCCGGTGACCGTGCCGGGGGCCAGGTCTTGCCCGTCCTGGGTCAGGTCGAGGGCTTTTTCATAGACGGTGACGTCCTGATCGGTCGAGGCCACGAGTTTACTGTCGGCGACGTTGACGGTGATGGTGGTGGTGCTTTCGTCGCCGTCACTGTCACGAATGGTGTAGGTAAAGGTGTCGGTGGCGCCCGGCGGGCTCACCGAGTTCGGGTTGCTGTGATAGACCGCGTTACCCGCAGCATCAAGAGTCAGGTAACCGTAGTTGCCATTGATGTTGCTGTTGAGGCCGCCGATGGCCGAGGTCGCGGTGTTGCCGCCGGCGCGCACGCCGACCACGATTGCCGCGCCATCCGCGCCGCTGATGTCATTACCCAGCACGCTGATATTGACGGTGCCGCCCTCCGCTACCGAGCCGGTGTCGGGTTTGGCGGTTGGCAGGTCGTCGATGATGTTGACGTTGATCTGCCCGGTCGCGGTGCTGCCGTCGGTGTCCGTCGCCACCACGTTGAAGTTCTCGGTGATGCTGTTGGCGCCGTTGGCGTTCGGGTGAGTTTCGTTATCGACCAGGGTGTAGCTGTAGCTGACCACGCCGGTGGCCGGGTTGTAACCGGTGATGGTCAGCGTGCTGCCCAGCGGGGTAACCGCCGATTGCGGGAAGCCGGCCGCCACGCCGTTGGTCATCACGGCAATACCGCCAACGGTCAAGGTTTGCAGACCGTCGAGGGCGGTGACGGTGAAGGTGCCGCTCTGGGTCAGGGCCGGGGTGTTGGGACTGGTGCCATCGCTGAGGTTTTTCTCGTAGACGGTGAGCTCGCCGCCATTCACGTCGAGGCCGTTGAGGATCACCGGATCGTCGTTGTTGTGGATGTTCAGCACCAGGTTGGCGGTGCTGGTGTCGCCGTCGGCATCGGTCAGGGTGTAGGTGAAGGTCTCGGTGCCGTTGCCACCGCCGTGCAGGTTTTTGAAGTCGGCATCGTTGGTGTTGAGCGTGTAGGTGTAGGTGCCATTGGCATTGAGCACCAAAGTGCCGTAAGTGCCGGTGAAGGTGCCGGGGGTGATCGGGCCGGCATTCGGGCCGGTCGCCACCACGTCGGCGCCTTGCACGTCGTTGGTCAGCACGTTGCCGTTGAGGATCAACTGGGTTTCCGACGCGGTGCTGGCGTTGCTGTCGTTGATCGCCTTCGGCACGTCATCGACGATGTTGACCACGATGGTGCTGGTGACGACGTTGCCCAGCGAATCGGTGGCCTGGTAGGTGAAGGTTTCGGTCAGGCTGTTGGCGCCGTCATCGGCGTGCGGGGTGGTGCTGGCCGGTGAGGTCAGGGTGTAGGTGTACGTGCCGTTGGGGTTGAGCACGATCTGCCCGTAGTTGCCGGTGGCGCTGCCGACCAGTGCGTAGCTGATCGCACCGACCGCGCCGGTGACCGAGCCGACCAGCGTGCCGGACGCGGTTTCGCCGGTGCTGGTCGGATCGCTGCCGGTGACCGTGCCAGGGGCCAGGTCTTGCCCGTCCTTGGTCAGGTCGAGGGCTTTTTCGTAGACGGTGACGTCGGTGTCGCTGACCGCGCACAGTTTGCTGTTGTAGACGTCGATGGTGATGGTGGTGGTGCTTTCATCGCCGTCGGAATCGCGCACGGTGTACACGAATACATCCACCGCACCCGGGCCGCTCACGGCATTCGGGTTGCTGTGGTAGACCGCGTTGCCGTTGGCGTCGAGGGTCAGGTAGCCGTAGGTGCCGTTGATGTTGCTGTTGAGGCCGCCGATGGCCGAGGTCGAGGTGTCGGAGCCGGCGCGCACGCCCACCACCGCGCCACTGACTGCCGGACCGTCGGCGCCGCCGATGTCGTTGTCCAGCACGTTACCGCTGACGGTGCCGCCCTCCTGCACCGACGTTGCATCGGGTTTGGCGGTCGGCAGGTCGTCGATGATGTTGACGTTGATCTGCCCGGTGGCGGTGCTGCCATCGGTATCGGTCGCCACCACATTGAAGTTCTCGGTGAGGCTGTTGGCACCGTTGGCGGTTGGATGGGTTTCGTTGTCCACCAGGGTGTAGCTGTAACTGATAACGCCGGTGGCCGGGTCGTATCCGGTGATGGTCAACGTGCTGCCCAGCGGGGTGACGTTCGATTGCGGGAAGCCGGCTGCCACGCCATTAGTGATCACGGCGATGCCGCCCACGGTCAGGGTTTGCAAACCGTCGAGGGCGGTAACGGTAAAGGTGCCACTCTGGGTCAGCGCCGGGGTGTTGGGGCTGGTGCCGTCGCTGAGGTTTTTCTCGTAGACGGTGAGTTCGCCACCATTCACGTCGAGGCCGTTGATGATCACCGGGTCGTCGTTGTTGTGGATCTGCAGGACGAGGTTCGCGGTGCTGGTGTCGCCGTCGGCATCGGTGATGGTGTAGGTGAAGGTTTC
>NZ_JBJXHJ010000044.1:0-7715 GCF_046487845.1 Pseudomonas sp. PHC1
GCGGCACTGCTGCGGTACAACCGAGTGAACTCGAACGGCAGCAGCCCGTCGAGCACGCCGTCAGTCAGGGTCAGCAGCTCTTCGCCGGTGACCATCGACACCGGACAGCCGTTGGTGCAGGTCCTCGGCGCACAATCGGCGCTGTCACCATTGGGGTTCTTCGCCTGATCCGGCGTGTCGTCGTGGTGCTCGTCTTTTTTCAGGGAGGCATTACGCCGGGCATCCCAGCGCAATTGCATGCGGCCCCTTTTCACCCCAGCGGCGATACCCCGAGCGGCGACGGATTTGTACTGGTTCACATAACCAATGAAAGTACTGACGATGCCGAACATCGCCTTTACCAGGCGCGTCACCGCTGACAGCAACTGAGCGCCACGATCCGCCAGACGCAAGGTCAGGTACGCAATCCCGGCCCCGGCGCCAACAAAGGTCAACACAACGCCGATCAACACATCGATCAGCAGTTGCACCACCACCATCGATACCGCCTCGGCGGTTTTCCCGGCAATTTCATTGGGTGGCAGCATCTCCAGCCAGAGGCTGGCAGTTCGCAGCAACAAACACAGCGCTGCTTCGTCACTGACCAGTAACTGAAGCTTCTCCATCATTTCAGGCGCGGTTTCTGCCAGCACGATCAGCTCTGCGGCGCCACTGCCCAACCGCTCGGCAAACTTTCCGGGATTCTTGAGAATCTCCGACAGCAACCCGATGCTGTCCCACACTCCCTCGATCGCCGCCCAGCTCCCGGCCAGCATGCCGTTCCCCGCTGCTATGGCCACCGACTGCGACCACTGCGGCTTGAAACCCTGCCATTCGCTGCGCAGCCAGTCATCCAGCTGCCGAGTCAGGGCGTCGTAGGACTTGAACAGCGCATCAACCTGCTTCTCGCTGGCCTCGCCGTGCACCACCACCCGATAGAACTTCCCCGCCTCTCCGGTGAACACCCCTTTGCCCTGAGCATCAAGGGTGACGGACTTGACTGCGCCGCCCTCCACCGCCACCACATCGACAACGATGTCGCCCAATGGAATGTCGTATGCCGACTCGAACTTGCTCTCGATCTCCATCGACCCGCTTTCCGGGCATTGCACGACCGCAGAAGAGAAACGCTTGTCGTCAATCGCGACCGCCGTACTGTGCTCGCCGAAACGGATGATCCGCTCCATCCCCATCAGCGAAGGCAGGTCGACCTCATGACTGACGCGGTCTGCCGAGCGACCGAGCCAGTGCTTGAGCTGTTCGCGATAGAGATCGAGGGTGCGGGGAAAGCTGTCGAGTTCTTGCTCGATGCGGGTGACGGCATCCATCAGCGCATTCCCATGCGCATGGCGAAACGAAAAACCGGGTCGAACATGTGCGTTCCCTCGCGCAGAAATCAGGCGAGGGACTTTGCGGGGGATCAAACAGAAAAGAAGTCAGGCGAGTAGGCGGAGGATGTAGGAGAAGTCTGCATCTGCTCTTTATCGAGCAGCAGACGCAAAAACGGGGCGGGAGGTTTCCCTCACGCCCCGTTCACGGAACAGATGATTTGCTCATTGAGATGAGTCTCGGCCGGCCAGCTCTTTCAACTTGAGCTCCTTCAACTTGAGCTCGGCCAACGGATGCCCGGCCTGCGCGGCCAGGGTCCACCAGCGAGCGGCTTCCGAAGGATCTGGCGCGTTACTGGGCGTACCGGCCAGACTGATGACACCGACCTGATAGGCCGCTTTGCAATCACCGGCCAAGGCCGCCAGTCGCAACAACCGCACACCTTCTTCACGCGCCCCCAGACCAACCCCGCGAAACGTCAGGATGTGCCCGTAAAAACTTTGCGCGCCGACATCGCCCAGGTTGGCCATGCGCGCAAACTGCCCTTCGAGCCAGCGCCAGCCACGGGGCTGACGAACAAACCACGACCAGTGAAACAGCCTACGGGCCAGCCAGTAACTTGCCCGCGCCTTGAGTCGTAAAAACACTCAGGCCTCCGCCGATTCCGGGTACTCGTACTCGAAGACCCGCACCACTTCCGAGGCATGCCAGGAGGCGGCGGCAACACCGTCGGACGGCCCGGAAAAACGCCCCAGACGCTCGACACATTCAAAGAAACCGGTGCGTGGCAGGCGACTGGCCCCCTGGCTGATCACCAGCG
This sequence comes from Pseudomonas sp. PHC1, assembly GCF_046487845.1. Classification (NCBI taxonomy): domain Bacteria; kingdom Pseudomonadati; phylum Pseudomonadota; class Gammaproteobacteria; order Pseudomonadales; family Pseudomonadaceae; genus Pseudomonas; species Pseudomonas sp. PHC1. Next base: position 2,129 of record NZ_JBJXHJ010000044.1, read on the forward strand.
AACTGCGCAACGGTTGTTCAGCTTTCGCGTCCAGTGCGGCGAGATGCTCCAGTGCCGCGGTCAATGTCTGCATGGCCGGCGTGGGCAGTTGCAGGCGTTCAAGCAACGCTCGATAAGTCAAAAGATGGCGCTGCCTGCGCGCCTGGTCCAGCTCCCCCAGCAATCCGTCCCAATGTTGACGACTGATGCGTACGCTCACGATTGTTCCCTCCACCCTGGCACCGTCAACTCCCAGGCCAGGCTGCGGCGAATCGCGGCGTCGGGCAGACGCTCGCCACTTTCAATCATGGCCAGGTAAGACGGGCTGATGCCTACCGTGCGGGCCAGCGCCTCGATGGCGATGCCCTTCCCTTCGCGCAAACTGCGTAACTGATCCAGACCTGGAAGAATCGGGTCCGGGATTGCCGCAAGCGGCGCTGGAGCCGGTTGCGACGGTGCTTCGTTGATGCCTGCTGCTTTCAGTAGAGCCTGATACTGAGCCCATGGCAGAACCGCATATTCGGGTTCGCCATCGCGTGCAATTATCTGAATATCCATGACTACCCCGTAGGACAACAACACTTAGCGAGTCGGCACTTTTCCCTAGAAGTGTAATCCTAACAGCGGCCAAGGTCGTGGGGGGTATCTATCTGTATAAGAGGCTGTCGCGATTCAGGACTTTTTCGGCCCCTGGAGCTGAAGTTGCTCGGGGGTATCGGGCAGACGCTCGACCACTCTGAGCTTTTCCGGCGCCTGGCGCTGACGCCACAGGCGGAAAGCATTCAGTTCATCGTCCAGGGTTTTCATCAGCCAGGCGAGGACGGCGATGTCATCGAGCATGCCGAACATGGGAATGAAATCCGGGATCGCATCCACCGGACTGAGGAAGTACATCAGACCCGCCACCACCGAAACGATTGCCTTGGCGCTGATCGCGCGATATTCGCCGCGCCAGTACGCCAGGCACAGTGCCTGCAACAGACGCAAATCGTCCTTCAGCTTGCCGAGCCGATTGCCCTGGGCGGCGCCTTTGCTGGCCACGGCGAACAACAAGGTCGGCAAGCGGCCTCGAGCCAGCAGTCGTCCGGCCAAAGGCAGGAATCGGGCGAAATTCCAGGGCGCTTTCATTTATTTCTCCCGTTGAAATGTTATCCACACAAATTGTGGATAACCTTGTGAACAGAGCTTCATTTAAGCGCTGAGAGCCCCGTTTCATAAGGGCTGCGCTCAGATCGGGCGTTTTTTACTCACATAAAAAATCCCAATATTTCATTGACTTGGCGGCTCCGGACGTCTAGTGAGGGCAACCTTAACATCTAGGACTGTCATGACCGGCATCGGTTCGGTCTGTTTACGCTGAGCATCGTCCAGATGCAACAACGCCCCGCATAAGCGAGGCGTTGTTGTTGAAACCGGTGCCGATGCTTATTGCTTGGCGGCAGCGGCGTCTTCTTTGGCTGGATCCTTGATACCCAGCAGTTCCAGATCGAAAACCAGAACCGAGTTGGCCGGGATTGCCGGGCTTGGCGATTGTGCGCCGTAAGCCAGGTCGCTAGGGATGTACAGCTCGTACTTCTCGCCAACGTGCATCAGTTGCAGACCTTCGACCCAACCCGGGATCACACCGCTGACCGGCAGATCGATCGGGCTGCCACGCTCGACGGAGCTGTCGAATACAGTGCCGTTGGTCAGCTTGCCGGTGTAGTGAACGGTCACGACATCGGTAGGCTTAGGCTGTGGGCCGTCGGCTTTCTTGACCACTTTGTACTGCAGACCGGAAGCGGTGGTGGTCACGCCGGCTTTCTTGCCGTTCTCTTCGAGGAATTTTTTGCCGGCGGCTGCCGACTCTTCGCTCATCTTGGCCATACGCTCTTCGGCACGCTTTTGCAGCGCGGCGAAAGCTTCGACCAGTTCTTCATCTTTCAGCTTCTGTTCTTTCTTGCCGACGGCATCTTCGATGCCCTGGGCTACCGCTTTGGAGTCCAGGTCATCCATGCCTTCCTGAGCAAGGCTCTTGCCCATGTTCAGGCCGATACCGTAGGAAGCTTTTTGCGCCGGGGTTTTAAGCTCCACGCTGGTCTGCGAATCACAACCCGCGAGTACCAGGCTAACCAGGGCAACCGCCGCCGCCAACCGATGCTGTTTCATGCTATTTCCTTGTTCATGCGCCGAAAGGGCAATCGAGTAAAGCCGCGAGCTTATCAGGCCGCCACGACCAATGGCTACCGGCATGAGAGCAGGAATCTTCCGATAAGTTCAGGGATTAAAAAGCATTTGACGCAAGGCACGATGAAGCTTCTGTCATCTTTCACCGACAGTGATTGAAGCCGCTTCCCACAACACTTGGCGTAATGGCCACTTGCCGCACACGGCCTGGCTCAGGCATAACAGCGCAACAACTCGACAAGGATGTTCATCTTGCGCCTCTTATACCGTGTGTTGACGCTGATCGTGGTGCTGCTGGGACTGGGTCTGGCAGTGGTTCTTTACTATGTCGCCAATCCGAAGTTGCCCTTCCCGACGCCCGCAAAACAGGTGCATTACCTGGATCAGTGGACTGAGCAAGAGCGCCAGACCTACTACTTCACCCCACAGGGAACGCAGGTCAAAGGCTTGCGTTACGAATGGTTTGAGGCGCTGGAGCTGCCGTTCTCGCAGCAACGCTTTGCCTCCCCGGAATACCTCGCGCGCTTCGGTTTTCTGATCGATCCGCAGCAAAAAGCCACGCCGGACAATCCAGGGAATCTGCCGGTGGGTTTCGCCCGGCACCAGAATCCCGGCAGCACCGAGCAATATCTCGACATCACTTGTGCGGCCTGCCACACCGGAGAACTGCACTTCAATGGCCAAGCGATACGCATCGACGGCGGCTCGGCCCAGCATGTGTTGCCTTCCAGCGTTCCTACGTTGCGCGGTGGCAGTTTCGGACAGGCATTGGTCGCCAGTCTTACCTCGACCTACTACAACCCGTGGAAATTCGAACGTTTCGCCCGCCATGTGCTGGGCAACGACTACGACGCGCGCCACGAACAATTGCGCAAAGATTTCAAAGGCTCACTGAACACCTTCATCAAAGTGGCCTGGAACGACACCCACCGCGGCCTCTACCCCACCGAAGAAGGCCCCGGCCGCACCGATGCCTTCGGGCGCATTGCCAACGCGACCTTCGGCGACGCGATCTCCCCGAGCAACTATCGCGTGGCCAACGCCCCGGTGGATTACCCGCAGCTATGGGACATGTGGACCTTCGACTGGGTGCAATGGAACGGCTCGGCGCAACAACCGATGGCGCGCAATATCGGCGAGGCGCTGGGGGTCGGCGCCACGCTGAATTTCTTCGACGCCAACGGTCAGCCACTGCAGGGCGATGAGCGCTATGCCTCCAGCGTACGTGTGCGTGATCTGCACAAGATCGAAGAAACCCTGCAAAAACTGCGACCGCCGGCCTGGCCTGAAGAGGTGCTCGGCGTCGTCGACAAACCCTTGGCGGCCAAGGGCCGAGCCCTGTTCGCCGAGAACTGCGCCGGGTGCCATGTTCCGCGCCAGACCCAGGAAGGCGAACGCTGGGTGCAACACCTGCACATGCTCCCGGTAGACGTCATCGGCACCGACCCGAATGCTGCCAACAACATCGCCAATCACCGTTTCGACCTGACCGCCCTGCAATGGAACCCGGCGGAACTTGAACGGATGGACGTGAAGTTGCATCCCAAACCCAAGGAGCCGTTGGACCTCAGCCAGCTGTCAGTGGCCAAGGGACTGGCTTACGTTACCGCCTTCGTGGAAAACCGTGCGTACCGTGAAGCAGGCGTCACTGCTGCCGAGAAACCACAACTCGACGGCTTCGGCCTGCCAATCGGCGTTCGCGAAAAAGTCGCGTACAAGGCGCGTCCGCTTGCCGGCGTATGGGCCACGGCCCCGTTCCTGCACAACGGCTCGGTGCCGAGCCTCTATCAGTTGCTGTCGCCTCAGGACGAGCGCGCCACCACCTTCTATAAAGGCACCTTTGAATACGATCCGCGCCATCTGGGTTATCGCACCGAAGCCTTCGCCAACGGTTTTCTGTTCGATACCCGCACGACCGGCAACCACAACATCGGTCACGAATTTCGCGCCGGCGAGCGCGGCAACGGCGTCATTGGCCGACTGCTGCTGCCTGAAGAACGCTGGGCACTGCTCGAATACCTGAAAGTGCTGGGCGGCCCACTGGAGGCGCAACTGCCATGATCTTCAACTCCTTCAAAAGACCTTCGATGCTGGCGCGCTTCTGGCTCTGGCTGGGACGGTTACTGGGCAAAACCCTGCTGATCCTGCTGGTGATCGGCCTGATCGGCTGGGCCTTGAACGCCGCCTGGTTCGCCTGGCAGCACCGTGGTCCGGTATCGGCACTGGAGCAGATTCCGGACGGCGAGGCCGCCATGACCCAGGACGTGATTCAGACCGCCGTGCGCATCGTCGATCAGCATCGCGAAAGTACCCGCTACCTGCGCGATGCCCATGCCAAGGCCCATGGCTGCGTGAAAGCCGATGTGCAGGTGTTACCGGATCTGGCTCAGGCGTTGCGCCAGGGCGTCTTCAGCGAACCAGGCAAGCTCTGGAAAGCGACGATGCGCCTGTCCAACGGCAACGCCTATCCGCAATTCGACAGCATCCGCGATGCCCGGGGCATGGCGCTCAAACTGCTCGATGTGCCGGGCAAGCAGTTGCTGGGTGACCGTCAGGGTCTCAATGAGCAGGACTTTGTGATGTTCAGTCACCCGAACTTCTTTGTCAGTGATGTCGCCGAGTACCGTCAGAATGTGGCGGCGCAGGCTGACGGCAAAAAGGTCATGGCGTTTTTTCCGGGGTGGGATCCGCGCCAGTGGCAAATTCGGCACCTGTTCATTGCGCTGGCAACCCTTTCGCTACCACCCGAGAGCCCGACACGTACGACTTACTTTTCGGTATCGCCCTACAAGTTCGGCGAGGCCAATGCCAAGTTCCGGGTGATGCCGGATCCGGAGCGCTGCCCCGCCTATACCTTGCCGAAACAGAACCAGGATCTGCCGAACTTCCTGCGCAGCGCGTTGAATCAACAGCTGTCGACCGACCGGATACCGGCGTGTTTCGTGTTGCAGGTCCAGCGCCAGGACGCAAACAAGTACATGCCAATCGAAGACACCAGCATCGAATGGCGCGAGCAGGACAGTCCGTTTGAAACCGTGGCGCGAATCACACTGCCCCCGCAGGACTTCGATACCCCGGCGCTGAACCTGCAATGCGACAACCTGTCGTTCAATCCCTGGTTTGGCATCGAAGCCCACCGCCCGATTGGCGGGATCAACCGGCTGCGTAAAGCGGTGTATGAAGCGGTCAGCGACTACCGCCACAGTCGCAACTCGGCGCAATAGTGGCGCCAGAAACGAAAAAAGCGACCGTCATTGGTCGCTTTCTCATGTTCAGGCTCGGCAAAAGCCTAATCCCGGACAGCAAAAAGCCCGCACAAGGCGGGCTTTCTGTGGTGATCTGGCGTTCAGTATTCCAGATTGCCGAATATGGCGCAGCGGACGGGACTCGAACCCGCGACCCCCGGCGTGACAGGCCGGTATTCTAACCGACTGAACTACCG
>NZ_JBJXHJ010000078.1:0-601 GCF_046487845.1 Pseudomonas sp. PHC1
TTACACTTGATTTATTCTCTTCCCTCCATGAAACTGATATTTCCTTTACAACTCACACACTGATCAGCTGATTAATCAATGAGACCAGCAACTAATTAGATAATCAATCAATCATTTTAAATACTTTTTTTTTTTTTAAAGTCTGTGTAAAGTAAGAATAAATATGTGTTCTGAGTTTGACATACCACAGAAAAGTGTGTTGTTAACCACCCTGCCAAATTTGAATGATTAAAAAAATCGCCAAATATATGAAATTAGGCTTCAAAGTTGTGTAAAAGTCTGCCTATTTCTCTGCTCCCAAACGCTGTGGGAGTGCCCGCCGAGTTCGCTGAAACCCCGCCCCCTACCAAGTGTCACCTGTCAATCAAAGTCACCACCTCTACCAGAAACATGGACGCTAGGTCTGAGAGCTTTCTGCTGCTAACTCAGCTGCTAGCTCGGCGGCTAACTCAGCTGCTAGCTCGGCGGCTAACTCAGCTAACTGGCTACCTGTAGACTGTAGTAGTAGTGTGCGCTGAATGTACAGCAGCAGGGGCGGGTTTATGCTCCGGTGTGTAACCGTGCTATTGGTTAACCGCCGCGTTACGTTATTCTCATTTTC
>NZ_JBJXHJ010000004.1:0-359887 GCF_046487845.1 Pseudomonas sp. PHC1
CAACACCTCTTTTTCTCCGCTTTCGACCGAGAAGATCGAACCGTTGAAAGCGCCGTAACAATCCGGCATTTCCAACTTCTTCCAGGCCTCGATAATCTGAAGCAATCCACTTTCGAAACCTACTTAACTCATTGAATTTCAAGGAGTTTTCCGTTTCGACTGCGCCGGAAGTGGGGCGAATTATAGAGACTCAGAATCCGCCGTCAACCATTAATTTGAGTTTTCTATCAATAGAGGGAAAAAGGTCACTTCTATATAGACGCGAACGCACTCAGTGCGCACTATATTGCACAAAACACCTGTTACCTCCTCGGATGATGCCACGCAATGAACGACCAGCCTCGCAGCCTTGCCTCAACCCTGTTCCCGGTTGGCCTTCTATTAATTGCCATGGCATCGATTCAGTCCGGCGCTTCGCTGGCCAAAAGCATGTTCCCAATTGTTGGCGCTCAGGGCACTACAACCCTGCGCCTGATCTTCGCCAGCGTGATCATGTTGTTACTGCTCAAACCCTGGAGAGCGAAGCTGACAGCCCAGTCGCTGCGCACAGTAATTGTCTACGGGATGGCACTAGGCGGCATGAACTTCCTCTTCTATATGTCGTTGCGCACCGTTCCGCTCGGCATCGCTGTCGCCCTGGAGTTCACCGGCCCGCTGGCAGTCGCCATTTATGCCTCGCGTCGCGCAATTGACTTTCTCTGGATCGCCTTGGCTGCCATCGGCTTGTTGCTGTTGATACCGACCGGCGCTACGACAGCGGGTATCGATCTGGTCGGTGCAGGCTATGCGCTGGGAGCCGGCGCGTGCTGGGCGTTGTATATCCTGTTTGGCCAGAAGGCCGGCGCAGATAACGGCGTGACCACCGCAGCACTTGGTGTGATGATCGCAGCCCTGTTCGTCGCCCCCATCGGCATCGTCCATGCAGGCAGTGCACTGCTGACACCCGCATTGATTCCCATCGCTATCGGGGTGGCGATCCTGTCCACAGCTCTCCCCTACACACTGGAAATGGTCGCTCTCACCCGCATGCCAGCCCGCACCTTTGGCACGCTTATGAGCATCGAACCGGCTTTCGGCGCACTCTCGGGTCTGCTTTTCCTTCAGGAATACCTCTCTTTGTCACAATGGATGGCGATCCTGTGCATTATTCTGGCATCCGTAGGAGCAACCATGACGATGGGCAGCACCTCTAAACCAGCCATCGCGGCAGATTGAAAGAGGATTTTACGAAGGTCTGGCAATTGGCGCTCATTTAGGCCATGTTTAGCCTCGCAACCCAATGCCAGACATGGATTTTTTCGGACAGGGACATCAGAACGCTTCAAGCGAGAGCGAATACAGGCAGACCCGAGCGCCAGACTCGAGGCCGCCATAAGGACGGTAATGAAACGAATTTTGATACTGATCGCCATACTCGCCGTTGCGGGCTGCGCGGCGACGTCGAAGACCCATGTAAAGCACGGCAAGAAAGGGCTGCACATCAACTGTTCAGGATTGTCCTCCTCTTGGGACAGGTGCTACACCAGCGCCGCGAACTCTTGCGCACCGAAGGGCTACAAGGTTATCGCAAAATCAGGCGATACTGTGGAAGAACCGGGTGATTATCCCTTTGGCCTCAACCCCGCCGGCTATACCAGCCGCAGCATGATCGTCATCTGCAAATAAACCATCGCCACTAAGGCGTTCGCGAAACGGCGAGCTGGTTCCCGATTTCCTCATGACAGGAATCCAGCACCCGCTGCTGAATCCTGGGCGAAGCCAGCATACGCGCCACCACTAGCGCCCCAACGCATTGCGACAGAATCGCCCAGGCCAGACTGTCACTTTCCAGAATTTGTGCCCAACTTTCCTGAAGCTTACAGATCCACAACTCAGCCTGTTCCCGCACGACAATATCCGAACGCGCGATCTCGGCACCCAGTGCAGGTAATGCGCAGCCCAACTCCGGCTGCTCGACATGGGCCATCTTCAGATACAGCTTCAGGCACCGCTCCAGCCGTTCCCGATCCTGCGCCCCCTGCCCGCCCAACCGCTCCAGACTCTGGCATAACTCGCGCTCGACGATAGCCGCGAACAGCGCATCCTTGGACGAGAAATGGCTGTAAAACGCCGCCCCACTCAAGCCGATCGCCTTCATCAGACCATCGACGCCCATTGATGAAAACCCATTTTTTTTAGCGGACAACGAGCTGCTTTGCAGAAGCTTTTCTTTGGTTTCCAGCTTGTGACCAGCGGAGTACCGCATGTGTTTGTCCTCACGATTGAATGCCTTGACGCTGAGCAAACCCTAGCATAACGTTCGTTCACTTAACGATCGTTTACCAAAGGGATCCACACCATGAATAACAAGAAGGTCGTATTGGTTGTCGGTGCAGGTGATGCCACAGGTGGTGCCATAGCCAAGCGGTTTGCCAAAGAAGGTTTCATCGCTTGCGCCACGCGGCGCAGCGCCGACAAATTACAGCCTCTGGTGGAAGCCATTCAGATGGACGGCGGTGAAGCCCACGGTTTTGCCTGCGATGCACGCAAGGAAGAAGACGTGATAGCGCTGATCGAAGATATCGAAACCCGCCTCGGACCGATTGAAGCGTTCGTCTTCAATATCGGCGCCAACGTGCCTTGCAGCATCCTCGAAGAAACCGCCCGCAAGTATTTCAAGATCTGGGAGATGGCCTGTTTCTCCGGTTTTCTCAATGCCCGGGAAGTTGCCAAACGAATGGTGACCCGCCGCCGCGGCACGATTCTGTTCACCGGCGCGACTGCCGGATTGCGCGGAGCCTCGGGTTTCGCCGCATTCGCCGGGGCCAAGCACGGTATCCGGGCTCTGGCACAGAGCATGGCCAGAGAGCTTGGCCCGATGAACATTCATGTCGCCCACGTTGTGGTCGACGGGGCCATCGATACCGACTTCATCCGCGACAACTTCCCTGACAAATATGCCACCAAAGATCAGGACGGTATCCTCGACCCCGAACACATTGCCGAAAACTACTGGTATCTGCATAGCCAGCCACGAGACGCCTGGACGTTCGAGTTGGATCTGCGCCCCTGGAACGAACGCTGGTAATCCCACCAATAACAAAAACCGAGTGCAGCGAACATGAGCAAAACCGTGGAGTTCTATTTTGATCTCGGCAGTCCCGCTACCTACCTGGCATATACCCAGTTGCCAAGGATCTGCGCCGAAACCGACAGCCAGTTGATCTACATTCCAATGTTGCTGGGCGGCGTCTTCAAAGCCACCGGTAACGCGTCGCCGGCGATGATCCCGGCCAAGGGTCGCTACATGTTTCAGGACCTGGACCGCTACGCGAAGCGCTACGGCGTGCCCCTGAAATTCAACCCGCATTTCCCGATCAATACGCTGATGCTGATGCGGGCGGTCACCGGCATTCAACTGCGTCATCCGGATCGCTTCCAGGCGTTCATCGATTGCCTGTTCCAAGCACTGTGGGTTGAAGGCCGTCCCCTCGATGAACCGGCAACGGTTGCCGCCGTGCTGACCGAACATGGCTTCAATCCCGAAGAGGTACTGGCATTGACCAACGATGAAGCGGTCAAGTCCGCTCTCAGGGACAACACCGAAACCGCCGTGAAACGCGGCGTCTTCGGTGCGCCGAGCATGTTGATCGACAACCAGCTGTTCTTCGGTCAGGATCGGCTCGACTTCGTGGTGGAAGCCCTTCGCTAAATCTCCACGACCAGACGCCCTTGAGCGGCTTTCGTTGCCAGCAGCTCATGGGCCTCCGCAGCGGTTTGCAGCGTAAACCGATGCGGATCAAGCAGCGGCCGCAACTGACCGGACTCAATCAAGGCAGCGGCTTGTCGCAAAATCTCTCCATGATGCTCACAACCCCTGCCGGTCAGTAACGGCAGCAAGGTGAACACCCCCGAATACGTCGCCCCACGAAACGACAACGGCGCAAGACTGTGCTGCCCCCAGCCGAGACAACTGAGCACATGCCCGCTGTAGATCCGTGCTGCTTTGAAGGAGGCATCCAGCGTCTCGCCGCCGACCGTGTCATAGACAATGTCGAACCCCTCCCCCGCTGTGAACTGCGTGACATACTCCTCCACCGAGCTTGCTCGATAATCAATGAACGTCGCGCCGTAACCTTCGATGATCGAGCGCTGTCCCGCAGAGCCCGTTGCATACACGTCAGCCCCGAATGCACGAGCAATCTGCACAGCCACATGCCCGACGCCACCTGCGCCGCCGTGAATCAACACTTTGTGCCCCGCACTCACCCGAGCCCGATCCACCAGGCCTTCCCAAGCCGTGATCAGTATCAATGGCAGGCTCGCGGCCTCACGCGGGCTCAGATTCGCAGGTTTTCGCGCCAGCAGTCGTGCGTCCACCACTGCAAACTCGGCCAGCGAACCTTGCGCACCGCCGATCCCCGTGGCCAACGCATACACCTCATCGCCCGGCGCCCAATCCTGCACGCCCTCGCCCACCGCTTCGACCACACCCGCAAGATCCAGCCCCAAAACGGCCGGCAACGGTTGCCGAGCATGGGCGGCCTGCCCCGCACGGATTTTCAGATCCAGGGGATTCACGCCGCTGGCCTTGATCCGCACCAAAACCTGTCCAGCCGCGGCTACGGGGCGTTCCAGAGAAGCCAAGCGTAGCGGCCCGTTGGCGGTATCTACCATCAGGGCTTTCATGTGCAGTGAGTCAGTCATTTCAGTCATTCCTGTGGGAGAAAGTGAAGCCATGTTCCCGCAACAGATCCATGCCGATAAGACGTCAAATCACTATAGTAAGAATGCCAAAACGGCATGAATGAGGCGCTTCATGGACAAGCTCAACGCAATGGCCATCTTCGTACGGGTGGTCGAACGCGGCAGTTTCTCCGCCGTTGCCCGGGAACTGCATACCACCCAACCGACCATCAGCAAAGTCCTGCGCGCCCTTGAGGGTCAACTGGGCGGCAAGCTGATTGCTCGCAGTACACGCAAGTTGTCACTGACCGATGAAGGTCAGCGGTACTACACCGAATGTCGAAATATCCTCGCCGCCGTGGATGCCGCCGAGCACAGCTTCCAGTCCGGCAGGGAAACCGTGGCCGGCCCTTTGCGGATCGGCTCCTCCGTCAGTTTCGGCCGCTTGCAGATCGCCACGCGGCTGGCGGAATTTCTACAGCGCTACCCGCAGGTGAAAGTCGACTTGCAACTGAGCGATCAGAACCTGGATCTGGTCGGCGAAGGCCTGGATGTCAGCCTGCGCATCGGTGAATTGAACGACAGCGGCATGATCGCCAGACGCATCGGTATCACCCACCGGATCACAGTGGCGACACCCGATTACCTGCAACGCTACGGACACCCACTGTCACCCCAGGATCTTGCACAGCACAATTGCTTGCAATTCAACCTGCTCAGCACTCAGAACCTGTGGGCCTACGAGAAAGATGGCCAACACCATGACGTACGCATCCAGGGCAACGCCCAGAGCAACAGCTCCGAAGCGATCCGCGAAATGGTTCTGGGAGGATTGGGAATATCGCTGTCACCGGTCTGGCTGTTCAGCGAGGATTTGAAGGCGGGTCGAGTGGTCGCCCTGTTGCAGGACTACCAGACCCGATCATTACCAATACACGCCGTATCCCCGGCGAACCGTCGCCAGTCCGCCAGGGTCAACGCGTTTGTCGATTTCATGACTCAGGCGCTGGCTGCAGCGCCGCAGCTTCAACCGTTTAAATAGCAGCGGTGCGCGTGTTCAGCCATTGCAGTGCCGCGCCATCAAGCAGCGGGCTCAGCCGCTCGCGCACTTCGGCGTGATAGGCGTTGAACCATTGCTTCTCTTCCTGCGTCAGCAACGACGGTACCAGGCATCGGGTGTCGATCGGGCACAGGGTCAGGGTTTCGAACTTGAGGAACTCGCCGAACTCGCTGCTTCCCGCTTCAACGTTCATCGCCAGGTTCTCGATCCGCACACCCCAGCGGCCCGGACGGTAAGTGCCCGGTTCGATGGAGGTGATCATGCCCGGTTGCATGGCGGTCTGTGGCGCTGGCGCCGCCTGATAGGCGATGACCTGCGGACCTTCGTGCACGTTGAGGAAGTAACCCACCCCGTGACCGGTGCCGTGACCGTAGTCCACGTTCTCGGCCCAGATCGGTGCACGGGCGATGGCGTCCAGCAACGGCGACAGAATGCCTTTCGGGAATCGCGCACGGGACAAGGCAATCACGCCTTTCAGAACGCGGGTGCAGTCACGCTTTTGCTCTTCGGTTGGCGTACCGACCGGCACCATACGCGTGATGTCAGTGGTGCCACCCAGGTACTGGCCGCCGGAATCGATCAGCAGCAGGCCGTCGCCCTCGATCACTGCGTGTTCTTGCGCAGTGGCGTGATAATGCGGCATCGCGCCATTGGCGTTGAACGCGGCGATGGTGTTGAAACTCAGCGACACGTAATCCGGACGACGCTCACGAGCCGCCGTGAGTTTTTCGTCGATGGTCAGCTCGGTAATGCGTTCGCGCCCCCAGGCCGACTCCAGCCAGGCGAAGAATTCGCACAACGCCGCGCCATCCTGCTCCATCGCCTGACGAATATGGCCGGCATCCGCCAGGCTCTTCTGCGACTTGGCCAGGGTGGTCGGGTTCAGGCCTTCGACCAGTTTCACGCCGGTATCCAGGTTGTCCAGCAGACCGCTGGTAACCCGCGCCGGATCCACCAGCAGGCTCGCGCCACTCGGAATTCCACCCAGGACGTCAGCGACTTCGCTGTATTCACGCAGGGTCACGCCGTCTTTTTCCAGCACTGCACGCAGTTCAGCATCGACCTTGCTCAGTGCGACAAACAGCGTGGCTTGTTGCTGGCTGATCAGCGCAAAGGAAACGAATACCGGGTTGAACGACACGTCACCGCCGCGCAGGTTGAACAGCCAGGCGATGTCGTCGAGGGTGGCGATGAAGTGCCAGTCCGCGCCGCGCGCCTGCAGGGTTTCGCGCAGCTGGGCAAGTTTCTCGCCACGGCTGACGGTCGCCTGTGGCGGCAGGTGTTGATAGATCGGCGCGTTCGGCAGCGCCGGGCGGTCGCTCCAGACTTCTTTCAACAGGTCGATGTCGGTACGCAGACTGGCGCCCCGCGCCTCGAGCTTGCTGCCCAGGGTGCGCGCCGACGCGACGGCCATCACCGCACCATCAACCGCAACCACGCCACCTTCCGGCGTCTGCTCGGCCAGCCAGTCCAGCGGGCTCGACTGACCCGGTTGCAGTTTCACCAGTTCGATGCCGCTGCCCTTGAGTTCCTTGGTCGCCTGTTCCCAGTATCGGCTGTCGGCCCAGACCCCGGCGAAATCGGGGGTGACAATCAAGGTGCCGACCGAACCATGGAAACCTGACAGCCATTGCCGGCCCTGCCAGTAGCCCGGCAGGTATTCCGACAGGTGCGGGTCGGCGGACGGCACCAGCAACGCGTGGATACCTTCGCGACGCATCAGTTCACGGGTGTGCGCCAGGCGCTGGGGAACCGTTCCTTCGGTCAAAGTCTGGGTACTCATCATGTCTCCTGCCAATCACTTCATCGTTATTGTTCGGTGCCGTTCAAAGCCGGCTCGTTAAAGGCCTGTCGCCCAGAATGCCGGAGCACTGGCGCAGGCGGTCTTGATCAGTTCTGCAGCCTTGTCGATGTCTTCGGCGGTGGTGAAACGGCCGAGGCTCAGGCGAATGGTCCGCCCCGCGAGATGCGCGTCATGCCCCAATGCCAGCAAGACGTGGGACGGCACGTTGCTCGCGGAATTGCAGGCCGAGGTCGCAGAAAACGCGATCGCATGGCTCAGCGCCGCCGGGTTGAACTCGCCTTCGCTGAAGGTCAGGCTAAGGGTATGCGGGATGCGCTGCGAGGCGCTGCCGTTAAGGCGCACGCCGGGCAGGCTCAACAGTTGTTCGAGCAGTCTCTGGCGCAACGCTGCGATGGTTTTCTTCTCGTCATCGAAAGCCTCGGCGGCCAGGGCAAACGCCGAGCCCATCGCAGCAATCTGGTGAGTCGCCAGCGTACCGGAACGCAAGCCGCCCTCGTGACCTCCGCCGTGAATCTGCGCCTGTAAGCGCTGTTGCGCACGCGGGCCGACGTACAGCGCGCCAATGCCTTTGGGGCCATAGAGTTTATGCGCCGAGAAGGACATCAGATCGACCGGCCATTGCGCCAGATCGATCGCGACCTTGCCAGCACCCTGGGCTGCATCGACATGGAACAACGACCCGCGACCACGCACCACTTCGCCGATGGCCGGGATGTCGTTGACGGTGCCGAGTTCGTTGTTGACCAGCATCAGCGACACCAGAAAAGTGTCATCGCGCATCGCTTCGCTGACCGCTTGCGGGGTGATCAGGCCGTCGGCGTCCGGCACCAGATAGGTCACGGCGACACCGGCGTCCTGCAATTGCCGTGCGGTGTCGAGGATGGCCTTGTGTTCAATCTGGCTGGTGATGATGTGCCCGCCAGACGCGCCACGGGCCTGGGCTACGCCTTTGAGGGCAAGGTTGTTGGATTCGGTGGCGCCGGAAGTCCAGACGATCTGCTGCGCCTGGGCGCCGACCAGTTCGGCGACTTGTCGGCGAGCGTTCTCGACCGTTTGCCGGGCCTGCTGGCCGAAGACGTGAGAACTGGAGGCCGGGTTGCCGAAGTTACCGTTGAAACCCAGACACTCGATCATCACCTGGATAACCCGTTCGTCCACCGGGGTGGTGGCGGCGTAATCGAAATACAGCGGACGTGTGTTCATAAAAAGACTCGCAGAGCGTGTTCCGGGATCAGGAAGCTCGTGTCTACAAACGGCACGACGCCGCCTTGTGAGCTGCGTCCGGGTTCGAGAGCGTCATCAATACCTGATCGGATGCCGTTAAAGAAGAACAACTTCATTTAAAAGTGCGTAGGAACGCTCCTGAACGCGACTTTAACAGGCATCGGGCCGGCGGTTGTAGCACGGCGTCAGCTAAAGCTTTCAAGGAGTAACGGATACAGCGAAATCACCAGCAGCGCCGCCATGCCCCAGTTGAACATCCGCAACCAGCGACGATCCTTGAGCACGTTGCGCAGCAAAGTCCCGCACGCCGCCCAGACGCCGACACTCGGCAGGTTGATGATGGCGAACACCGCCGCAATCACGATCACGTTGCTGAAATAACCCTGCATCGGCGTATAGGTGCTGATGGCACCGATGGCCATGATCCAGGCCTTGGGATTGACCCACTGAAAGGCTGCCGCGCCGAGATAGCTGATCGGTTTCGCCTCGCCCTGCTCGTTGTCGCCGACCGGGCCGGAATGGGCGATTTTCCACGCCAGGTACAGCAAGTACACCGCGCCGACATAACGCAGGATCGTATAAAGCAGCGGATAGGTCTGGAACACCGCCCCCAGGCCAAAACCCACCGCCACCACCAGCACGAAGAAGCCGCAGGTAATGCCGAGCATATGCGGGATGGTGCGGTTGAAGCCGAAGTTCACGCCTGACGCCAGCAACATCGTGTTGTTCGGCCCCGGCGTGATCGAGGTGACAAGGGCAAACAGGGCAAAGCCCAGCAGCAGGTCAAGCGAGAGAGTCATGGCAGGCAGTCCGTCAGGGTCATTCAGGTGTTGACCCTATCCCACGGCGCCGCGCAAACCCATGGACAGTTGGGTAAAACTTCGATCAGTACAGTTTTGGATCAGCTAGGACGACCGTGCAGCTGTACGGCCCGTTCGGCGCTCATTTCACCCTTGCTGTCGAAACCGAAGGCCTTTTGCGGCTGGCCGAGCAATTGGGCTTTTTTCGCATGATATTCCTCGAAGGACAGACCACGACGGTTCAGCGACTCAAGCGCCAGTTCGCGGGTTTCTTCCGCCGTGTAAGGACGCAGTTCCGGGGAAACATGACTCGAGCAACCGGCGAGAACGGAGACAGCGAGCATCAGGGAAACAGTCAGTAAGCGATTCATGGGAGCGTCCTGGCGAGCAGTGTGGGTCGATGGAGAAAGGCTACGCCCGGGCACGCTTTGGCAGAAATCAACGCTCTCAATAGTGGCTATCGGAATTCGGGCAGGGTTCGCCCTTCACAGGATGTTTCCTGGTGCCTGCCGCCCCATGGCGACGATCAACGCCCGGGCTGAGCCGCAACGTCCCCCGCACGCGGCTGATCTAGATCGGCGAGCTGGCGGTGAACAAGCGGCGCCCCCCCGGAAAACCGGCAAGGCGAGCGCTTGATCCGGCTGTCGATCTAGCCGACCAGTTGGCAGTGCAAGCCGTCGTCATGACTGCGGGCGATGCTGCTCAGCACCTGGAATGAACCGAAGGTCACGGTTCGCGCCTGATGGGTGCGGATCAGTTGCCAGAAATCCTGCTCTCCGGTTTCGAAGCTCTGGAACGCCGCTTCCCCCGCCTCTCGGGACTGCCATTGCAGGAAACTCAACACTCGCCGCCCGTCGTCGCTGGCCTGGACACTGGCGCTGACAAAACCAGGGTAACGCTGGGCCAGACGTTCAGTCTGCACCGCCAGCGCCGAGACCAGCGCCGGTTGCTGGCCGGGTTCGATTTCAAATTCGATCAATTGGGTAAAGCTGCGGTTTTTCGCTGGTGCTTGCATGACATCCCCACTCTGTCAGACGAATCTTGCGATTCGGAGGCCTGCAGGGTAAAACCTCGAGTTAACTAGAGGTCAATAGGCACTTTTCAAATGATCACTGCGGAAAAACGGCACAAGCAACTGACCGTCGGCGAAGTCGCGGCCCGCAGCGGTGTCGCGGTCACTGCCCTGCACTTTTATGAATCCAAGGGATTGATCAAGAGCCAGCGCAATGCCGGCAATCAACGACGTTATCCACGGGAAGTGCTGCGGCGGGTGGCGTTGATCAAAGTGGCACAACGCCTGGGCATTCCGCTGGCAGAAATCGGTGAGGCGTTGCAACAGCTACCTGACAACCGCGCGCCGACGGCCGCGGACTGGAAAGTGTTGTCGGAGCAATGGCGGCGTGAGCTGGACGAGCGGATCAATCAGTTGATGCTGCTGCGGGACCGGCTGACCGGTTGCATCGGTTGCGGATGCCTGTCGATGGAGGCCTGCCCGCTACGCAATCAGGGCGATGTGCTAGGCGAGCAAGGGCCGGGCGCGCACTTTCTCGACGTTCCCAAGTGAGGGGCCCGATGCCATGGTCCTCGGCTTCCCGTGCGTAGTCGGCGAACACGATCGCCAGCTCCAACGGCGATTGGGGTGGTCCGCCTTTTGGCTCCACGCCGGCGTCGCAGGGCTGCTCGTCGGCTACTCGGTCGCGGTGGCAGCACGGATCTATAGTTGAGCGACCGGCAACCCCGGCGAAGGCACACCTTCAACCTCTAATAAAAAACAGGGAGTACCGCCATGAGCGTCAAACCCATTCCCGAGGGGTATCACAGCATTACCCCGTACCTGGGCATTCACAAAGCTGCCGAAGCCATCGACTTCTATAAAAAGGCGTTCGGTGCCACCGAAGTCATGCGCCTGAGCATGCCCGACGGCGGCATCGGCCACGCCGAACTGCGCATCGGCGACAGCGCGATCATGCTCGGCTCGCCATGCGATCAAGGACCGTTGAGCAATCCGGACCACGCGGTGTCGGTCGGGCTGCATCTGTACGTGACCGATGTCGACAAATCCTTCCAGCGTGCACTGGATGCCGGCGCCACCTCGGTGTCCGAGGTCAAGGATCAGTTCTACGGCGACCGCACCGGCACGCTAAAAGATCCGTATGGGCATCTGTGGTTCCTGGCCACGCGCAAGGAGGACCTGACCCAGGCGCAGATCGAGCAGCGGGCGCAGGAAATGTTCCAGCAGGGTTAGCAACGCCGCATATCCATTCCCGTGCAGCGCGCGGGGATGGGCGAACACGATTCATGAACCGTCGAACCACGCTTCACGTCCAGTCATGAACGCCCGGCGATACCAGGATGCGGGCCAGTGCCGGCGTCGACCTGGAACATGACCGCGCCGACCTTGCGGCCGGTCGTCACCTGAACCTGCCGTTGCGGGTGCTGTGGGGCGCCGAGGCACTCGACTTTCTCCGCTGATGCCCCTCCTTCGATCCGGCGGCATGCGCCGTCGGACTTCTTCGCCCCCTCACAAAAATCCGCCCACGCGCCAGCAGCCTGCAATCGCGAAACATTTACTTTCATATCGTTTATCGGGATTTGCTTCGGTCATCCGTCTTATAGAGATGCGGGCCGGTCGCGTAGGCAAAAGCCACGACCGGCCTTTCGGGGACTCCCGTGCTGCGAAGCCCGTAGTACCGCTCCCTCTCACTGAATCAAGACCCGTCATCATGTCGAAGAAATCCCGCTCGAAACTGTGGTTCCTGGTACACAGCTGGCTGGCATTGCCGATCTGGTTTTTCGTTCTGATCGTCTGCGTCACCGGCACCCTGGCGGTGGTCAGTCAGGAAATCGTCTGGCTGGCCAACCCGCAGATGCGCGCGAGCGCGCCGTCGGATGATGCACCGCGCTTGAGTTACGACCAGATCCTCGCCGAAATCAAGAAAGCCGAACCCCAGACCCTGGTGCAAAGCATCAACCGTCCGGACGAGTCGCACTTTGCCCTCGACGTCGACGTCAGCTACCCCGACGGCCGTTCGCTGACGGTCTACGTCAACCCGTACACCGGGGTGATCCAGGGCACCGCGCCGAGTTTCAACTTCAAGGCGTTCACCCGCGCACTGCATGGCTGGTGGCTGGTGCCGTTCACCAACGGTTTCAGCTGGGGCTGGTATCTGGTGTCGTTCCTCGGCCTGCCGATGCTGGCCTCGCTGGTGACCGGGCTGGTGGTGTACAAGCGCTTCTGGAAAGGCTTTTTCCGCCCGACCCTGCGCTTCAATCATGGCGCGCGGATCTTCTGGGGCGACTTCCACCGCTTGAGCGGCATCTGGTCGATCTGGTTCATCGCGGTGATTTCGATCACCGGTACCTGGTTCCTGATCCAGGCACTGCTGTCGGACAATCAGATTTCCATTTCCAGCGAGCCGATCATTCCGGCCATGTCCCGCGAAGCCGTGCCGCTGTCGAGCGACGGTTCGCCACCGCCGCGTATCAGCCTGGACCGCGCCATCGAAATCGCCCAGACAAAAATCCCCGGTCTGGAAGCCAGCTTCATCAGCCTGCCGGGCAATGCCTACGCGCACATGGATATCGGCGGACGCGGCTGGTATCCGTTGATGTTCCAGACCGCCACGCTCAACCCGTACAGCGGTGACGTGGCGGCTTCGCGGCTGTTGTCCGATCGCACGTCGCTGGAGTTCGTCACCGAATCCATGCGCCCGCTGCACACCGGAGATTTCGGCGGTCTGTGGATCAAGCTGATCTGGTTCTTCTTCGGCCTGCTGCTGAGCATGATGGTTCTCAGTGGCCTGCTGATCTGGACCAAGCGCACCGCGCTGGCCACCGCCAACGCCCTCAAGCGCGAGCACAAGAAACAGCGCGTGCAGGCGCAGCCGGCCCGCCAACGTGAACCGTCGGAGGCCAGTCTGTGAGCAAGTTCGCTACCGTGGCTCAGCCTTCACGGCTGAGCATGATCTGGCACAAATGGCGCTTCCACATCAACGTGCTGTTGCTGCTGATCCCCTTGGGCTTCATGCCCAAATACTTTGCCGACGCCGCACTGTTTCGTGGTGACAGCGGCCTGGGCGAGCGCGAGATCGGCGAAATCCAGGTCGGGCCGTGGAGTCTGCGTCTGGCCGAATTGCGTGACGAGGCGCCGCGTTCCGACGGCCCGGCGGGCTATCTGAAAGGTTTCAATGCCGCGCTGTGCGATGCCTGTATCGAGCCGGTCAAGGCCACTTACCTGCGCATCGGCAAACCGCGCAGCCTGCGCGCCGCCGGGGTGATCTTCTTCGGAACGCCGTATCGCATGGGCACCCAGTTGCCGATTCCGGAAAAGACCCGAACCGACGCCGAACTGTGGATCACCATGGAAGGCTGGGACGGCAGCATGCACCAGGCCTCGATTCCCCTGAGCCAGGCCTCTCCCGCCACCATCGCCTGGCTGAACAAACAAGGAGCCAAACCATGAGCCGTCCTTTCCGCCTTAGCATGAGCGCTGCATGGCTGGCGCTGTGTGCCGGTTTCAGTACCAGCGCCCTGGCCCACAACCCTATGTGCGAGTGCAAGGCCATCGACGCCGAACAGATCAAATGCACCGGCGGTTTCTCCGACGGCAGCGGCGCGCCGGGGGTAACCCTCGATGTGATCGGTTACGACGAAACGATCCTGGTGCCGGGCAAGCTCGGCGCCGATTCGACGCTGACCTTCAAGAAACCCGGCGCCGAATTCTACGTGCTGTTCGACGCAGGCCCCGGCCACGTGGTGGAAATCGACCAAGCGGATATCGAAGCCCCATGACCACGCCGACCACCCAAGTTGTACGCCCGGCCGGTGCCGGGCACGAAACCCTCAATGTGCTGCTGATGTGCCTGTTGATCCTCGCGGTCGCCGGTTCCGTGGTGGCATGGCGCGGTGTGTCCCACGAGCCGGAGCCGGTTTCCAGCCACCAACTGGACGCCCGTCGCGACCTCGGCGCCAGCGAACAAGGCATCTATGCCGATCTGCGGGTGACCCTCGACGAGATCCGCCTGCTGCGCGAAGAACAACAGGCACTGCCGACCCCGCAGAACCTGGCGGACGAAGGTTTCGCGCCATTCGCCCAGGACGCCAGCTCGGTCAGTCGTGGCGGTCATGTCTGGCAGTTGCTGGCCGATCGCGCCTACTTCGGCCACAGCCAGGCACCGGCCGTGGCCGGCTCGTTCCTGATGCGCCTGAACGATGCCGCCCCGGACATCTGGCTCAATCGCGCCACCGAACTGCAAGCGCCGACAGACCTGTCCGACGCAGCGCTGAGCGCTGCCGGGTGGAAACAGATCGTCGCGCAATTCGATGCCGGGGTGACCCGTGAACATCGTCATTGAACCCTCGCCTTCATTCGAGAGAAGACCGCTTGCCCATGCCTAGTTCATCTCAACGCCGCCCTTTCCTGCGCCTGCTGCTGATCGGCCTGTGCGCCTGCCTGCTGAGCCCGCTGGCCAGCGCCGATCAGACCAAGCGTCTGCGTATCGGCATCACCCTGCATCCGTATTACAGCTACGTGGCGAATATCGTCGGTGACAAGGCCGAGGTCGTACCGCTGATTCCCGCCGGTTTCAACCCGCACGCCTACGAGCCGCGCGCCGAAGACATCAAGCGCATCAGCGGGCTGGATGTGATCGTGCTCAACGGGGTCGGCCATGACGACTTTGCCGACCGGATGATCGCCGCCAGCGAAACGCCGGACATCAAGACCATCGAAGCCAACGAGAACGTGCCACTGCTGGCCGCCACCGGGGTTGCCGCACGCGGTGCCGGCAAAGTGGTGAACCCGCACACGTTCTTGTCGATCAGCGCCTCGATTGCCCAGGTCAACAACATCGCCCGGGAACTGGGCAAGCTCGACCCGGACAACGCCAGGACCTACACCCAGAACGCCCGCGCCTATGGCAAACGCCTGCGGCAGATGCGCGCCGACGCCCTGGCCAAACTGACCCAGGCGCCGAACGCTGAACTGCGGGTTGCCACGGTGCACGCCGCTTATGACTACCTGCTGCGTGAATTCGGCCTGGAAGTCACCGCTGTGGTCGAACCCGCCCACGGCATCGAGCCGAGCCCGAGCCAGCTGAAGAAAACCATCGATCAACTGCGGGAACTGGATGTGAAGGTGATCTTCTCCGAGATGGATTTCCCGTCCACTTACGTCGAAACCATTCAGCGCGAGTCCGGCGTGAAGCTGTACCCGCTGTCGCACATTTCCTACGGCGAATACACCGCCGACAAGTACGAAAAGGAAATGACCGGCAACCTCAATACCGTGGTTCGCGCTATTCAGGAGTCCGGCGCATGACGGTTCAGGAAAACCTGTCGATTACCCGCAGCGGCCCGACCCTGGATTTCGCCGACGTCAGCCTGACCCTCGGCCGCACGACCATCCTCGACATGGTCACCTTTCAGGTGCAGCCCGGCAGCGTGCATGCGCTGGTCGGTCCCAACGGCGGCGGCAAGAGCTCGCTGATCAAGACCCTGCTCGGGCAGATGCCCCATCAGGGCCGGCTCAGCCTGCAATGGCCCGGCGAACCCGGCACCATCGGCTACGTGCCGCAGGCGCTGGAGTTCGATCGGGGCCTGCCGATGACCGTCGATGACTTTATGGCCGCCATGTGCCAGCGCCGCCCGGCCTTCCTCGGCTTGAGCAAACGCTACGCCGGTGCCATCGGTGATGCGTTGGAGCGAGTCGGCATGCAGGACAAACGCAAGCGGCGGATGGGCGCATTGTCCGGTGGCGAACGCCAGCGTGTGTTGCTCGCTCAAGGCCTGATCCCCGCTCCGCAATTGTTGGTGCTGGATGAACCCATGTCGGCCCTCGACGAAGCCGGGATCCAAGTGTTCGAGCGTTTGCTGGGCGACTGGCGCGCGGCGGGCATCACGGTGCTGTGGATCGAGCACGATCTGGAAGCGGTCGGGCGTCTGGCCAATCGCGTCACCGGTCTCAACCGCCGGGTGCTGTTCGACGCCACGCCGCAACAGGCCCTGACCCCGGAACGCCTGCTGACCCTGTTCTCGACCCATCCACGGAGCGCTGCCTGATGAGTTACGAAGCCTTTCGTTTGATGGTGCAGGGCTGGGCATCTTCCGGTTACCTGCCGGAAGCCCTGGCGTACGGGTTTGTGGTCAACGCCCTGCTTGCCGGTCTGCTGATCGGCCCGGTACTGGGTGGCCTCGGGACGCTGGTGGTGGTCAAGCGCTTCGCGTTTTTCTCCGAAGCGGTCGGCCACGCGGCGTTGACCGGCGTGGCCATCGGCATCCTGCTCGGCGAACCCTACACCGGCCCGTACGGCAGCCTGTTCGGCTACTGCCTGCTGTTCGGCATTTTGCTCAACTACCTGCGCAACCGTACCGGGCTGGCTCCGGACACATTGATCGGCGTGTTCCTGTCGGTGTCCCTCGCCTTGGGCGCCAGCCTGCTGCTGATTCTGGCGGGCAGGATCAACGTGCACATTCTGGAAAACGTGCTGTTCGGCTCGGTGCTGACGGTCAACGGCAACGATCTGCTGGTACTGGCCATCGTCGGTTCACTGGTCATGGCGCTGGCCCTGCCGCTGTACAACCGGATCATGCTGGCCAGCTTCAATCCGCAACTCGCGGCGGTACGTGGCGTCGCGGTGAAGACTCTGGATTACCTGTTCGTGATTCTGGTGACGCTGATCACGGTTGCAGCTGTGAAAGTCATCGGCGCGATTCTGGTCGGCGCCCTGCTGGTGATTCCGGCGGCGGCAGCGCGCTTGCTCAGCCAGTCGCTCAAGGGCTTTTTCTGGTGTTCGGTGCTGATCGCCACGGTCAGTACGCTGTGCGGGATTCTCGCGCCCATCGTGTTCGACCTGCCGATTCCGTCCGGCGCTGCGATCATTCTGGTTGCCGGTATCGCCTTCGCCCTCGCCGCGATTGCCCGGGGCGTCGTCCCCAGTCTCAAAGGGAACCTTGGATAAATGGCTTTTTCATTGCGACAACTGGCTCTGGCCATCGCCCTGTGCGGCGTGGCTTCCACGACTGTTCTGGCGGCTGAAAACACCCGACCGTTGCGGGTGCTGGCCTCGTTGCCCATCACTTACGGTCTGGGCGAAGTCCTGCTCAAGGGCACCGACATCAGCCTCGAACGCGCAGCACCGGCCAACCTGCCAGGCAGCCGCCAGACCGCCTACTTCACCGGTCGCGGCGCCCCCGCGCTGAGCAAACTGGCCACCGGCGCCGATGCAGTGATCGGCGTGCGCTCGCTGTGGGCCGATGACCCGCTATACCCGATCGCCCGCCGCAGCAACATCCGCATCGTCGAAGTCGACGCCGCCCGCCCGGTGGACGGCGCCCTGCCCGGCATTGCCGTGCAACCGGGACTCAAGGTCGACGGCCTGAACAGTCAACCGTGGCTGGCCAGCAACAACATGGGGCGCATGGCCGATGTGATGGCGGCGGATCTGGTGCGCCTGGCACCGAAGGACAAACCGAAGATCGAGGCCAATCTGGCGGCGCTGAAACAGCGCCTGCTGAAACTCAGCGCCGACAGCGAGGCGCGTCTGGCCCGTGCCGACAATTTGAGCGTGATGAGCCTGAGCGATCACTTCGGTTACCTGATCGGCAGCCTGAATCTGGAATTGATCGGGCAGGATGCGCGACCGGACGCCGAGTGGACGCCGGAGGATCTGAAAAAACTGACCGCCACGCTCAAAGACAATGACGTGGCGGTGGTGCTGCACCATCGCCAGCCGTCGGACGCGGTAAAAGCGGCGATTGCCGAATCGGGCAGTCAGCTGCTGGTGCTGAGCACCGATGCAGCGGATCCGGTGGCGGAGCTGGAAGGCAATGTGGATGCGCTGCTCAAGGGCCTCAGCGGCGCGTAACACCAGTTGCCCCCCGTCATGATCGTTCCCACGCGCTGCGTGGGAACGATCACCGTCTGTGCGGGAACGATCGACATGAAAAAAACCGCTGACTGTTTCCAGTCCAGCGGGTTTCTTTTTGGCCGATGACTTACTGTGCAGCCGCTTGCGCTTCCATCTTCTGGCGCAGGCTCAGCGGACGCATGTCGGTCCAGACTTCTTCGATGTAGGCCAGGCATTCCTTTTTCAGGCCGCTCTTGCCGACGGTGCGCCAGCCTTCCGGCACGGCCTTGTAGTCCGGCCAGATCGAGTACTGCTCTTCGTGGTTGACCACGACTTGAAAGAGGATGTCCTCGCGGTCGAATACTGACGTCATGCTGTGTCTCCATCGCTGTAAGGGTGGGCTGCACGACGGGTGCAGCCGGGTATGTAGAAAGAACGTTCGACGCGGCGAAAAATTTACAGGCCGGCGGTCGCGGCGCTCAATGCACGGCCGAAGATCTCGGCGACGCGATCGATTTCCGCAGCGGTGATCACCAGCGGCGGCAGGAATCGCACCACCGCACCATGACGTCCGCCCAGCTCCAGAATCAGCCCGCGCTTGAGGCATTCGCGCTGAACCAGCGGCGCCAGGCGCGCAAACGCAGGTGGATGGCCCAGTGCATCCGGCGTGCCGTTCGGATCAACCAACTCGACACCGAGCATCAGGCCACGACCGCGAATGTCGCCCAGTTGCGGGAAGTCACGCTGCAGGAGGTGCAGGTGCTCGCTCAGACGTTCACCCATGGCGGCGGCGTGTTCGCAAACCTTGTGCTCAACCAGGTAACGCATCACGGCAGAGCCGGCGGCCATCGCCATCTGGTTGCCACGGAACGTACCGGCGTGAGCGCCCGGCTGCCAGGTGTCGAGCCATTCGCGATACACCACTACGGCCAGCGGCAGGCTGCCGCCGATGGCTTTGGACAGCACCACCACATCCGGGGTAATGCCGGCGTGTTCAAAGGCAAACATCTTGCCGGTGCGGGCGAAACCGCTCTGGATCTCGTCGATGATCAGCGCCACGCCGGCCTTTTCGGTGATGCGGCGCAGACCGCGCAGCCACTCGATGTCCGCCGGGATCACACCGCCCTCGCCTTGCACCGCTTCGACGATCACCGCTGCCGGCAATTGCACACCAGCCTCGGGATCATTGAGCAGGTTTTCCAGGTAGCTCAGATTAGCCTTCACACCCGCCGCGCCACCGAGGCCGAACGGGCAACGGTAGTCGTACGGGAACGGCATGAATTGCACGCCGTTGCTGAGCAGCGCACCCAGCGGCTTTTTCGGCCCCAGGCTGCCCATCAGGCTCAAGGCACCTTGGCTCATGCCGTGGTAACCGCCGGAGAACGACAGCACGGTGCTGCGCCCGGTGGCGGTGCGCACCAGTTTCAGCGCGGCTTCCACTGCATCGGTGCCGGTCGGGCCGCAGAACTGGATTTTCGCTTCCTTGGCCAAGGCGGGAGGCAGCAGGCCGAACAGGTCCTGGACAAATTGATCCTTGACCGGCGTGGTCAGGTCCAGCGTGTGCAGCGGCAACTCATCAGCCAGCACTTGCCGGATCGCCTCGATCACCACCGGGTGGTTATGCCCCAACGCCAGAGTGCCGGCACCCGCCAGGCAATCGATGAACGTGCGTCCCTCGACATCCTCGACGTACAGGCCCCTGGCGCGCTTCAGTGCCAGGGGAATACGTCGCGGATAGCTGCGGGCATTGGATTCCTGCCGGCTCTGACGGGCCAGCAACGGCGATTCATTGAACTGATACAGCGTTTCAGCCGGCGCGGAGGCGATCCGGGCGGACGACTCTTCGATAAGGCTGGTGGCGACTGACATCTTTCGACCCCTCAATACGCGATGGATGGTGACCAAAACTGCACACCGGACAGGTGCGCGTTCCGGTCGCGGGGCGCACATGCAGGTTTTCCTGTTCTGGAAACGCACCAGCGTGTCGAGGATTTACACCCTTGATCGAATGTCAGGCCGACAATACCAGCGCCTTGTGCATCGGCAGGGTCAAAACGCCGTGTTGCATGAGAGCAGACGCCGTTTCGCGATAACCCAGGCGCCGGTAGAACGCCGCGCCGGTTCGCGTGCTGGCGAGCGTGACGCAAGGCTGGCCACGAATCCGCAGCCACCTCTCCAGATCGCCCATCAGTGCGCGACCCGCACCGCGACGAAACCACTCCGGCTGCACATGACAGAACGTGATCTCGCCATTGGCCGCCGCCATGCCGACCCCGACCGGTTTGTCCCGCAGCAGCGCGATGTTCAGATAATGATGGGGATCGGCGAGCCAGGCGCTGATGTGTTCCGCCGATTGTCGGCGGACCCAGTGGTCGACCAGTTGTGGATCATTGCGATGGTCGAGCGCGCAACCGACACGGATCGAGCGTTCGAGAATCCGGCTGATGATGCCGGCGTCGGCGAGGGTGGCGGGACAGATGTGGATGGGTGCTTGCATGGTGCTGTTTCCCTCAATCCATTGAGTCAAAGGCTGGGCGACAATAACGTTGCGTCCGGCGGATGACTAATGGAGAGAGGTTACATTTGATGTGCCCGGCAAAAAGTCAGACCGGTTGCAGCGGCATGGTCAGCTCGACCCGCAAACCATCCGGACGGCTGTCGAAATGCAGGGTGCAGGCGCAGCGCTGAACGATCGCCTGGACAATCGCCAGCCCCAGTCCACACCCGGTGCTCTGGCCGTTGCGCCAGAAGCGCTGGGTCAGGTGTTGCAGATCGTCCGGGGCGATGCCCGGCCCATGATCGCGCACCACGAAACGCACGCGATTGGCGGTGGTTTCCAGGCTCAGGTCCACCGCGCCGTCCGTCGGCGTATGACGCAAAGCATTGTCCAGCAGATTGCGCAGGGCCGCGATCGACAGCACCGCCGGCATTTGCAGGGGCGCGCTGGACAACCGCTCAGGCAGATGCAGTCTGATGCGCTGGCGCTGGTCGCTGGCCGAGTCCTGGATCGCCAGTTTCGCCACCTGTTCGGCGCTGCACTGCACGCCGTCGTCGAACGACAGACTGCCCTCGACCCGCGCCAGCAACAGCAGTTGCTCAAGGGTCCGGTGCAGGCGGTCGGCGCCCTCCTCGGCCCGGGCCAGCGACTGATCGCGAGCACTGCCTTCGGTCATGCGCGCCACTTGCAGGTGGGTCTTGATCGCCGTCAGAGGGCTGCGCAATTCATGGGCGGCATCGCCGGTCAGGCGACGTTCGCGCTCGATGGTCTTGCCGATGCGCTGGAACAACTGGTTCTGGGTTTCGAGCAGCGGTTTCAATTCGCTGGGGAATGACTGCAACTGCAAAGGCTCCAGCGAATCCGCATTACGACGCATCAAGGCTTCACGCAAGCGATTGAGCGGAGCCAGGCCCTGGCCGATCCCCAGCCACAACAGGCAAAGGCAGCCGAGCAGCGCTACGCCGACCGGCACCGAGGCCGCCAGCAGGATCGACATGTTCAGGGCTTCGCGCTCGATCACCCGGTCGGCGGTGGTAATCCGCACCTCGCCCCGGGCCAGGGTGAAGCTGCGCCATGGCGCGCCATCGATCATCTGATCGTGGAAGCCCATCTTCTGCGCTTCCAGCGCCTGTTCCGGATTGTTGTGGCTGCGGGCGAGGATTTCCCCGCGCAGCGAGCTGACCTGACAGGCCATGCCGCCGGGAATATTCAGTTGCTCGGCGCTGAAGTGGGTGCCTTCGCCTTTGCTCGGAATGGCCGGCAACTGCTCAAGCAACCCGGCGACCATCCGCGCCGACGCCACCAGGCGCTGGTCGAGGGAAAACATCATCTGGTTGCGCAGGTCGCTGAGCATCCAGGCGGCCGCCAGTGCCCAGATCAGCGCGAACGCGGCACCGAGGGTCAGGCTCAGGCGCAGGCGCAGGCTCATCACTTGTCCGGTTCTCCGCCATCGGCCGGGCCCAGGCGATAGCCCAGACCCCGCACGGTTTCGACGATGCCCTTGCCCAGTTTGCTGCGCAGGTGATGGATGTGCACGTTGAGCGCGTTGCTCTCCAGTTCATCATTGAATCCGTAGACGCTGTCCTTCAACTGCTCGGTGGACAGCACCCGGCCGCGGTTGTGCAGTAACGCTTGCAGCAAGGATTGTTCGCGACGGGACAGGTCCACCGGCCGCCCCGCCAGCGTGGTTTCGCGGCTGCTCGGGTCGTAGGTCAGCGCGCCGTGTTCGATCAGGTTGACACTGCGCCCGGCCACCCGGCGCAACAGGGTTTGCAGACGGGCGAATAATTCGCGCAAATCGAACGGTTTGAGCAGGTAGTCGTCGGCACCGGACTGCAGACCGTCGACACGGTCGGTGACCGAATCCCGCGCAGTCAGAATCAGCACCGGAATCTCCAGGCCTTGCTGACGCAGTTGTTGCAGCAACTTGAGGCCATCTTCGTCCGGCAGGCCGAGATCCAGCACCATCACGTCGAATTGGGCAACCTTGAGTATCGCCCGCGCCTTGGAGGCGGTGTTGACGTGCTCGACGGTCAGGCCTTGCGCCGTCAGCCCGGCGACGATCCCGCTGGCGATCAACTCATCGTCTTCGCAAACCAGTACGTGCATGGGAGCTCCATGAGAAAAAACGCGATTCAAGCAGCGGAGGATTAAGCGGCAATTATGGACACTGCCCGCGCCAAGGAAAAGCACGCTCTTGATACGCACGACCACGGGCGATGCCTTTTTCAACGCCGACTATCGAAACAGCAACTAAAAAACTAAAAACAGCAACTAAAAAAGTTCCATTCGACATAAACAGCAATCACAAAAGCAGTGCGAGAAAGTTATTCATCGCGATAACCTTCAACTCAGTGCACACAAGCATCACATCCACCAACAAACCAAACAATCACCGTTTACTAGAAGAAAATATCAAATGTCCAAACTCAACAACTTTGTCGCTATCGACTGGCGCTCCGGCTCTGACAGAATTTACTTCTTTTTCAAAGATACTGAAACGTTCTCCCGCTACAACAATGGCGACGAAAAAGTACTGGATGATTACCCAAAACCCATCAAGGGGTACTGGGAAGGGTTCGATGCCTACGCCAGACACCTGCGCTTCGGATTCACCCAGACACGGGCGGGCGATAACGACATCGTCTGGTTGTTCTTTTACAACGGCGATCGCCCATGGGTTTGCGCCTATAACCAGGACACTGACAAGGCTGATGCCTTTTACGATCTTTCCAACTCGCTCTGGACGCCGATCCTGCCTTATTTCGACAACATCGTTGCCGGCACCTGGCTGGAAGCCATCGGACACAAGAACCTGTTTCGCTTCCTGTTGAATGATGGAACTCATCTGACATTCGATACTGTAACGCGAAAAATAACCCCCCCCTCCAATGCCGTATTACCCGGACTTGAACCTTATAAGCATCGCCTTATTACCGGTGCTCAAATTGATCCCACTTTCAGCGATAACCTCTGGTACATCTTCCTGACTAATGAGCAATTCGTGATTTACAACATGCAGAAGGGCCGAGTCGAGGGAGGTGCGCACAATGTCAGTGGCAGATTCGCCGGATTAACCCGGGGTCTGTGACTCCCCGTCTACCTGGAAACGGCAGCGTTTCGCGGTTTCGGCGCATGGATATGCCCGGTTAATCATCGGTTAATCACTGCCCGCCATTGTGCCCCTCAATTGCACAGGGACAAGGCTCCTCCATGCGTCATTTTTTTCTGTTTTTTGCATTGCTGATTTCGAGTCTGGCCCAGGCGGGAAATGATCCCTTCGCTTCAAAACCGGAGTTTCTGCCGGTCGACAAAGCGTTCGTGCTGACCTCGGAACGTCTGGATTCCGGTGAAACCCAGCTATTCTGGCAAATCGCCGACGGTTATTACCTTTATCAGAAACGTCTGAAGTTCGACGGGCTGGCGGCGCAAAATGTCCCGGCCCTGCCCGAGGGCGAATCCCACAGCGACGAGTATTTCGGTGAGCAACCGGTTTATCGCCAGGGTCTGGAACTGAAGATTCCGGCAGCCGCCACGGGCCAGATCAAGGTCAGTTATCAGGGCTGCGCCGATGCCGGTCTTTGCTATCCCCCGCAGACGCGAGTGATCGACCTCGGCGGCAAAGCCGCAGCAACGACCGATGAAGCACCGGATCAGGCACTGGCCAGCGGCCTGCAACAGCACTCGCTGGGCTGGAGTCTGCTGGTGTTCTTCGGTCTCGGTCTGCTGCTGGCGTTTGCGCCGTGCTCGTTGCCGATGCTGCCGATTCTGGCGGGCATGGTGGTCGGCAGCGGCGCCACGCCGCGTCGGGGTTTTGCGCTGGCCGGCAGTTATGTGATGTGCATGGCGCTGGTTTACTCGGCGATGGGCGTCATTGCCGCGCTGCTGGGTGCCAACCTGCAGGCGTGGTTGCAGAACCCGTGGCTGCTCGGGACGTTCGCGGCAGTGTTTGTGGTTCTGGCGCTGCCGATGTTCGGCTTCTTCGAGCTGCAATTGCCGGTGGCCCTGCGGGATCGACTGGAACACGCCTCGCGCAGTCAACGCGGTGGCAGTCTGGTCGGCGCGGGCGTATTGGGTGCGTTGTCCGGTCTGCTGGTCGGCCCGTGCATGACCGCACCGCTGGCCGGCGCCCTGCTCTACATCGCGCAAAGCGGCAACGCGCTGCACGGCGGTTTGATCCTGTTTGCCCTGGGCATCGGCATCGGCGTCCCGCTGCTGTTGCTGGTAACGGTCGGCAATCGCTTCCTGCCCAAACCCGGCGCGTGGATGAATCTGCTCAAGGGCGTGTTCGGCTTCCTGTTCCTCGCCACCGCGCTGCTGATGCTGCGTCCGGTGCTGGAGCCGTCGCTGTGGCTGGGTCTGTGCGGCGCGCTGCTGTTGATCGCCGCTTACAGCGCCTGGAAACAGTCCGAGGGCTTTGGTCGCGTCGCACAATTGTTCGGTGCCGGTTCGCTGTTGCTGGGCCTGTGGGGCAGTCTGCTGGTGGTCGGTGCAGCGGGCGGCAGTGACGATCCGTATCAGCCGTTGCAGGTGTACAGCGCCGGACGCGTCGGATCTGCGGCGCCCAGCGGCCACGAAGCCTTTACGACGATCAAGGATCCCGCCGCCCTGCAACGCGAGCTCGACGCCGCCAAAACACAGGGCCAGTGGGTGCTGCTCGATTACTACGCCGATTGGTGTGTGTCGTGCAAAGTCATGGAGAAACAGGTGTTCGGCCAGACGCGGGTGATGCAGGCTCTGAGCGATGTGCGCTTGCTCCGACTCGACGTCACCGCCGACAATGCCGCCAGCCGCGAACTGCTCGGCCGTTACAAAGTGCCGGGGCCACCGAGTTTCGTGTGGATCGGCGCCGACGGTGAAGAGCGCCGCAGCCAGCGCATCACCGGCGAGGTCGATGCCGATACTTTCCTGCAACGCTGGACCACCACCCGAGACGCCCGTTAATGCTGACCTTCACACTCGGCACCTTTGCCATCGCCCTCAACCACCTGCTGCTGATCAGTGCGCTGGCACTGGCGACCTTCGTCGGCTGGCGGGTGGCCAAGCGCGGCGGTGACAATCCGGAGTCGGTGCTGTTCAGCCTGTTTCTGCTCGGCATGCTGGCCGCGCGCATTGCGTTTGTCGCTGTGTACTGGGGCCACTATCGCAACGATCCGTGGCAGATCATCGACCTGCGAGACGGTGGTTTTCTCGCCTGGCCGGGGGTGATCGTGTTGTTGCTCGCGGCGCTGTATCGCGGCTGGCGCCGACCGGGTTTGCGTCGACCGCTGGGTTTCGGCGTGGTCAGTGGTGTGGCGTTCTGGGTGCTGGCGAGCCTGTCGCTGAACATCTACGAGCAAGGCACACGCCTGCCGGACATCACCCTGCGCAACGCCGCCGGAGAAACCGTGAAACTCACCGACTATCAGGGCGGGCCGCTGGTGATCAACCTGTGGGCCACCTGGTGCCCGCCCTGCCGCCGGGAAATGCCGGTGCTGGAAAACGCCCAGCAACAACGCCCGGACCTGACGTTCCTGTTCGTCAACCAGGCCGAAAGCATGCAAAGCGTTGCCACGTTTCTCGAAACCCAGGGCTTGAGCCTGAACAACGTGCTGTTCGACCGCAGTGGACGCCTCGGCCAGGCCGTGGGCTCCATGGCCCTGCCGACTACGCTGTTCTATAGCCCGGACGGTCGCTTGCTGAGCAGCCATCTGGGCGAGTTGTCGAACGCCAGCCTGGCCCGCGCCCTGGAAAACTTCGACATCCCCAATCCGAATACGAACGCCGCACCGGCCACCTCTGCAAGGAAACTGCCATGCCCCGCCTCCGCCATCTGCTGACGCTGACTCTGGGCACCGCCCTGCTGCAACTGCCGTCAGTACAGGCCGCTGAAGAACTGCCCGAAGCGATCAAGAAAATCGAAGCCAAGGGCGCCAAGATCGTCGGCCAGTTCGATGCGCCGGACGGCCTGCGCGGTTACGCCGCGCAATACCAGAACCGCGGCATGGCGCTGTACCTGACGCCGGACGGCAAGCACGTGCTGCTGGGCAACCTGTACGACGCCGACGGCAATGATCTGAGCAGCGCGCCGCTGCAAAAACTGGTCTACGCGCCGATGGCCAAGGAAGTCTGGGCCAAGTTCGAGGCCAGCAACTGGATTCAGGACGGCAACAAGGATGCACCGCGCACCGTGTACCTGTTCAGCGATCCGAACTGCCCGTACTGCAACATGTTCTGGGAACAGGCCCGCCCCTGGGTCAAGGCCGGCAAGGTGCAGCTACGACACATCATGGTCGGCATCATCCGCGAAGACAGCCCGGCCAAAGCCGCCGCCCTGCTCGCCGCCAAAGACCCGAGCAAAGCCCTGGAAGATCACGAGAAGGCCGGCAAGGCCAGCACCCTCAAGGCCTTGAAGGACATTCCAGTCGCCGTGCAGACCAGACTCGCGGCCAACATGCAGTTGATGGAAGACCTGGAGTTGCAGGCGACTCCGGCGATCTTCTACATGGACGACAAGGGCGAACTGCAACAACAGCAAGGCGCGCCGACGCCGGACAAACTGGCGAAGATTCTCGGCCCGAAATAAAAAACGCCCACGCAATGCGTGGGCGTTTTCGTTACTTCAGCTGCGCCAGAAACTTCAGCAGCGTGTCGGTCACAAACAACGGATTCTCCAGATTGGAGATATGCCCCGCCTCCGGCACCAGCACACACGGACAGCCAATCAACTCGGCCATTTCCCGCGCTTCCGACGGCGGGCGTGGTTTGTCCTGATCGCCGCAGACCACCAGCGTGGTGGCCGCATTCAGCTCGCCCAGACGCGGCAACAGATCATCACGGCCAAAGGTGATGCGTCCCATCGGCACGATGCTTTCGCGCAGGCGTTCGGCTGAATAGCCGGCGAGTTTTGCGCGGAAATCCTGATACAGCGCCGACGCCCGATCGATGCCCGGGCGGAAGAAGATCGGCACCACGATATCCAGCAGTTGCTCGGAGATCCCGCCGCTTTCCTCGATCTGTTTGAACAGCGAGAAATAGTACTGGCGGGTCGGCTCCGGCTCGACGCCGACGTAAGTGTCCATCAGTACGAGACCGTTGAGCCGTTGTGGCGCCGACAGTGCCAGGCGCACGCCCCACATGCCGCCGACCGACAGCCCGACCAGCGTGACCCGGTCGATGTCCAGATGATCGAGCAAGGCCTGTGCCTGACGGGCGATGTCGTCCAGCGAAGTAGTGCCTTGCGGCAAACGACCGGATTCACCATGGCCCCACAGATCCAGGGCAATCACCCGATAGTTCGCCGACAACGCTGCGATTTGCGGGGCCCACATGGCCTGGTCCCACAGGTAGCTGCCGGCCAGCAGCACCGCCGGGCCCGTGCCTTGATCAATGTAGTGAAGCGCCTGTCCGTCAACCGTGAAAAAAGGCATGGATAACCCCCGAGGCAAAGAAACTGGAGCACGAAGACTGAGCGGGCGCGCCTCGGTCGTCAATGATATGAAAGGATTACAAAGCCCGATCTGCGACAACGGCCACAGCGAAACTCAAGTTTCGGTAGCCATTGTCGCGGGCTGTGCTTTACAGCCCCTCCAGCTCCGCCATCAGATCATTCAACCGATCAACCTTCTCCTCGGTAATGTCACTGGCCGCCAGTCCTTCGATGTACCCGGCCAGTTCCTCCACCGTGCTGCACTCGAACATCGCTCGCAGCGGCACGTCCCGCTGCAGGGCTTTCTGCACCCGCGAGGCGATCTGCGTGGCGAGCAGCGAATGGCCGCCGAGTTCGAAGAAGTTGTCGCGGACCCCGACCTTCTCGACCTTCAGCACCTCGGCCCAGATATCGGCCAGGGTCTGCTCCAGCTCGCTGCGCGGCGCCAGGTAGTCCTGGCTCTGCAACTGGCCAATCTCCAGCGCCGGCAAGGCCTTGCGGTCGAGTTTGCCGTTGGCGTTGAGCGGCAACCGGTCGAGCCACAACCAGTGCAGCGGCACCATGTATTCCGGCAGTTCGGCGCGCAGGCGCTGCTTGATTCGCTCCAGGCGTTCACTCTGATTCAGTGCAGAATCTGCGGCGACCAGATAGCCGACCAGATGCTTGCCATTGACCCCTTCCTGCACGCCGACGGCGCCGTCACGGACTTCCGGTTGTTCATGCAGACGCGCCTCGATTTCACCCAGCTCGATCCGGTAACCGCGGATCTTCACCTGATGGTCAACCCGGCCGACGTACTCCAGCACGCCGTCACTGCGACGGCGCGCCAGGTCACCGGTGCGATACAGCCGCTCACCCGGCGCGCCGAACGGATTGGGCACGAACACCGGCGCGGTGCGCAGCGGATCGCTGACATAACCGCGACCGACACCGGTGCCGGCGACGCACAACTCGCCCACCGCACCCAACGGCACCAGATCCAGCGCGCCATCCAGCAGATAGAGCAAGTTGTTGTCGGTCGGCGTACCGATCGGCAGGTAACTGCCGCGAGTCGAGGCCTGGTCGACGCGGAAGAACGCCACGTCGTCCGAGCACTCCGCCGGGCCATAGGCGTTGACCAGACCGATGTCCGGATAACGCAGCAGCCATTGGTGCGCCAGTTCCGGCGGCATTGCTTCACCGGTCGGCAACATCCAGCGCAGACCGTCGAGGCTCAGGCGATCCGAGGCGAGCATGCCCTGAATCAACGACGGCACGCTCTCCAGCACGGTGATGCCCTGCTGCTGCACATGCACCAGCAAGCCTTGCGGATCGTGGGCGATGGTGTTCGGCACGATGTCCACCCGCGCCCCGAACAGCGGCGCGGCGAGGAACTGCCAGACCGAGATGTCGAAGCTTTGCGAAGCGGTCTGGGCGATCACATCGGCGTCGCACAGGTTCAGGTACGGCACCTTGCTCAACTGGTTGTTGAGCATGCCGCGCTGCTCGACCATCACGCCTTTGGGCAACCCGGTGGAACCCGAGGTGTAGATCACGTAGGCGAGGTTGTCCGGGGCGCTGAAGATACCCGGATTCGTCGACGACACCGCGCCCGCCTGAACCTCCTCCCACACCAGCAAGCGTGGGCGGTTGGCACAGCTGAATTCATCCAGCAAGGTCGTGGCCTGTTCACGGCAAGCCTCGGTGCACACGAGCACCGGCGTGCGGCTGAGCTCGATGATGCGTTGCAGACGCTGGCTCGGCAGGCCCGGATCCAGCGGCAGGTAACCGGCACCGGCCTTGAAGCTGCCGATGATCATGCCCAGCAGATCAAGGTTACGTTCGCCCAGCAGCGCCACCGGTTGATCCCTCTGCACCCCGGCCGCGACCAGTGCATGACCGAGACGGTTGGCGTTCTGGTTCAACTCGGCATAGCTCAACTGCTGATCGAGGCAACTGGCGGCGATGCGTTGCGGATGCGCGGCGACCTGCACTTCGAACAGCTCGACGTAGCTCTGCTCCAGCGGATAGTCGTGCTCACTCTGGTTGCAACCGTGGAGCAGGAAGTCCTGCTCATCAAAGCCCAGCAGCGGCAGGTCGGCCATGTCGCCATGGAAACCCTCGACCAGCGCCAGCAACAGACGCTTGAACTCGCCGAGCATGCGCTCGATGGTCGACTCGTCGAAGTAGCGCTGGTCGTAAGACAGGTGCAGCCCCAGGTCATCCCCCGGATAGCACACAGCAGTCAGCGGGAAGTTGGTGTGAGTACGGCCCGAGTCCGAGGTCGCGTTGAGGCTCTGCGCACGGTCCAGCACGGAAACTTCCACCGGGGCGTTTTCGAACACGAACAGGCTGTCGAACAGCGGCTGGCCTTTCGGCAGTTCGCTCTGTTCCTGAATGTTCACCAGCGGCAGGTATTCGTACTCGCGCAGCTGCATGTTGCTGTCGAGCAGAGCGCTCAACCACTGGCGCACGCTGACACGCTGATCGTCGTCCGGAATCCGCACCCGCAGCGCGATGCTGTTGATGAACAAACCGACAGTGCGTTGCATCTGCGGCATCTCCACCGGACGACCGGCCACGGTCACGCCGAACAGCACGTCGTGATCACCGCTCAAGCGCCGCAGCACCAGCGCCCACGCCGCCTGGGCGAAGGTGTTGATGGTCAGTTGATGAGCCTGGGCCAGTTCGCGCAGGCGGGCGCCGTCCTCGACATTCAGTCGGGTGTAGCGGTCACCGACGATCATGCCGCCACTTTCGCCGGCGTGTTCACGCAGGAACGGACGGTCGCTCGGGATCGGCGTGGTGCGCTCGAAGCCTTGCAGGTTCTGCTGCCACCACTGGCGCGCTTCGGCCAGACTCTGACGTTGCAGCCAGCCGATGTAATCGCGGTAGCGTGGCGGCACTGCCAGTTGCGCTTCGCGACCTTCGCCCAGCGCGGTGTAGATCTCGAAGAAATCATTCATCAGCAACGAGCGGCACCAGGCATCGATCAGGATGTGGTGGTTGCTCATCATGAACCAGTAACGCGCCGCGCCGACCTTGATCAGGCGCAGGTGGAACGGTGCCTGATTGAGCAGATCGAACCCGGCCTCGCGTTCGGCCTTGAGCAGCGCTTGCAGTTTCGGCTCCTGCTCGGTTTCGGCGATGGCGCTCCAGTCCAGGTACTCGATCGGCGTACGACCCGGTGTGTGGATCACTTGCAGCATGTCTTCGCCGACGTTCCAGCAGAACGACGCACGCAGCGCTTCATGACGGGCGACCACCGCTTGCCACGCCTGGGCGAAACGCTCGGGGTCGAGTTCGCTGTTGATGCGGTAACGATCCTGCATGTAGTACAGACCGGTGCCCGGCTCAAGCAAGGTGTGCAGCAGCATGCCTTCCTGCATCGGCGTCAGCGGGTACACGTCTTCGATGTGCGCCGCCGGCACCGGCAGTGCGTCGAGTTGCGCCTGGGTCAGTTTCGCCAGCGGGAAGTCCGACGGCGTCAGACCGCCGGCCTCGTCCTGCAGGCAATGTTCGATCAGGCTCTGCAACTCGCCGACGTAGGCATCGGCCAGCTCGTTGATGGTCTGCGCGTCGTAGCGTTCGGCGCTGAAGGTCCAGCGCAGCAGCAGTTCCCCGCCGTACACCTGACTGTCGACGCTCAACTCGTTCGGCAGCGGTGCGTGCGGATCGTGGGCGGCTCCGACCGATTCATCCAGCGGACGGAACAGCGCATCGCTGCCGAAGCTTTGGTCGAACTGGCCAAGGTAGTTGAAGGTGATCGGCGCGTTCAGCAACGCTGCCATGCTCTGCCGGCTGACGTCATCGGCCAGATAACGCAGCACGCCATAACCGAGGCCTTTGTGCGGCACGGCGCGCAGTTGCTCCTTGATCGCCTTAATCGAAGCGCCCTGCCCCGCGGTCTCTTCGACGTTGTGCGGGGTCAGGCGCAGCGGGTAAGCGCTGGTGAACCAGCCGACGGTGCGGGTCAGGTCAATCTCGTCGAACAGGGTTTCGCGGCCGTGGCCTTCCAGTTGAATCAGCGCCGACGGCTGACCGCTCCAGCGGCACAGCACGCGGGCCAGCGCGGTCAGCAACAGGTCGTTGACCTGCGTGCGGTAAGCACTCGGTACCTGTTGCAGCAGTTGCTGGGTGCGCTCGGCATCCAGACGCACGCTGACGGTTTGCGCATGCCGGTTCTCGCGACCGCCCTCGGGACGTTCGCACGGCAAATCGGCATTCGGGCCGGCCAGTTGCGCCTGCCACCAGCTCAACTCTTCACGCAGGGATTCGCTGCCGGCGTAGGCCTGCAAGCGCGCTGCCCAGTCCTTGAAGGCGCTGGTTTTCGCCGGCAGTTTCACCGACTGATCGGCGTCGAGCTGGCGATACACGGTTTGCAGATCATCCAGCAGCACGCGCCACGACACACCGTCGACCACCAGGTGATGAATCGCGATGAACAGCCGTTGCTGAGCGTCCGGCCCATCGACCAAAACTGCACGCAACAGCGGACCCTGGGCAAGGTCGAGGCTGCGCTGGGCATCGGCGAACAGTGCGGCGCACTTGTCCATTGACGGCACGCGGACTTGCCACAGCACGGCGGCATCGGTGACCGGTTGATGGGTTGCCAGCCATTCGCCGTTGACCTCGCTGAAGCGCAGACGCAGGGCGTCATGCTGCTCAATCACTGCCAACAGTGCTCGCTCCAGACAATGCGGTTCCAGCGCCACCGTCGGCTCCAGCAGCAACGCCTGGTTCCAGTGCTGACGCTCGGCAATTTCGGTGTCGAAGAACCAGTGCTGGATCGGCGTCAGACGCGATTCGCCGGACACCAGACCTTGCTCGGCGGTCACGGTTTCACTGCGGCTGGCAACAGCGGCCAGGGTCTGCACGGTCTGGTGCTGGAACAGGTCGCGCGGGCTGAAGTGAATGCCTTGCTGGCGCGCGCGGCTGACCACTTGAATCGACAGAATCGAGTCGCCGCCCAGTTCGAAGAAGTTGTCGTTCAGACCGACCTGCTCGACGTTGAGCACCTCGCACCAGATCTGCGCCAGGGTCTGTTCCAGCTCGTTGCTCGGCGCCACGTAATCCTGACGATTGAGCTCCGGATCCGGCGCCGGCAAGGCGCGGCGGTCGAGCTTGCCGTTGGCAGTCAGCGGCATGCTCGCCAGCAGAATCAGATGGGTCGGCACCATGTAGTCCGGCAATTGCGCCTTCAGGTGCGCCTTCAGGGCTTCGCGCAGTCCGGCCTGCTCGGCTTCGCTTCGCGAAGCGACCTCGGTCACGAGATAGCCGACCAGTTGCTTGCCGCTCGGCGCATCCAGCGCCAGCACCACCGCTTCGCGGATCGAGTCGTGCTCGAGCAGGCGGGTTTCGATCTCGCCCAGCTCGATCCGGAAACCACGGATCTTCACCTGATGGTCGATCCGTCCCAGGTATTCCACCAGACCGTCGGCGCGCTGGCGCACCAGGTCGCCGGTGCGGTACATGCGCCCGCCATCGGCAGCAAACGGGTCGGCGACAAAGCGTTCGGCGGTGATGCCCGCACGCTCGTGATAACCCAGCGCCAGGCCGGCACCGCCGACGAATAATTCACCGGTCGCGCCTTGCGGCACCAGCGCCAGATCGGCGTCGAGAATGTAGGCCACGCGATCACCGATCACGCTGCCGATCGGCACACTGCCGGCGCCCTCCGCCAACACTTCAGGCGCCAGACTGGCCAGCGGCATGACCACGGTTTCGGTCGGGCCATAGGCGTTGAAGAACAGGCTCGGTTTGAACGCCGCGCGAATCCGTTGCAGGTGCTCGCCGGTCAGTGCTTCGCCACCGGTGATGATCATCCGCACCGGCAGGCTGTCGTTTTGTGTCGCGAGAAACTGCGCCAACTGGCTGCCGTAGCTCGGGGTGAAACCGAGAATATTGATCCGATGTTCGCGGATCAGCCCGCAGATTTGTTCCGCGTCCCACTGACCCTGCGCACGCAGCACCACCTGCGCACCGCTGAGCAGCGGCACCAGCAGACGCTCGGTGGCGGCGTCGAAGTTGATCGAATAAAAGTGCAGTTCGCAGTCGTCCGGGCGCATGCCGAAGCGTTCGATCACAGCCTGACAGTGCATGGCAATTTCACCATGGGACACCACCACACCTTTCGGCTTGCCGGTGGAACCCGAGGTGTAAATCAGATACGCCTGATGCTGCGGCAGGCTGATGAATGGCAGCTCGGTTGCCGGGTAATCGGCCAGCGCCGCGCTGTCATCTTCCAGGCACCAGCGCGCCACGTTCGACGGCAGTTCGCCGAGTGCCTTGAACATCGCCCGGTCGCTGAGCAGCAGGCCGACGCCGCTGTCTTCGATCATGTAATGCAGACGGTCGAGCGGGTATTCCGGGTCCAGCGGCACGTAGGCGCCGCCGGCCTTGAGGATCGCCAGCAGGCCAACGACCATTTCCAGCGAACGCTCCAGCGCCAGACCGACCCGCACTTGCGGGCCGACACCGCGTTCACGCAGGGCCCAGGCCAGACGATTGGCGCGGACATCGAGTTCGGCGTAGCTCAGAGTCTGCCCGGCAAAGGTCAGGGCCGGCGCATCTTTACGCGCCAGCGCCTGCTCGGCGAACAGGTGATGGATGCACTGATCAAGACGACGCTCGCCCGGCTCGACACCGAGGCTGTCGAGCAATTGCTGTTGTTCCGGTGCATCGAGCAGCGGCAGTTCGCTGAGACGCTGCTGCGGGTCGGCGATCAGCGCTTCCAGCAGGTTGCGCCAATGTTTGGCCATGCGCGCAATCGTCGGCTCGTCGAACAGATCGGTGCTGTAAGTCAGGCAGCAACCGAGGCGATGGTCGAGGTCGGTGACTTCCAGGTTGAGGTCGAACTTGGTCGCCCGCGCATCGTTGGCCAGGTACTCGACGGTCATCCCGGCGAGCCTGCGGCTCTGCTGGAATTCCCAGCGCTGCACGTTGCACATCACCTGAAACAGTGGGTTGTACGCGGCACTGCGCGGAGGCTGCAGGGCTTCAACCAGATGGTCGAACGGCAGGTCCTGATGGGACTGGCCTTCGATCACGGTGTGGCGCACCTGCTCGAACAATTCGCCGACCGACATCTGGCCGTCGAGCTGGCAACGCAGCACTTGAGTGTTAAGGAACGCACCGATCAGGCCTTCGCTTTCCGGGCGGATACGGTTGGCCACCGGCGCGCCGATGCGCAGATCGGTCTGGCCGCTGTAGCGGTAAAGCAAGGTCGCGAGGGCGGCGGTCATGGTCATGAACAGGGTCAGACCGTTCTGCGCGTTGAACGCCCGAACCCGTGCGGCGAGATCGTCGCTCAGGTCGAAACGGAACAGTTCTCCCTGATGACTTTGCACCGGTGGACGCGGACGGTCGCCCGGCAATTCCAGCAGCGGATGTTCGCGGCCCAGTTGCGCGGTCCAGTAGTCGAGCTGACGCTGACGCTCGCCGGACTCCAGCCAGTGGCGCTGCCACACGCTGTAGTCGAGGTATTGCACCGGCAGCGGCTCCAGCGGCGATTCACGGTCGTCGACAAATGCTTCGTACAGCGCGCTGAGTTCCCGGGCAAAAATGTCCATCGCCCAGCCTTCGGTGACGATGTGGTGCAGGGTCAGAACAAAGTAATGCTCCTGCTCGGCGGTCTTGACCAGGCAGGCGCGCAGCAGCGGGCCGGTCTCCAGATCGAACGGCAGGTGCGCTTCGTCGTCAGCCAGTTGCTGGACGTTCTGCTCGCGCACATCGGCGGCGAACTTCGAGAAGTCCTTCCAGTCCATGCGCACGCCGGTCTCGGCATGCACCTGCTGACGGGCCACGCCATCGATACTCGGGAACGTGGTGCGCAGGGTTTCGTGACGCAGGATCAGCGCTTGCAGCGCCGCTTCGAAACGCCCGACATCCAGCACGCCACGCAGGCGCGCCATGCCGCCGACGTTGTACGCCGGGCTGTCGGGTTCCATCTGCCAGAGGAACCACATGCGTTGTTGGGAATAGGACAGCGGCACCGGTTGGCTGCGATCAACCTTGTCGATCGGCGGCTGTTGGTTGGTGCGGCCGCTGGCCTGGATCTGGCGGATCTGCTCGGCGAAATCACCGAGTTCGCTGTGCTCGAACAAGGCGCGCAACGGCAGTTCGACGTCACAGGCCTGCCGGGTGCGGGAGATGATTTGCGTGGCCAGCAGCGAATGGCCGCCGAGGGCGAAGAAGTCGTCGCGCAGGCCGACTTGTTTCAGGCCCAGCACTTCGCGCCAGATCGCGGCGATCTGTTGTTCCAGCTCGGTGACCGGCTCGACGTGTTCACGCACCTGCCATTGCGGCTCGGGCAAGGCGCGGCGGTCGAGTTTGCCGCTCGGGCTCAGGGGCATAGCGTCCAGGCGCATCAGTTGCGCCGGGACCATGTATTCCGGCAGCTCGGCAGCCAGTGCGGTTTTCAGGCGAGCGATTTGCGCGTCCTGATCTTCATTGGCGTCGGTGGCAGTGAAGTAGCCGATCAGTTGCGGACCGGCGCCGGTTTCACGCACCAGCACGGCGACCTGGGCTACGCCGTCCTGGGCCAGCAGACGGGCTTCGATCTCTTGCGGCTCGACGCGGAAGCCACGCAGTTTGACCTGCTGATCGAGACGGCCGAGGTATTCGATCACACCCTCGTCGGTCCAGCGCGCACGGTCACCGGTGCGGTACAGACGCGCGCCCTGCTCGCCCAGCGGGTCGACCACGAAACGCTCGGCCGTCAGCGCCGGACGGCCGAGGTAGCCACGGGCCAGGCCGATGCCGCTGATGCACAGCTCACCCGGCACACCGGCCGGCACAGGATTGAGATCGCTGTCGAGCACGCGGCAAACGACGTTGCCCAGCGGACGGCCAATCGGCGAATGCTCGCCATCCGCCACGGAGCAGTGCCAGTGGGTGACGTTGATCGCGGTTTCGGTCGGGCCATAACGGTTGTGCAGTTGCACCGCCGGCAGTTGCGCCAGCACGCGGTTGCGCAATTCCGCCGGCAGCGCTTCACCGCCGGAGAACACCCGACGCAGGCGGGTGCATTCGGCGCTCAAGGGTTCGTCGATAAACAGCGAAAGCAGCGGCGGCACGAAGTGCAGCGTGGTCACGCCGTACTGTTGCACCAGCTGCGCGATGCGATGCGGATCGCGATGCTCGCCGGGGCCGGCGATCAGCAGGCGCGCACCGGTGATCAGCGGCCAGAAGCATTCCCACACCGACACGTCGAAACTGATCGGCGCCTTTTGCATCAGCACGTCGGTGTCGTTCAGGCGATAAGTGTTTTGCATCCATTGCAGACGTTCGGCCAACGCCGCATGCGTGTTGCCCACGCCTTTCGGCTGGCCGGTGGAACCGGAGGTGTAAATCACGTAGGCGAGGTTGTCGCCGTGCAGGTGCAGACCCGGCGCCTGGCTCGGCCAGTTCTCCAGGTGCAGGGTGTCCATGGCGATCACGCTGACGCCTTCGCTGGCCGGCAAGCGGTCAAGCAATGCAGTCTGGGTCAGCAGCAGTCCGACGCCGCTGTCGCTGAGCATGTAAGCCAGACGATCAGCCGGGTAATCCGGGTCCAGCGGCACGTAGGCGCCACCGGCCTTGATGATCGCCAGCAGGCCGATCAGCAGTTGCGGCGAACGCTCGGCGGCGATGGCCACGCACACATCCGGGCCGACGCCCTTGTCGCGCAGGTAATGGGCCAGACGGTTGGCCTGGGCGTGCAGTTCGGCGAAATCGAGGTTGCCGCCGTCCCACACCAGCGCGGTGCGATCAGGCGTCTGCCGTGCCTGTTCATTCAGCAATTGCGGCAGCCATTGTTGCGCCGGGGTGCACGGGGCGATGCTCCATTCGCTTTGCTGCGTGTTCTCGGCAGCGGTCAGCAGTTGCAGCTCGCCGATGGTTTGTTCCGGACGTTCGCAGACTGCACGCAACAGGTTGCTGAAATGCTCGGCCAGACGCTCGATGGTCGCAGCGTCGAACAGCTCATCGGCATAGTCGAAGGACAGCGTCAGACGCCCGTTGCGGTCTTCTTCACTGTGCAGTTGCAGATCGAACTTGGCCTCGCGGCTGTGCCACGGCAGTTCTTCGGCGAGCAGGCCCGGCAGACGTTTGAGCGCACTCAAGTCGCGCTGCTGGTGGTTGAACATCACCTGAAACAGGCCTTGTTCGCGGGCCTGCGGGAAAGCTTCGAGCAGTTGTTCGAACGGCAGGTCCTGATTCGCCTGAGCGCCAAGTGCCGCCTGACGGGTTTGCGCCAGCAGTTCGGTGAACGGCAGTCGCGAATCGACGTCGGCACGCAGCACCTGGGTGTTGATGAAGAAGCCGATCAGGCCCTGGGTTTCCAGGCGCGGACGGTTGGCGTTGGGTACGC
The DNA here is from genome assembly GCF_046487845.1 of Pseudomonas sp. PHC1. Lineage (NCBI taxonomy): Bacteria > Pseudomonadati > Pseudomonadota > Gammaproteobacteria > Pseudomonadales > Pseudomonadaceae > Pseudomonas > Pseudomonas sp. PHC1. The sequence goes on from NZ_JBJXHJ010000004.1 coordinate 38,635, forward strand.
CGATGCGGATGTCGCGCTGACCGCTGTAGCGATGCAGCAGGCTCTGGAACGCCGAGAGCAACAGCATGAATGGCGTGGATTGATGGGCTTGGGCGGTCTGGCGAATGGCGTCGCTGAGGCTGATTCCCAGGCGAACGCTGTGGCGTGCGGCGCTGTGCTTTTGCTTGGCAGCGCGTGGATGATCGGTCGCCAGCTCCAGAGTCGGATGCTCATCCCCCAGTTGCGCTTTCCAGTACGCCAATTGCCGCTCGCCTTCGCCTTGCGCCAGCCATTGGCGCTGCCAGCTGCCGTAGTCGGCGTATTGGCTTGGCAGCGCTGCGAGTTCGGTGCGCTGGCCTTGGGACGCGGCGGCGTAAAGACGCGAGAACTCGTCGATCAGCACGTTCTGCGACCAGCCGTCGGCGATGATGTGGTGCATCGTCACCAGCAACTGGTGATCCTCGTCATCGAGGCGAACCAGCGTCACCCATAGCAGCGGGCCTTGCTCCAGGTCGAACTGAGTGCGGGCTTCGTCTTCACGGATCTGTTGTGCGCGGGCTTCCCGTTCGCGGGCCGGCAGGTCGCTGATGTCGATCAGTTGCAGGTTGAACTCGCCCGCCGCCTCGACCTGTTGCAGGGCCACGCCGTCGCGTTCGAAGAAGCGCGTGCGCAGGGATTCGTGGCGCTCGATCAGTTGCTGGAAACTGACGCGCAGAGCGTCCTGGTCCAGTTCGCCACGCAGGCGCAGGGCACCGGGAATGTTGTAGGCGCTGCTGTGCGGATCGAGTTGCCAGGTGATCCACAAGCGGTTTTGCGCCAGCGATTGCGGCAGTGCTTCGTTGCGCGACAACACAGTGATTTCGCCCTGGGCGCTGCCGCCGTCCTCTTGCTGTTGTGCAACAGCGGTGGCGAATGCGGACAGGGTCGGTGCTTCGAACAGCAGGCGCAGGTTCAGCTCCAGGCTCAGCGCTTCGCGGACCTTGGCAATCACTTGGGCGGCGGCGATCGAGTTGCCGCCGAGCAGGAAGAAGTGATCGTCGGCGTTGACTTGCTTGACGTTGAGTTGCTCGGCCCAGATGTTGCCGATCAACGCTTCCAGTTCCGAGGCGGACGCCGTCGAGTCCTGAGCGGGTTCTGCGGTGGCCGACGGAAACACCGCGTAGCTGTCGAGGCTGCCGTCGGCCAGACGATTGCGGCAGGCCGAACGTTGCAGTTTGCCGCTGGAAGTCTTCGGCAATGCACCCGGATTGAGCAGCACCACCACGCTCGGTGCTTCCTGATAAGCCTCGGCCACCGCTTGGCGGATGGCTTTGATCAATGCCTCGGGCGGGAGGATTTTCTGCACGCTGCGGCTGATTTCCGCCGCGATGCCGATGCCTTCTTCGCCATGCTGATGGACCGCGAACGCCGCAACGCGGCCCTTGCGCACCACCTCCACTTCGTTCTCGACCGTCTTTTCGAGATCCTGCGGGTAGAGGTTGTGACCGCGCACGATCAGCATGTCTTTCAGGCGACCGGTGATAAACAGTTCACCGTCGCGAATAAAGCCCAGGTCACCGGTGCGCAGCCAGGTCTGGCCGGCATGCTCGACGAAGGTCCTGGCGCTGGCCTCGGGGTTGCGCCAGTAGCCGAGGGCGATGCTCGGGCCGGCGGCCCAGACCTCACCCACGGCGTTGTCGGCCAGTTCTTCAAGCGTGTTCGGCTCAACGATCAGCACCGCATGTTCCGGTTGGCTGATGCCGCAGCTCATGATCGAGCTGCCCTCGCCCGGCTCGGCGCGGTTTTGCGCCAGGGCCTGATCGTCGACGCGCAGTGCGGGAATGCCTGTGCCGCGCGGTGTGCCGGCGACGAACAGGGTCGCTTCGGCCAGACCGTAGGACGCCATGAAACTGCTTTCGCTGAAACCGCACGCGGTGAATTTCTCGGCGAAGCGCTCGAGGGTGTCGAGGCGAATCGGTTCGGAACCGGAATAGGCGACGCGCCAACGGCTCAGGTCAAGACGCTCCAGCGCCGATTCGCTGACCCGCTCGCTGCACAGACGATAAGCGAAGTCCGGCCCGCCGCTGATGGTGCCGCCGTACTGGCTGATCGCTTCGAGCCAGCGCAACGGCCGGCCGAGGAAATACGCCGGCGACATCAGAATGCACGGCACGCCACTGAAGATCGGTTGCAGCAGACCGCCGATCAGGCCCATGTCGTGGTACAGCGGCAGCCAGCTGACGATCACGTCGTCGGGGTTTACGTCGATACCGAAACCGTGGCGGATCAGCAGTTCGTTGGCCACCAGATTGCCGTGGCTGACCTGCACGCCCTTGGGCAGCGCGGTGGAGCCGGAGGTGTATTGCAGGAAGGCGATGTGGTCTGGCGGCAGGGCCGGCTCGACCCAGCGTTCGGCCAGCGCAGCGTCGAGGGTATCGACGCACAACAGCGGCGGCGCGCTGTCGATTTGCTGCAAGGCCTCGCGCAGATCGGCGCTGGTCAGCAGCAGACGCGGCTCGGCGTCGGCGATGATCGACAGCAGGCGTTCCTGATGGTGACGCTTGGCCGATTCCGGCGGATAGGCCGGCACCGCGATCACGCCTGCGTACAGGCAACCGAAGAACGCTGCGACGTAATCCGGGCCGCTGGGAAACAGCAATACCGCGCGATCACCGAATCCGGCCTCGGCCTGCAACGCGGCGGCAATGGTGCGCGCGCGTTGATCGAGTTCGCGATAACTGAGCACCACAGCCTGTTCCTCGGTTTCGGCGAGAAAGCGCAAGGCCAGCCGATCCGGCGTCAGGGCCGCGCGGCGCTGAAGGGCTTGGACCAGGGTGCTGGGGAGTTCGAACGCGTCGGTCATGAGGTTTCCTGCCTGAATTCGGCTTACTGGTGGAATCGGGTTGGCGGCGGCATGCCCGTGCAAGGCATGCGGGACACGGTCTTCGCCGACCGTGCAAGGCACTGGAATGCTGCAGATCCGGGCCTGCGCGCCCGGATCCATTCACCAATGAGAACGGATGGCGTCTTGAAATAATTAGTCGGCAGGCTGGATCGCCAACAGGGCTGGGTGCTTGGGCAAGTGCGGCAGCGTGTCGCAGTTCTCAGATCGCACTGTTATGGATCATTAGTTCTCTTTCTCAATTGACAATCATTATCATTCAACATAATTTGTCGCTCGATGTGTAGGACGACCCGCCCCTCAGGCGTCCCACTAACCTATTGGCAGCAAGGTGATTTCCATGACGGAACAAGTATCCACAAGCAGGTGCGATTCACCGCTACTTCAGGCATTCGTCGACAATCGACTGATTCTGGTCAAGATTGCAGCCCGCATTACCGGCTGCCGGTCACGCGCCGAAGACGTGGTGCAGGATGCGTTCTTCCGACTGCAATCGGCACCGCCGATCACGTCGTCGATCAAGGCCCAGCTGAGTTATCTGTTCCAGATCGTGCGCAACCTGGCGATCGATCACTACCGCAAACAGGCGCTGGAGCAGAAGTACGCCGGCCCCGAGGAGGAAGGGTTGAACGTGGTCATTCAGGGCGCTTCGCCGGAAACCTCACACATCAACTTCTCGACCCTGGAACACATTGCCGATGCGCTGACCGAGCTGCCCAGCCGCACCCGCTATGCGTTCGAGATGTACCGCCTGCACGGCGTGCCGCAGAAGGACATCGCCAAGGAACTCGGCGTTTCGCCGACCCTGGTCAACTTCATGATTCGCGATGCGCTGGTGCATTGCCGCAAGGTGTCCGGCAGCCGCGCCGATGCGGTGACCGCGAACCGTCGCTGAGCCAAAGCAGCGCAAAAAAAGATCGCAGCCTTCGTTGAAGGGCTGCGATCTTTTTTGTTTCAGCGAGAAATCACACCAGTTTGCAGCGATCAAAAAACCGCTCGCGCCCCAGGATCATCAGCGCCGCGCGCTTGTGCGGGAAGTCGAATTCCTTTTCGCAGTGGAAGCACTGGTTGTGCATGTGGCCGATCATCTTCGCGTTGTCGGCACGCGGTTCGGCGACGACACGCTGAGTGCGCGGATCATCCAGAAACAGGTAGTGCACCAGCGCCGACAGCCAGCTCGCCACTTTGTGCGGGCCGCGATGATTTTCTTCCCCGACCAGCATGTGAATGCCGCGATCGTAATTGTCGGCGTCATAGAACGGCGCGATGCGATCTTCCTTGGCCCAATAGGCTTCGAAATAGGCGAACGGCTGGTCGTCGAAACAACCGATCAACGTCAGCGTATGCGGATCGGCGTCGAGTTTGCTCAGGTACTCGCGATGCTGTTCGAGGCTGCCCTCTTCCTGCCAGAAACTGGCGACTCGCGGACTGTTCTGCCAGCGATTGAAGCGCGTCAGATCCTGCTCGATCTCCACCGTTCGCAAAGAAATCCAAGCACCGAGACGCGCATCGAAACGCCGATAAACCTCGCCACGCGGTTTGACCGGTCGCAGCGGATGACGCTTGCCGTTGCTGATGACCATCTGCTGCGGATAACTGCCCGTCAGCGAAGTGCCCAGCCACGGTTGCGGCAGTTGCCAGAACAGCGTGCGTTCACAGCAATATTCACCCGCCACTTCAGTGGCCACCAACAAACCGCTGAGCAAGGCTTCGGTTGGCGATTGATCCAGTTGCCAGATCAATTGCTGACACGCCGGATCACGGGCAAACAGCCAATAACAGGCCGCCCACAGCGCCTGACCGGGTGGCAGCGCATAGCGTTCATCGATCTGGATCGGCCCCCGGCCTTCACGATCGAGGCGCAGGCGAATCAGCGGTTGCCCGTCCAGGCTCAGGCTCAGACGGCTTTCGGTGGCATCGGCTACCAGTTGGCTGCCCGAAGGCAGGGCCAGGGCAGTCAGGTCATTCAGATTGGACATGGGTCGGGCTCACGATAATCGTCGACAGTTCAACGATGGGACGTGAGCCGGAGCGGGAAATTTAGGCCGGACGCGAAAAACCGCCGATCACTGATGCGGCACTGGCAACACGGCAATCTTGTACGGATCGAAGATCTTCAGCATCTGCCCATTGTCGCGCAGCCCTTGCAGCAGCTTGCCGAACGCTTCGCCGGTGATCGGTGCCTTCGGACTGAGAATCGCGTAATGGTGGTAGATCTGGTCGATGCGTTGCGACACCAGCAACTCGTCGCGCACCTTTTCGTTGCGCAGCAGGTAATCAAACAGATACGAACGGGTCACCAACGCAACGTCCGCTCGCCCGCGCAAGACCATCAACAGGTTGCTGTCGTGGGAATAGGTCAGCGTGGCGCTGTAGGTTTCAGCGAGGTACTTGGGATCGGCATTGAAATTGGCGAATTCGTAGTGATAGCCGCTGTACAGCGCCAGCCGTTTACCCTTGAGATCGGCGAAGTAATTCTGCTGGCGACCGGGCTTGTTCTGCGCGACGAAAATTTCTGCGTCCTCAAGCCCCATATCGACGGTGGTGTGGGGAATGTCTTTCCAGCCCCACTCCGGGTTTTCGAAGATCGCCATGTCGGTGCGGCCATCCTTGAAATCGCCGAACCGGCGAGGAATCGAGGTGGGCACCAGTTCGAAACGATAGTCGCTCTGGGCGCTGTTCAAGGCCGCGACGAGTTCCGGCAGCAGACCGGTGTCCGCGCCGTTTTCCGGGCGAATGGTGTAAGGCGGAAAATGCGCCGCGCCTACCCGAATCACTTGCGCTGCCGGAGCAGGCAATACCCATAATGCAGCCAGCGCTGCGAGCATCAGCCCGGCGGCCGTCCGAATTGGCGAAGACTTCAAAACACCCCACTCCCCGAAAAAATACCAATCATTGCATTCAAGCTAGGCGGTTTCGCCAAGTTAGCCAGTTTCCCGACCCGATAGAAAGCGCCTAGCGCTCTTCGAGCACCAGAATCAGCGCCTCTTCGGCCAGTTGATCCAGGCTCAGGCTACCGCCGGCACGGAACCAGGTGGTGGTCCAGGACAGCGCGCCCGTGAGAAAACGTCGGGTAATGAACACGTCGCCCCGGATGAACCCCGCCTCCTTGGCCTCGCCCAGCACTTGCAGCCAGAGGTCTTCGTAGATGTCCCGCAGCGCCAGCACTTTGGCCTGACCGTCCTCGGACAGCGAGCGCCATTCATACACCAGCACCGCCATCGCCTCGCCACTGCCGCCCATGATCGACTGCAATTCGCAGCGGATCAGCGCCAGCACCCGCTCGCGCACATCGGCCGCGTCAGCCAGGGCCGCACGCATCAGCGCGGTGTTATAGCGGATGGTTTCTTCCATCACTGCGCGCAGGATTTCATCCTTGCTCTTGAAGTGATGAAAGATGCTGCCGGACTGGATGCCCACGGCACCGGCCAGATCGCGCACCGTGGTGCGCTCGTAGCCCTTGTTGCGGAACAGGTGGGCCGCCACTTGCAGCAATTTGCCGCGAGCGCTGTCCGGATCGGTCAACTGGCCGGCATCGACCAGTTCACGCATGACCTTCAGGGCTTTTTGCTCGTCCACCCGTTCTCTCCTACAGTCGATCAGTCAAATGCACCGTACGCCGCAGAAACGGCGGGGTTGCGCCGGCAATTTAAGCCGCTGGCGGTGACCAAGCAAGCGCTTGGGCAGAAGATAATTCCGGGCGTTTACAAACCAAGCGCTTGCTTGGTAGTCTCGACGCACTTCTGTCACAGGTTCCTGAGTCGGAGATCAAAATGCCCACCACGGTTCGCATCGGATGCGCCAGCGCATTCTGGGGAGACACCTCGACCGCCGCCGCGCAGCTTGTGGCCGCAGGACAGCTGGATTATCTGGTCTTCGACTACCTGGCCGAAATAACCATGTCGATCATGGCCGGCGCGCGCATGAAGGATGCGCAGGCCGGATTTGCCGCAGACTTCATCGAAGTCCTCACGCCTCTGTTGCCACAACTGGCCGAACAAAACATTCGCGTCATCAGCAATGCCGGCGGGGTCAATCCCAAGGCCTGCGCCGCCGCCCTGCAAGCAGCCTGCGACAAGGCCGGCGTATCGCTGAAAATCGCCGTGCTGTCGGGCGATGACCTGCAACCCCACTTCAAACAACTCGCCACCCAGGGCATCACCGAAATGTTCAGCGGCGCCCCGCTGCCTCCGATGTGCGTGTCGACCAACGCCTACCTCGGCGCCCCGGGCATCGTCGAAGCCCTGCGCCTGGGGGCCGACATCGTCATCACTGGCCGGGTGGTCGACAGCGCCGTGGTCAGCGCAGCCCTGGTGCATGAATTCGGCTGGTCCTGGCACGACTACGACAAACTCGCACAAGCCGCCCTGGCCGGGCACATCATCGAATGTGGCGCGCAGTGCACCGGCGGTAACTTCACCGACTGGCGCGACGTACCGGACTACGAACACATCGGTTTCCCGATCGTCGAGGTCAACGCCGATGGTCAGTTCATCGTCAGCAAACCCGAAGGCTCCGGCGGACTGGTCACGCCGCTGACCGTTGGCGAACAGATGCTCTACGAAATCGGCGATCCGCAGGCTTATCTGTTGCCCGATGTGGTCTGCGATTTCAGTCAGGTCAAACTCCAGCAACAAGGCAAGAACGCCGTGCGGGTCCACGGCGCCAAAGGCTTGCCACCCAGCGGCCAATACAAGGTCAGCGCCACGTATCCGGACGGTTTCCGTTGCACCGCCAGTTGCCTGATCGCCGGCATCGATGCCGTGGAAAAAGCCCGGCGCGTCAGTCAGGCGATCCTCGACAAAACCTCGGAAATGCTCGAACACAATGGCTTGGGACCGTACACCGAAACCGATGTCGAACTGCTCGGCAGCGAAGCCACCTACGGCCCTCACGGCCAGCGCCGCGACAGCCGTGAAGTGGTGATCAAGCTCGCCGTGCGCCACCCGAGCAAACAGGCGCTGATCCTGTTTTCCCGGGAGATCGCCCAGGCCGCGACCGGCATGGCGCCGGGGCTGACCGGTATCGTCGGCGGACGGCCGACGGTGTATCCGCTGATCCGGCTGTTCTCGTTCCTGATCGACAAAAGCGCCTGCACATTGCAGATCGACATCGCTGGCGAATCTCATCCGTTCGCCCTGCCCGCCCCCGCCCCCCTCGACAGTCAGGATCTGCCCCTGCCCCACGAAACGCCCAAATCTCAGGGCCGCGCCGACGCGAGCGTGCCATTGGTCAAACTGGCGGTGGCGCGCTCCGGCGACAAGGGCAATCACAGCAACATCGGCGTCATGCCGCGCCGTCCTGAATACCTGCCGTGGATCGCCGAGGCGCTGACCCCGGCCGTGGTCGTGGATTGGATGAGCCATGTCCTCGACCCGATACACGGCCGGGTCGAACGCTGGTATCTGCCGGGCACCCACAGCCTCAACTTCCTGCTGGAAAACGCCCTCGGTGGCGGCGGCGTGGCGAGCCTGCGCATCGATCCGCAAGGCAAGGCCTTCGCCCAGCAACTGCTGGAAATCCAGATCCCGGTGCCGCAGAGCATCGCCGAACAGTTCGACTAGAGGATTGGCACCATGGCGTTCGAATCGATTTTCAGGGCTGACCTGTTCAGTGGTCAGACGGTCATCGTCACCGGGGGCGGCAGCGGCATCGGACGTTGCACCGCCCATGAACTGGCGGCGCTCGGGGCCACCGTGGTGCTGGTCGGGCGCAAGCCGGAAAAGCTGCAAACCGTCGCTGCCGAGATTGCCGAGGACGGCGGTCGAGCGCACTGGAAGGCCTGCGACATTCGTGACGAAGAAGCGGTGAAAGCGCTGGTCAGCGAACTGATCCGCGAACACGGACCGATCCACGGGCTGGTCAACAATGCCGGCGGCCAGTACCCCTCGCCCTTGGCCTCGATCAATCAGAAAGGTTTCGAAACCGTGCTGCGCACCAATCTGGTCGGCGGTTTCCTGATGGCCCGGGAAGTGTTCAACCAGTCGATGAGCAAACACGGCGGCAGCATCGTCAACATGCTCGCCGACATGTGGGGCGGCATGCCCGGCATGGGCCACTCCGGCGCCGCGCGTTCGGGCATGGACAACTTCACCAAGACCGCAGCGTTCGAATGGGGTTACGCCGGGGTGCGGGTGAATGCGGTAGCGCCGGGCTGGATCGCCTCCAGCGGCATGGACACTTACGAAGGCGCGTTCAAGGCGGTCATCCCGACCTTGCGCGAACACGTGCCGCTCAAGCGTATCGGCACCGAATCGGAAGTCAGCGCGGCGATCGTGTTTCTGCTCAGCCCCGCAGCCGCGTTCATCAGCGGCAGCACCTTGCGCATCGACGGCGCGGCCAGTCTGGGCAGTCGCGCCTGGCCGTTGCACAAGGCAACACACAGCGAATCCTTCAACGGTTTTCACCGGGCCTACATGCCGGATGTCTTGAAGGACAAGGAGTAAGCCATGCCGGTCATTCAATCCCGACTCGACCCGCACAGCGAAGCCTTCGCCCGCAACCGCGCAGCGATGCTCGCCGCCATCGAGCACGTTCAGCAGCTCGAACAGAACCTGCTGAACAAGGCCGCCGAAGCCAAACCGAAATTCGAAAAGCGCGGACAATTGCTGCCCCGTGAACGCCTGAATCTGTTGCTCGACCCTGGCGCGCCGTTCCTCGAACTGGCGAGCCTGGCCGGCTACAAACTGCACGACGACAAGGACGGCAGTTCGGCCGGTGGCGGCTTGATCGCCGGCATCGGTTACGTGTCCGGCGTGCGCGCCTTGATCGTGGCGAACAACAGCGCGATCAAGGGCGGAACGATTTCCCCGACGGGTCTGAAAAAATCCCTGCGCCTGCAACAGATCGCCCAGGAAAACAAACTGCCGGTGATCACCCTCGCCGAAAGCGGCGGCGCCAACCTCAATTACGCGGCAGACATTTTCGTCGAAGGCGCACGCAGCTTTGCCAATCAGGCTCGGATGTCGGCCATGGGCCTGCCGCAGATCACCGTGGTGCACGGCTCGGCCACCGCCGGCGGCGCCTATCAGCCGGGGTTGTCGGATTACGTGGTGGTGGTGCGCGGCAAGGCCAAGCTGTTTCTTGCCGGCCCGCCGTTGCTTAAAGCGGCGACCGGTGAAGTGGCCACCGACGAAGAACTGGGCGGTGCCGAGATGCACGCGCAAGTCGCCGGCACCGCCGAATACCTGGCCGAAAACGATGCCGACGGCGTGCGTCAGGTGCGGGAAATCGTCAGCCTGCTGAACTGGAACGAGCAATTGCCGTGGCTGCCCGAAGCGCCATTCAAGGAGCCGCTGTACCCCATCGACGAATTGCTGGGGCTGATCCCGGACGATCCGAAAAAACCCTACGACGTGCGCGAAATCATTGCGCGAATCGCCGATGAATCGCGCTTCCTGGAGTTCAAGGGCGAGTTCGATCAGCAGACCGTTTGCGGCCACCTGAAGATTCAGGGTCGCGCCTGCGGCTTCATCGGCAACAACGGCCCGATCACGCCCAATGGTGCGAGCAAGGCGGCGCAGTTCATTCAACTGTGCGACCAGAGCCAGACGCCGCTGCTGTTTTTCCACAACACCACCGGCTTCATGGTCGGCACCGAATCGGAACAGCACGGCGTGATCAAGCACGGCTCGAAACTGATCCAGGCCGTGGCCAATGCACGGGTGCCGAAACTGACGATCGTGGTGGGCGGCTCCTACGGCGCGGGCAACTACGCAATGTGCGGACGCGGGCTCGATCCGCGCTTCATCTTCGCCTGGCCCAACAGCCGCACGGCGGTGATGGGCGGCGCCCAGGCCGGCAAGGTGTTGCGCATCGTCACCGAAGCCAAGCAGCTCAAGGACGGTTTGGTGCCCGATCCGAAAATGCTCGACATGCTGGAGCAGGTCACCGCGCAGAAACTCGACAGCCAGTCCACCGCCCTCTACGGCAGCGCCAACCTGTGGGACGACGGGCTGATCGATCCGCGCGACACCCGCACCTTGCTCGGGTACTTGCTGGACATCTGCCACGAAGCCGACGTGCGCACGCTGCAACCCAACAGCTTCGGCGTCAGCCGGTTCTGACCGCCACGGATTAAAGGAGAACAATAAAAATGATCTTCACCCCGGAACACGAAGCGCTGCGCCGTACCGTCCGCCAGTTCGTCGAGCACGAGATCAACCCCCACGTCGATGAATGGGAAAAGGCCGGGCGCTTTCCGATCCACGAGATTTTCCGCAAGGCCGGCGACCTCGGTCTGCTGGGGATTTCCAAACCGGAAAAATTCGGCGGCATGGGCCTGGATTACAGCTATTCGATCGTCGCGGCCGAAGAGTTCGGCACTATCCACTGCGGCGGCATTCCGATGTCGATCGGCGTGCAGACCGACATGTGCACCCCGGCCCTCGCCCGTTTCGGCTCCGATGAATTGCGCGAAGAGTTCCTGCGCCCGGCGATCACCGGCGAGCAGGTGGGCTGCATCGGCGTCTCGGAAGTCGGCGCCGGCTCCGATGTCGCCGGACTCAAGACCACCGCGCGCAAGGATGGCGACGACTATGTGATCAACGGCAGCAAGATGTGGATCACCAACTCGCCAAGCGCCGACTTCATCTGCCTGCTGGCCAACACCTCGGACGACAAGCCGCATATCAACAAATCGCTGATCATGGTGCCGATGAACACGCCGGGCATCAGCCTCAGTTCGCACCTCGACAAGCTCGGCATGCGCAGCTCGGAAACCGCCCAGGTGTTTTTCGACAACGTGCGCGTGCCCCAGCGCAATCGCATCGGCCACGAAGGCGCCGGGTTCATGATGCAGATGCTGCAGTTCCAGGAGGAACGCCTGTTCGGTGCGGCCAACATGATCAAGGGCCTGGAATACTGCGTCGACAGCACCATCGAGTACTGCAAGGAGCGCAAGACCTTTGGCAATGCGCTGATCGACAATCAGGTGATCCACTTCCGCCTCGCCGAATTGCAGACCGAAATCGAATGCCTGCGGGCGCTGGTCTATCAGGCCACCGAGCAATACGTCAAAGGTCAGGACGTCACCCGACTGGCCTCGATGGCCAAGCTCAAGGCCGGGCGCCTCGGTCGTGAAGTCAGCGACAGTTGCCTGCAATATTGGGGCGGCATGGGCTTCATGTGGGACAACCCGGTGGCCCGCGCCTACCGCGACGTGCGGCTGGTGTCGATTGGCGGCGGTGCCGACGAAATCATGCTGGGGATCATCTGCAAACTGATGGGCATCCTGCCGGGGAAAAAGAAATGAGCGCCCTGCCTGATTGCCAGACGCTGCTGCTGGAACGGCACAACGGCGTGTTGCACATCACCCTCAATCGCCCGGAAAGCCGCAACGCCATGAGCCTGCAAATGGTCGCCGAGTTGCGTGCCGTGCTGGCCAGCGGGCGCGATGACCGCAGCCTTCGCGCACTGGTGCTCAGCGGTGCCGGCGGACATTTCTGCGCCGGCGGTGACATCAAGGACATGGCCAACGCCCGCGCTCAGGGCAGTGATGCCTATCGCGACCTGAACCGAGCGTTCGGGTCGCTGCTGGAAGAAGCGCAGCACGCGCCGCAAGTGCTGATCACGGTGTTGCAGGGCGCGGTGCTCGGGGGCGGCTTTGGCCTGACCTGTGTCAGCGATATCGCCATCGCCGACCATCAAGCGCAATTCGGTTTGCCGGAAACCAGCCTCGGCTTGCTGCCGGCGCAGATCGCGCCGTTCGTAGTACAGCGTATCGGCCTGACCGAGACCCGACGCCTGGCCCTGACCGCCGCCCGCTTCGACGGCCATCAGGCCCGGCGTCTGGGGTTGGTGCATTTTGTCGAGCAGGATCCGCAGGCGCTCGCCGAGCGGCTGGATGAAGTGCTCGACCATGTCCTGTGCTGCGCGCCCGAAGCGAATGCCATGACCAAAAAACTGCTGCTGGCCAGCGCCGGCCAACCGTCGAGTGAGTTGCTGGACGAAGCGGCGCAGTGGTTCAGCGAAGCCGTGACCGGCGCCGAAGGGATCGAAGGCACGATGGCGTTTGTGCAGAAGCGCAAACCCGGATGGAGCACGTGACCCTGCGGGAGCGAGCTTGCTCGCGATAAGGCCCTTCAATCCACCGCCACATTCAGGAAAACCGCCATGCCCGCCTTTCACAAAATCCTGATCGCCAACCGCGGTGAAATCGCCTGCCGCATCCAGCGCACCGCCCAGGCGCTCGGTTATCGCACGGTCGCCGTTTTCAGCGACGCCGACGCCGATGCGCTGCATGTCCAAATGGCGGATGAGGCTGTGAACATCGGCCCTGCACCGGTGCAACAGTCCTACCTGAACATCCCGGGGATCCTCGACGCTGCTCGGCGCAGCGGTGCCGATGCCATCCACCCCGGCTATGGTTTTCTCTCGGAAAATGCCGACTTCGCCCGCGCCTGCGAACAGGCCGGCCTGACGTTCATCGGCCCCAGCGTCGAAGCCATCGAACTGATGGGCAGCAAACGCCAGTCGAAAATCGCCATGCTCGCTGCCGGCGTCCCATGCATCGCCGGCTATCAAGGCGCCGAGCAGGACGACGAGACCCTGACCCGTGAAGCCGAGCGCATCGGTTACCCGTTGATGATCAAGGCCAGCGCCGGCGGTGGCGGGCGCGGCATGCGTCTGGTGCACAGCGCCGAGGAACTGCCGGCGCAATTGCGCACGGCCCGCTCCGAAGCCTTGAACGGTTTCGGTAGCGACGAACTGATCCTCGAACAGGCGTTGATCGAGCCGCGTCATGTCGAGGTGCAACTGTTCGGCGATCACCACGGCAACCTGATCTACCTCGGCGAGCGCGACTGTTCGATACAGCGTCGCCACCAGAAAGTCATCGAAGAAGCGCCGTGCCCGGTGATGACCGAAGACCTGCGTCAGGCGATGGGCGAAGCGGCGCTCAAGGCCGGGCGTGCGGTGAACTACGTCGGCGCCGGCACCGTGGAGTTTTTGCTTGATGCCAATGGCCGATTCTACTTTCTGGAGATGAACACCCGGTTGCAGGTCGAGCATCCGGTGACTGAACTGATTACCGGGCTGGATCTGGTGGCGTGGCAGCTGTCGGTCGCCGAAGGCCAGCCGCTGCCGCTGACCCAGGCGCAGGTGAAACTCGATGGCCACGCGATGGAAGTGCGCCTCTACGCCGAAGATCCGGCCCAGGGTTTTCTTCCGCAGACCGGACGTATCGAAGCCTGGGCGCCGGCACTGGATCGCGGCGCGCGGGTCGATCACGGCCTGATCGAAGGCCAGTCGATCTCAGCGTTCTACGACCCGATGCTCGGCAAACTGATCGCCCACGGCGCAACCCGTGAAGAGGCCCGGCGCAAGCTGCTGCGCGCCGTGCAGGACAGCGTGTTGCTGGGTGTACAGAGCAATCAGCGGCTGCTCGCCAGCCTGTTGCAGCATCCGCAGTTCATCCGCGGGGAATTCGGCACTGGTTTCATCCCGCAGTACTTCGCTGATCACGACTGCCTGCGCGACTATTCGCCCAGTGCCGAAGAACTGGCCATCGCAGCGGTGCTGTTTTACCAATCCGCCGCACAGCGACACCGCGCGCCGTTGTCCGGATGGCGCAACAACGCTGGCGCGCCGTTGTTCTATCGCATAGGCCTCGACGCTCGCGACTGGAACGTGCACCTTCGCACCCATCCGAATAACACGTTTGAGGTGCAGGTCGTCGAACGCATCATCGAACTCAAACGGGTCGAGCACACCGCCGGGGCTGTGACGCTGGAAATCGATGGCCTGCGCCAGCGCCATGCCTATCGTCTGCGCGACGACCGGCTCTGGCTGTTCACCCGTCCAGGCAGCCTGCCTCTGGAGGATCGAACTCACGCGGTGATCGACAGTCAGACCAGCGTCAGTTCCGGCACGTTGAAAGCCCCGATGGATGGCGCCATCATCGATGTGCTCGTCAGCGAGGGCAGCCCGGTCAGCAAGGGGCAGCTGCTGGTGGTGCTGGAAGCGATGAAAATGGAGCACCCGCTCAAGGCCGGCATCGATGGCGTGCTCAAGCGGGTGCAGGTCAAGGTCGGCGATCAGGTGAAAAATCGTCAGGTTCTGTTGCAGGTCGAGTAGTCACCGCGCGCATCCGCAAGGTTTGACTACGCTCTGAATAATCAGGACGCGGAAATCAGGAACCCTGCGATGCCCCATTGGCTGGTCATAGATCTGGAAGCCACCACCGATGAGGGTGGCTGGCCGGTTACGGAAATGGAGATCATCGAGATCGGCGCGACCCTGGTGGATCGCGCCGGGCGCGAGCAGGATCACTTTCAGCGCTTCGTCAAACCGACGCGGCGTCCCTTGTTGACGTCCTTTTGCCGGGAACTCACGCACATCACCCAGGCCAGCATTGACGCGGCGCAGCCGTTGAGCGACGTCTGGCCGGCCTTCGAGCGCTGGCTTGGCCAGCACCAGACACGCCTGGAAGGCTGGGCCAGCTGGGGCGATTACGACCGCAAGCAGTTGCTTCAGGAATGGCAACGCCTGCAACTCGACAGCGCGCTAAGCCGGGTGCCGCACATGAACCTCAAACAGCGTTTTGCCAAGGCCCGCCGCCTCGAACGGCCTCTGGGCCTCAATGGCGCGTTGCAACTGGCGGGGATGCAATTCAGCGGTCAGCAGCACCGAGCGCTGGAAGATGCGCGCAATACCGCACGCCTGCTGCCGCTGGTTTTGCCGCTCTAGACAGATGACGACGCCCGGAGCCTTGTGCATACTGGTCGGCCCTTTTTAACCCTTTTAAGCCCTTTTCGAGAGGAATCGCCCATGTTCAAAGTCAACGAGTACTTCGACGGCACCGTCAAGTCGATCGCTTTTGGCACTGCTGAAGGCCCTGCGACCATCGGCGTCATGGCCCCGGGCGAATACGAATTCGGCACCAGCCAGCGTGAAATCATGCACGTGGTTTCGGGCGCCTTGACCGTCAAACTGCCGGACAGCAGCGACTGGGAAACCTTCGCCGCCGGCAGCCAGTTCAACGTGCCAGCCAACAGCAAGTTCCAGCTTAAGGTCGCCGTCGACACCGCTTACCTGTGCGAATACCGCGGCTGAAACCCCGGTTTCCTGCGGTCATGAAAAATGCCCGTGTCCAAGGACACGGGCATTTTTCGTTTCTGGCGGGTTATTCGAGGATTTCCACCGGCATGCCGACTTCAAGCCGGCCGTTGCTGTCGTTAACCAGATTCTGGCCGAACATCGCGCCGTCCGCCTGGGCGCGGGTCTTTTGCAGGGTTGCCAGTGGTTCGCGGTCGGCGCTGCGCTCACCGGTCTTCGGATCGATCGTGGTCAGAATGCACCGCGAGCAGGACTTGACCACCCGGAACTCGACATCGCCGATACGAATCCGCTTCCAGCCATCCTCGGCATATGCCTCGCTGCCTTCGATCACCAGATTCGGCCGGAACCGCAGCATGTCCAGAGGCCGACCGACTGCCTGCGACAGGTGTTGCAGCGATGCCTCGCCAATCAGCAGCAATGGGAAGCCGTCGGCGAACGCCACCTGATCGTCATCGTTGCCGTACCCGGCCTGAGTCGTACGGGCGCGATCCAGCGGCACTTGTACCAGTCGGGTTGGCTTGCCGATGAAATCGCTGACCCAGCGGGCCGCCTCTTCACCGGCATCCGGTACGCGCAAGGTATCGCGCCAGATGGTCACGCCACGCAGATCGTCGTCGCTGCCGGGCAAGGCAACATCGATTGCCGAATGCCCCGGCGCGCTGAGCGTCAGACCGCCGCTGGCATTCCACAGCGCCGACAGCTGGCTCATCTTCGCTTCGGCACGCTGGGTCAGGAATCGCCCGCTGGCCTCATCCACCAGCATCCAGCGTCGGTCGCCCTCAAGCCCCAGCTTGTCCAGTCCGATCCCTTGCAGGACCTCGCCCCTGGCGGATTTCAACGGGTAACGATAAAGCGCGCTCAGACGCAGCATGGCCAGCTCCCTGGTGGGTCAAAAACGCCACCCTATACGAGCTTTGTCAGCGAATCAAAGGCTGACGCAGGGTCAGCCTCGACAGGTTGATCAGGCCGGCACTTCGTCAAGCATCAGACGCTGGCGCACTACATCGACCAGTTTGTCCGGCTGGAATTTGGAGAGGAAGTTGTCGCACCCGACCTTCTTCACCATCGAGTCGTTGAAACTGCCGGAGAGCGAAGTGTGCAACACCACGTACAAGCCCCGCAGGCGCGGGTCGTTGCGGATTTCGGTGGTCAGGCGATAGCCGTCCATTTCCGGCATTTCGGCGTCGGTGAACACCATCAGCAGTTTGTCGGTCATGTTCACCCCGGTGTCCGCCCAGGCCTTGAGCATGTTCAGGGCTTTCAGGCCGTCACTGGCGATGTGCATCTTCACGCCCAACTGGCCGAGGGTGTCGCGCAATTGCGAGAGCGCCACGTTGGAGTCGTCCACCAGCAACACTTCGCGGCCACGGGCGCGTTCCAGCACCGGATCGTCCAGTTTGTCCCGGGAGACTTTGGCGTTGTACGGAACGATTTCGGCGAGGACTTTCTCGACGTCGATGATTTCCACCAGTTGATCGTCGACCTTGCTGATCGCCGTCAGGTAATGCTGGCGACCGGCGCTGGTCGGCGGCGGCAGGATGGCTTCCCAGTTCATGTTGACGATGCGGTCCACGCCACCGACGAGGAATGCCTGCACCGAGCGGTTGTACTCGGTGACGATGATCGTGCTGTTCGGGCCCGGCACCAACGGCCGCATGCCGATCGCCTGGGACAGGTCGATCACCGGCAGCGTCTGGCCGCGCAGGTTGACCACACCGCAGACAAACGGGTGACGCTGGGGCATCAAAGTCAGTTTCGGCAGTTGCAGGACTTCCTGCACCTTGAACACGTTGATCGCGAACAATTGGCGCCCGGCCAGTCGAAACATGAGAATTTCCAGGCGATTCTCACCCACCAGTTGCGTGCGTTGGTCTACCGTGTCGAGAATGCCGGCCATCAATGACTCCTGGGCTTGTTCTGATGAATTCACTATTGGGGGTTATCGGCTGAATCTGGCGGATCTTGATCCCGTCACAAATCACCAACACAATGCCATGAGCAGGCATTGATGTCACATTAACATCATGCTTTACTGGCCCGGTGAAATCATCTGCTACATTCTCTTCGGCGCGACCCCGATTTGCGCCACAGGTTCCCGTGTCTAAGGGAATCCCCTAGTAACAATCAGGCCCAACCTGATGTTCGCGATATCCAATAGCCATTAATGTGACGCCATTCTCATTGCATGAACGGAGTCAGGCTATTGTGTGCGATCGCAGTTCAGTGGAAACACATCCTCTTGAAACCCCAGGTCTGTGCCAATGCACACCGGGGCGCGGTCCCGCGACGGTTCATGATCGTCGACACACACGGCATTCCCTCATCAGACGTGACGTGGTGGAGATAAGCATGCCGAACGACCGAAGTGACTGGGCGCAGCGGTTTCCTGAATTCCTTGTCGAAGCTGAAACGCTCCTGGCCAAGACTGAAGAATGCCTCAGCCATCTGCAACTGATCAGCAATGACAGGGACGCCATCGACTGCATGCTCAGCACCCTCCTCAAGCTGGCGAACAAGGCCGATGCCCTGGCGCTGGAGGCGGTGTCCGAATTCTCCCTGCACCTGCATGGCCTGCTCGCCCAGGTGCAGGATCACGTGGATCTGCATGCGCAGGCCCTGGAAGCACTGAAAGACTGCTTCACCCTGATGGCCTGGCAACTGGAATTGATTGACCCGAGCACTGGCCAATTGGGCCTGGATGAAAGCGAACAGGTGTCGCTCATTGAAGCCTTCGCCTGCCAGGTCGGGCAGACTCACTTTCAATTGCCGCTCAATGGCAAGCCGATGTCCCTCGTAACCTGGTCGGAGCACCAGGCATAACCGGGCCTGCCGTGGGCTGTACGGGCCCGTCATTTTTCGTCGTCGATTGTCGCAATTGAATAGTTCATGCCTGCCCGCGACACCTTCCACTAAATAATTACTTGCGATGAGTGCTGACTGTCCTCTGCCGTTGTCAGGGTTTTCCTGTGCAAAAGAAAACTTGCAGCTGCATCGATAATTATCGAGTCGGGTATTTCAACTTTCCCATTATGGAACCTTCGTCCAACATGACGTGTTTCCTGACTCTTTGGACATATAGGGCAAACGCGACCAACGGTATGTTAAGTGGTATTATGCCGCCCGTTAGTTGTTTCAATTAATGGCATTGTGACTTCAATGATCGGTCTCCACCGAAGTTGGCGCTCAATTATCGATCACTGAACCGTTTTGAAATCAACAACCTGAATGAACGTTTTCCAGACAGAGACCGCCAGCCCTTCTGACCGGTCTGCCCGCAGCGAACATCCATTGGCTCCATCCGCTATGTACGCCAGCCTCAAGTCAATCACCACATGGCCTCCCTCCCGCGAAAATGCCCGCAGGCTCACGCTCCTGCTGTGTACAGGCTCGGCGGTGGGCAGTCTGTTGACCTATGGATTGTCCGCGCAGCTGTCGCTCGGCCTGCTGCTGATCAACGTGGCGGCTGCCGGCTGCGTCTGGACACGACATCGTCTGTCGCGCAAATCCATCAAATTCCAGCCTCAGGAACTGGCCGACCGTTTGCTGGAGGTCCAGGAAAACGAGCGCCATCGTCTGAGCCGCGAGCTGCATGACGATATCGGCCAACTGCTGACCGCCGCCAAGCTGCAAAGCGAATGGCTCAAGCGTCGCCTGCCCGCGGATATGCAGGAACACTGTTCGGTACTTTGCGAGACTCTGGACGAAACCCTCAACAAGGTGCGCGACGTCTCGGCCATTCTCAACCCGCGGCAATTGACCAGCCTTGGTCTGGAAGCGAGTCTGCGTGCGCACCTGCTCAAGGTACTGACCAATACGTCGGTGCACTGGAGTCTGGACTGCCAGCAGCGCCTGAATGGGATCCCCGAAGAAATGGCCGTCGCCGCCTTTCGCATCACCCAGGAAGCGGTCACCAACATCCTTCGCCATGCACAGGCCCAGAACCTGTTGATCCGCGTACAACGCCTGCCGCAAGGCTTGACCCTGCTGATCAGCGATGATGGCCTGGGCTTTTCCCCGTCGGCGAACCCCGGCCGCGAAGGACAGCGGGGCATGGCTGGAATGGCCGAGCGCATCGAACAACTGGGCGGCACTCTGAGCGTGACCAGCGAGCCGGGCAAAGGTACTCAAATCGAAGCACTATTCCCCTGGGCGCCCCGTGCACTCGAGCGGGCCAGTACGAATAAGGTTATGCGTTGACTTGTAACTTACTTCTGGTGGATGACCACTCGCTGATCAGGGCCGGCGTGCGTGCCCTGGTGCTGGATATTCCCGGTTACGCGGTCATCGGCGAGGCCAATGATGGCTCCCAGCTGCTCGAAATGGTCGAGCTGCTGTCTCCCGATATCGTATTGCTGGACATTTCCATGAAAGAAACCGGCGGCCTGGAAGCCCTGCAACGGCTCAGGCGCGTACGCCCGCAGAGCAAAGTGCTGATTCTGTCGATGCACACCGACCCCGCGCTGATCATGCAGGCTCTGGAGTCCGGTGCGCACGGTTACCTGCTCAAGGACACCACGGCCACCGAGCTCGAACATGCACTCGAAGCCCTGCGCAACAACGAGCGCTACTTGAGCCCTGCCATCGCCCATACCGTGATCAATCAGGCGCTGACCCGCAACCTGAAACAACAGCCGGAAGTCACCGAGTCGCACAACCTGACGGCGCGTCAGCTGGAAATCCTGCGCCTGATCGTGCGCGGCAAGTCCACGCGGGAAATTGCCAATGGCCTGGGCTTGAGCATCAAGACCGTCGAAACCCACCGTTCGCAGATCATGAAACGCCTGCAGATCTACGACGTGGCGGGCCTGGTGCTGTTTGCCGTGCGGGAACAGATCATCAGTCTGGACGATTGAGCCTGGGGGCGGCGCCCAGCAGCGGCGAGTCCTTCGGCAAATGCACACGCAACGCCCCTGGCCGCGCCGCAAACCGCAGACTGTCGCCCTCCAGTGGTTCGCCGTCGAGATTGATGTAAAGCCCTTCGGCGAGCTTGATTTCAATCCATGGCAAACGGGCGCGTACAAACATGCTGTCAATACCGAAGCCGTCGCTGAGCAGATTCTTCAGCGTGCCAACCAGCTCCTGCGGCGCCGGCAGGATGCTGATGTCCAGAAGACCGTCGTCCACCAGCGCTTCAGGGCACAACACGTGTCCGCCGCCGGCCTGACGGCCATTGCCGATCCCCAGGGCCAGCAACTCGCCCTGCCAATGAAAATCCGGCCCCTGCAATTCGCCGTACGCGGCATGCAGTTCACTGAATCGCGTCAAACCGGTGAACAGATAGGCTGCGCCACCCAGGACCTTTTTCAAATCTTCCGACGTGTTGGCCGTGACCTGACTGCCGAAGCCTCCGGTCGCCATGTTCAGGAAGATCTGCCCGCCGACTTCCCCCAGATCAATGTCGTGGGCGGGCGCCTCAAGCAAATCCAGCGCCTCGGCCGGCTCCAGCGGAATAGCCGCCGCGCGGGAAAAATCGTTGGCAGTGCCCAGGGGCAGCAGCACCAGACTGGCCTTGCCCGGCTGAGCGGCCAGCGCTTCGGCGATGTCACGCAGAGTGCCATCCCCACCGCCAGCAATGATCTGACGGTATCCCGCTGCCAGCGCCTCCTCCACCAGTCGCTGAGCATCGCCAGCCTCCCAGGTCAGACGTACAGCCAGCTCCCAGCCTTGCTCTCGCTTGTTCTCGACAGCGGCACGAACCGCCTCGTTGAGTGCCTGCTTGCCATGCAGAATCAACAATGCCTTGCGTTCACTCATTGCGGTCACTCCGGAATCAAATCGGTACGGGACATCTTGACCCTCAGGACGGGTAAAAAAGTCGCACGCCTTCTGATTAATTGCTGAAGCTCGCCCTGCTCGTCCTACATGCCGGTACTTTTTCGTACAGAACGTAAGGAATCGGCTCAATTGACCCAGCCCGGCCATTGGTACAACGTGTGTCGGCGTCAGCGATCTTCAATTCAATTACACAAGGATGTGCATGTAATGAGTGGATACACTTTAAGGACTTTCGATTATTTGCATTTCGGCTTTTGCCAAGAGAATCCCATGGCAGCAGACGGACGTTTCCATGCAAAGCCATGAAGCAAGACAATCCGTGAGCCCAGTTGCCTCTCTCTCCGAAAGTCGCGCCAGTCTTAAAGACGAATTCAAATGCAGCGCCAGACATACTGGAGAAAACGATATGGAACCGCGTGTCACCGAGCTGGAAACTCACCTCAAGTACATTCGACGTGATTTGGACGAAGTCAGAGGTGACGTCAAGGCCATCAAGCATCGCCTCGCCTATTCGGCAGGCGCGACAGCGATGGTACTCGGACTGGTGGGCTGGGTTGCCAATAGCCGGTTCGATCAACTAGTCGCACTGATCAGCCGTTGAACGGCAGAAGGGCAGGCATCGTGCAACCACTGTGCCTGCCCCTCAAATACCTGCGATCAACCGAGAAGCTCGTTGAGTGGAATGAATGGCACCAGATCTCCCTCGGCCAGGACTCGTCCCTCCTGTACCTCCACCAATCCCTCGGCCCAGGCAGCGCTGCGCAGAACGCCCGAACTCTGGTTACGGTAGATAATCGCCCGCCCCTGCTCCAGGCGCCCTCGCAGAAACTCACGTCGATTACCGGCCTGAGGCCAGACAAAACCTGCGGGCACCGAAAACGTCAGCGGCTCGACATCCTGCACGCCCTGGCGACGTAACAGATAAGGGCGGGTCAATAAGGCAAAAGTCACCAGAGTCGAGGCCGGATTCCCCGGCAATCCAATCACCGGGACATCACGAAAATGCCCCACCGTTAGCGGCTTGCCGGGTTTGATTGCCAACTTCCAGAGTGTCAGCTCGCCTTCTTCCCTCAATGCGATCCCGAGGAAATCCGCTTCCCCGACCGATACGCCACCGGTCGACAGAATCAGGTCTACATCCTGCAGTTCCCCCAGTCGCGCGCGGGTAGTGGCCAAGTCATCAGGCAGAATGCCGGCATCTACCACTTCACAACCCAGACGTTGTAACCAACTGCACAACAACACCCGGTTGCTGTTGTAGATCTGTCCTGGCCCCAATGCCGTTCCCGGCTCGACCAACTCGTCCCCCGTTGACAGCACCGCCACACGAACCCGGCGAACCACCTCAAGCCCCGCGCAACCCAGCGATGCGGCCAACCCCTGTTCGATCGGACCAAGCCGGGTTCCGGCGGGCAAGACCAACTCACCGACAGTTGTTTCCTGGCCTTGCGGGCGAATGTTCTGCCCGGCCACCATCGTTTCGATGAACCTCACGCGCTCATCGGCATGAATCTCGACGTTTTCCTGCATTTCCACACAGTCGGCACCCTCAGGCACCGGCGCGCCGGTAAAGATACGGGCACAGGTGCCCGGTTTCAAAGACTCGGGCGCCTGTCCGGCGAAAATCTTCTGACTGACTGGCAGCGGCTCGCCGGTCCAGTCGGCCAGATTCAAGGCATATCCGTCCATGGCACTGTTCGGCCATGGCGGCAGGTCCAGTGTCGAAACCAGATCCTGCGCCAGCACTCGCCCCTGAACCTGCGCCAATGGCAAGTACTCGAACTCGACAATCCGCGAACCCTCGGCCATTTCCAGCAAACGCGCCAACGCCTCTTCAACAGGCATCAGGCTGCCGGTCTTGCCCGGCTTACCCACGGGATTCACAAGGCGCCGCCTGTTTCAAATGAGTGACGAAATTGCACGGGCGATGGCGGGAGTCCAGTTGCTCGGCGAGGATGCCATCCCAACCGGTGCGGACCGCATTGGTAGAACCTGGCAGGCAGCAGACCAGCGTGCCATTAGCCAGTCCCGCCAACGCCCGGGATTGCACGGTGGAGGTACCGATGTCGGCCACCGAGATCTGACGAAACAGCTCACCAAAACCATCAACCTGTTTGTCCAGCAGGCAGGCAACGGCCTCCGGGGTACTATCGCGACCAGTAAATCCGGTACCTCCGGTGATCAGCACGACTTGCACGACGTCTTCGGCAATCCAGTGCGCAACTTGCGCACGGATCTTGTAGAGGTCATCTTTGAGCAGCACTCGCTGCGCCAGATGATGGCCGGCGGCCGTCAGACGGTCGACGAAGACTTGGCCGGAGGTATCGGTTTCCAGGGTTCGGGTGTCGCTGACTGTCAACACTGCGATATTGAGCGGTGCGAAAGGTACATCAGCCTTGGCTTTCATAGGCTCGTCCAGTTGTAGGAGAAACAGCCCGGTGTTATATCACAGCCCCCCCTTTTTTCGCCGCCCCTGCGCAGAGCTGCCATGACTTCGAACACGCCATTACACCCCTGCTCCATTCTGTTGCTGGCCGGTGGACGCGGACAACGAATGGGCGGCCAGGACAAGGGGCTTGTGGAATGGCACGGTGAACCATTGATCGCACATCTGCATCGCAAGGTTCGGCCGTTGACAGATGATCTGATCATCTCCTGCAACCGCAATCGTGAACGCTATGCACCTTTCGCCGATCAGTTGGTGGCGGATGACCAGGAAGATTTTCCCGGCCCGTTGGCAGGTATTCGTGCCGGCTTGAAAGCCGCGCACCACACCCACCTGCTGGTACTGCCATGCGATGTCCCGCGCATCGATCTTGCGTTGCTGCACAGCATGCGCGAGACGGCCAGTCTGAATTCTGAAAAACCTTTAATGTTGCGACACGACAATCACTGGGAACCGCTGCTTTGCGTAATCCCCGTGGCACTCCTGCCCGTCTTCGAAAACGCCTGGAACGCTGGAGAACGCAGTCCCGGCCGGCTGATGCGCACTCTTGATGCCCAAGCCCTGGTTTGCCCTGACAACGATCCACGCCTGGCCAATCTCAACACCCCTGAACTGTTGAGTTCGCACAACACTGTGTCAGACTGACACCATTCAAGGAACTTGCACGCCTTGTATACGTCTCAAGCTCAGTAACCAAAAGAATTTCCCTTCGGAGACACACTCATGACTCAACGGACCCTCGCCACTTTCATGCTCGCACTGGGCCTCGCCACCCTCGCCGGTTGCGCTTCGCCAACAGTGATCACCTTGAATGACGGTCGCGAAATCCAGGCTGTCGACGCCCCCAAATATGATGAAGATTCGGGCTTCTACGAGTTCGAACAACTGGACGGCAAGCACACTCGCATCAACAAGGATCAGGTTCGTACTGTCAAAGAGCTTTAATTCTTCAGTTCGACACCCGATACAGAAAAGCCCGCAACATGCGGGCTTTTTCGTGCCTGACGGAAAATAGTCGATACCCGGGATCACCAGTCCAGCGTGATCCGGCTTTGAAACTCACGCGTCTGCCCCGTGAGCGGATCAATGAATCTCAACCCCTGCGCCAGGAGTTTGAGCGGATTGGCGTAGTCATCTTCAACGTCTTTGAGCACTTCAGGGTAAAACGGATCATTGCAGATACTCGCCCCCAGCGCCGTCATGTGTACCCGCAGTTGATGCTTCTTGCCGGTCACCGGAAAAAGACCGTAGCGCCAGAGTTCGCCGTTCTTTTCACGAACCTCTATGGCCGTTTCGGTGTTACTAACACCTGGACCTTCCTGCATGCGGAAAAACGGTTCGCCGTCGACCATGCGACTCTTGTGCACCAACGGAAAGTCCAGCCCGGGCAGCGCGGCCGCAATGGCTTCATAGCGTTTTTCAATCTGCCGTGTCGGGAACAGTGACTGATACGCCGATCGCGTCTGTGGGTTGGCCGAGAAAATCACCAGTCCGGCCGTATGTCGGTCAATCCGGTGCAGCGGCACCAGATGGGGGTTGTCCAGGCGCCGGATCAATCGACGAAGCAGCGTCTGTTCGACGTACTCGCCTGCCGGGGTCACCGGAAGGAAATGCGGCTTGTCGGCGACCACCAGATGATCGTCCGCATACAGAATCGACTCGACCACCGGAATCGGTTTTTCATCCGGCACTTCACGGAAGTAGTGAATGCGCAGCCCTTCCCTATAGGGCAAATCCGGCGCAATCGGCTGCCCCTGACCATCCAGCACCCGCCCCCGGGCAATCCGATCCAGCCATTGATCGCGCCCGATGGCACTGAAATGCTCACACAGGCAGTCGAGCACTGTCCGCCAACTGCCGGGGGGCAGATACAGCGTGCTGGCCTGATTCTGTGCGGCGGAAAATGTTGATGCGCTGGACATACGAAGAACTCGAACCTTCAAAGCAGAGCGGCATTATCCAACACCGGGCGCAGCAGACCTAGTGCAGAATCAGGCAGGAACCGATTTGAGCGCCGCCGCCTCGGTAAACTCCTTGAGCCAGCGCAATACATCCACGGCGTCCCAACGGCCCGGATCGTACAACGCGTACAACAGCCCCTGATATCCGACCACATCCAGTTGCTTGTGATAGCCGGCACGCTGAAACAAGGCCTCTATCTCGGCAAAACAGGTGTTGAAATGCAGCTTGTTGAAGGGAGTCTTGCCTTCTGTGACCAGACCGTCCAGGCGCAATTCGTGGACGGCCTCACGCACCACGTCAACCGACATCCCGTTCACGCTGCTTTTCAACTGTTCGACATTGACCACGATTGCTCCCTCTGACATCCGGCTTGCCCTGACAAATGCCCGGAAACGGCATGGCAGGCCAACCCAATTACTGTATGCGCATACAGTAACCGAATAACCCGAAAAGTGCCAAGCCGTGAATGACCGAAGGTGACAGGCGCCATCAACGCAGAAGGGAAAAGACCATTAACGAAGAAATGCCACCACCTGATCGGCATTGAACGGCCACCCCAGCTCCGCGCCGGTATCAACCCTGCGCAAGACCGGGATGCGCAGGCTGTAAGCCTCGAACCACGATTCATCGTCGGCAATATCCACCAGTTCCACCAGCAGACCATGCTCGACGAAAGGCATCAGTTCGGCCTCCGCGACTTCACACAAATGGCACCCCAGGGTGCCGAACAACTGGCATTCAGGAAGCATGTGCTCAACCCCAACAATCGAGTGATCATTCTAGGCCTGCCCGCAAGGCCCGTCGACCTGCCCACCGGACTCGAACCCGCCCTTCGCAAAACCCTGATGTAAATCAGCCCACAAAATCGCCATTTACGCGATGCTCCGGTGTTTTTTACCTCTACGCTTGAAGAGCCTGACCTGTCCCGGAGTGTGTTGTGTTTGCCAATCTGCTGATCATACTGGCGTCGTCCCTGGTGACGATTGCCTTGTTCCGTCGCCTGCGCCTGCCCCCTGTGCTGGGCTACCTGTGCGTGGGGTTGATGGTCGGGCCGAAGGCATTCGACTGGATCAATGAAAGTGAACACTTGCCGGACCTTGCCGAGCTGGGCGTGGTGTTTCTGCTGTTTTCCCTGGGGCTGGAATTCTCCCTGTCGAAAATGATTGCCCTGCGCCAGGTGGTTTTCCGGCTGGGCAGCCAGCAGGTACTGATCAGCACACTGTTGCTAGGAAGCGTGCTGATGCTGCTGGGCATGCCCGCCACACCGGCCTTGCTGCTGGGCGCCGGTCTGTCGCTGTCATCCACGGCGATTGTGACCAAGGAACTGGGCAGTCTCGGCGAAATCTTCAGCAGCCACGGCCAGAATGCGGTAGGCGTCCTGTTGTTCCAGGATGTGGTGGCCGTGTTGCTGCTGACGCTGGTGCCGGTGTTCGCTGGTAGCAGTGATCAGGCCTGGTACTGGGCGCTGCCCCTGACCTTGTTGAAGACCGTATTGCTGTTTTTCGGCTTGTTGCTGGCCAGCCGCTGGCTGCTGCCCCGCCTGTTTCAGGAGGTGGCGGCGTCCCGCTCGGCGGAGTTGTTTGTGCTGCTGGCACTGGTGATTGTGCTGCTGACGGCCTGGCTGACCCATTTGCTGGGCCTGTCGCCGGCCCTGGGGGCTTTCCTCGCTGGCATGCTGTTGGGCGAGAGCCATTACCGGCATCAGATCGAGGCCGATATCCGGCCGTTTCGCGACATCCTGCTGGGACTGTTTTTCGTCAGCATCGGCATGTTGATCGACCTGCAACTGTTCGTCAGCCACAGCCTGCTGATTGTCGGCATGACCCTGGGCTTGCTGGTGATCAAAGGCCTGGTGGTGGCGCTGCTGGTGAAATGGCGCGGCAGCGACAGTGAAACGGCCTGGCGCAGCGGCCTCGCCCTCGCCCAGGGCGGTGAGTTCTGCTTCGCCCTGATGGCGCAGATGCAGCAGACACGGCTCCTCCCCGCCGAGCTCGGCGCCCTGCTGCTCGCCGCCACCTTCTGCTCGATGCTGCTGACGCCCCTGCTGTTACGCGCCGCCCCCCGCATCGCCGCGGCTCTGCACCGTAAACCCAATCAGGAAGCGCAGATCGAGGAAATCAGCGCCCTCAATGCCGGGTTCGACGGGCATGTGGTGATCTGTGGCTACGGCCGTGTCGGTCAATCGATCGGACGAATCATGCGCAATGCCGGGCAAACCTACGTCGCGCTGGACAACGATCCAGTGCGAATTCAGGAAGCCGCCACCGCCGAGCGCGACGTCCACTACGGCGATTCAACACGCGGCGATCTGCTGACCGCCGTCGGTTTGCTGCGCGCCAGGTTGCTGGTGATTGCCGTGGATCAAGCCGACGTGGCCTTGCGGGTTCTCAGGGAGGCCCGGCGCCTCAATCCGACAGTGCCGATTCTGGTGCGCACCCGAGACGACAGTCAGTCGGCCGAGCTGAAGGCAGCCGGCGCCAGCGAAGTCGTGCCGGAATTGCTGGAGTCGAGCCTGATGCTCGGCTCCCACGCCCTGATCCTGCTGGGGTTTCCTGCGCACCGGGTGCAGGAGAAAGTCGATCAGGTGCGCATCGATCGTTATCGCCTGCTTCACGGCTTTTACCCCGGAGCCGACGATGAGGAGACCTAGTCCTGGCTCACCGCGCCGATCTTGTGCAGCGACAGGTCGGCGCCGTAGTACTCCTGTTCCTGGCTCAGGCGCAGACCATGCAGCGTCTTGATCGAACCGTAGACGGCGAAACCGCCGACCAGCGCCACCGCCACACCAAGAGCGGTGCCGATCAACTGGCTCATCAGGCTGACACCACCGAGCCCACCCAGCGCAGTCGAGCCGAAGATTCCACAGGCAATACCGCCCCATACGCCACACAAACCGTGCAACGGCCAGACACCGAGCACGTCGTCGATGCGCCATTTGACCTGCGCTGCCGTGAAGCACCAGACAAACAGGGCGCCGGCAATCGCGCCGGTCACCAGCGCACCGACCGGATGCATCAGGTCGGAGCCGGCGCACACCGCCACCAGCCCCGCCAACGGGCCGTTGTGCAGGAAGCCAGGGTCGTTGCGCCCGACGATCAACGCCGCCACCGTGCCACCGACCATCGCCATCAGCGAGTTGACCGCCACCAGTCCGCTGACCCCTTGCAAGGTCTGCGCGCTCATCACGTTGAAGCCAAACCAGCCGACGATCAGGATCCACGAACCCAACGCCAGAAACGGAATGCTCGAAGGAGCGAACGCCACCAGCTTGCCGTCGCGATAGCGTCCGTTGCGCGGCCCGAGCAGCAGCACCGCCGCCAGCGCCAGCCAGCCGCCCACGGCATGCACCACCACCGAACCCGCAAAATCATGGAAAGGGGCGCCGAAGTGTGCGGTCAGCCAGGCTTGCACACCGTAGTTGCCGTTCCAGATCATCCCTTCGAAAAACGGGTAGATGAACGCAACGATCAGCGCCGTGGCGCACAGTTGCGGCACAAACCGCGCCCGCTCGGCGATGCCGCCGGAGATGATCGCCGGGATCGCCGCTGCAAAGGTCAGCAGGAAGAAAAACTTCACCAGTCCATAACCATGATCGGCACTGAGCACCGCCGCCGGTTGCAGGAAGGTCACACCATACGAAAGCCAGTAGCCTATAAAGAAATAGGCCAGGGTCGACACCGCGAAGTCGCTGAGAATCTTCGACAGCGCGTTGACCTGGTTTTTCTGGCGAACCGTTCCGACCTCCAGAAACGCGAACCCGGCGTGCATGGCCAGCACCATGACCGCGCCGATCAGAATGAACAACGTGTTGGAACTGTGAACCAGCGTGTCCACAGCGCTTTGCAGATTTTCCATGAGGAGGCAGACCCAAGGCTGAAAAAGGCACCAAAGCGGTTCATGCGCACATTTCATGCACCAAGTTGCGACCACGCAGTCACTGATCCGGTGGGTCAGTGAACCGCTTTGGCGCACAAGGTCGATGGGCTGACATGAACCCTCATCATCCGGGCCTTGCTTTGCCCGGTTCGCGCCCGGCAACAGCGCACTGCCACCGATTGACGCACCACGACACAGCAAAAGTTGTACCAGTCATTTGTACTGAACCTTCACTCTTGGCTCATACTCGAACGCTTCAGAACACCGCTTCAGAACGCCACTTACGGAGATCCCCCATGGCCAGCATCAAGGCAAAGACTGCTCAAGAAATCCTGATGAACGACTTCCAGACTCTGGTCAACGACACTGAACGCTTGCTGGAGCACACCGCCACGCTGGCCGGTGATCAGGCCGACGAGTTGCGCGAACAGATCCACGAAAGCCTGCTGCGCGCACGGGAAACCCTGAAGCTGACCGAGGACACCCTGCGTGAACGCGGTCAGGCGGCGGTCACCGCTACCGAGGAATATGTGTCGGCCAACCCTTGGCAATCGGTGGGCATCGCCGCCGGTGTCGGCTTTCTGATCGGCCTGCTGGCCACGCGGCGCTGATCATGTCGATCGGTGAATCCGGCCCGAACTCGGGTACCGCCTCCTCCACGCGTCGTCTGGGTGCTGCCGTTCTCGGTTTGCTGCACAGCCACGTCGAGTTATTCGGCATCGAACTGCAGGAGCAGAAAGCACGCACCGTCAGCCTGTTGCTGTTCGCCGGCCTGGCGCTGGTGTTTGCACTGCTGTTGCTGGTCGGCCTGTCGACCCTTGTACTGATCGTGTTTTGGGATACGTATCGCCTCGCTGCAATCATTGGTCTGTGCGTGTTCTACTCGCTGGCGGCAATCTTTTGCGCGTTGCGTCTCAAAGCCGCGATCTTCGATGAATCCTCGCCCTTCCACGGCACGCTGGAAGAACTGGCCAATGATCGGGAGCGCCTGCTGCCATGAGCCTGCCTGAACTTCCGCACAACAGCTCCCGCCGGGAAATGCGCAAGGCACTGATCCGTCTGCGCATGGAAATGCATCGTCAGGAAATCCGCCACGAAACCGGCCAGGTCTTGCAACCGCTGCAACGCATGCGTGGCATGACGCAAAACCTGCAGGGCGGCTTCGGCATCAAGCACGCGCCGTTATGGGGCGTGGCGGCTGTGACGCTGTTGGGTTTCATCACCGGCAAGGGGGCCAAAAGCGGCGGCGTCACAGGCTTGACCCGACTGATCCGTCTGGGCACCAGTCTCGCTCCGTTGATCAAGCTGGTCATGCAGAGTTCGAGCAAGCGCTGAACCCTCGCATCTGGCTGCATTCTTGCAACACCGGCGGGATTGAATCTCTTATCCGGAGGTTCAATCCCGCTTGCCTGTCCGGCCGGCAGAATTCGACCAGAACAAGAACGACAAGGAGGCCCCGTGATCGACGGGCAACCGCTCGCCTGCTTTCAACCTTTCATCGATACCGCCACCGGACGCATTGCAGGCGTCGAGGCGCTGGGTCGTCTGCGCCAGGCCGATGGCCAATTGACGTCGGTCGGCCCGCTGTTTGCCAACCCGCGTACCCCGGCGGTCGCGCTGCGCCGACTGGACCGGCAAATCCGCGACAACGCGCTGAGTCGACTGCACGAAGCGCCAGCGGAATGGTTCCTCAGCCTGAACATGTCACCGCGCTGGATCAGTCGCTTGCGTACCGACCAGGCGCTGCCCAGCCTGAAACAACTCGTGCGGCACGGTATCGACCCGCAAAGGATTGTTTTCGAAATCACTGAACTCGGCGGCAATAGTCAGCGCCTGACTGAAGTCGTGGCGCGCTATCGCGATGCCGGCGCCCGGATCGCCATCGACGATTTCGGCGCCGGTTATTCGCAGCTCGATCGCGTGCTGGCGCTGCAACCGGACATTCTCAAACTCGACATGCGCCTGTTCCAGGCCGCCGCACTTGGCGGGCCGAGCAGTGACGTGGTCAAGGCTCTCGCGCAAATGGCGGAAAAGACCGGCTGCTGGATCATTGCCGAAGGCGTGGAGACGGCGGCGCAACTGAATTTTGCGCTGGAGTGCGGATCGCGTTACGTGCAGGGCTTTCTGTTCGCGCGGGCGCAGGAGGCGCTTTTCGGTACGGATGACTTCGTGGAGCGCTTTGCCGAGTTGCGCCAGTCCTACGTGCGCCAGAAACTGGCCGAGCGCAGCAAATTGATGCTCATGCGCCAGCAACTCAGCGAACTCATGGCCATTCTGCAAACCTGGGCCCAGGCCCGTGCGCCGCTCAGCGCCCTGCCGCAGCTCGATGCCTTTCCCTGGCTGCTGCGCTTTTATCAATGCGACCGTCACGGCACCCAACTGACACCGAACCTGGAATGGCGACAAAGCGGCTGGGTCGCCGACAATCGTTACCTGGGTCATAACTGGTCGTGGCGCCCTTACTTCTATCACCTGCTGGCCGAGGGTTGGGAGGAACGGCGCCTGACCCTTTCCAACACCTATCGCGACGCCACCAGCAACCAGTATTGCCTGACCGCCGGGCAGTTTTTCGATAACGGCGAGCGTCTGCTGTTGATCGACATCGATGCAGCGGGGTTGTAGTTGCACTTGCAGAGGCCAGCCCGAACCGGGAAGCTAGGGCATCAGTCACTCGACGGAGAGAATCAGCCTTGGATTGGCATACCCTGCTCAACCGCGAACGTCTCGGCAAACCGTTGCACAGCCCGCAGGAACTTGGCCGCAGCCCGTTCCACAAAGATCATGACCGCATCATTTTCTCTGGCGCCTTCCGCCGCCTGGGGCGCAAGACCCAGGTGCATCCGGTGTCGAGCAACGACCACATTCACACGCGCCTGACCCACTCGCTGGAAGTCAGTTGCGTCGGTCGCTCGTTGGGCATGCGTGTCGGCGAAACCCTGCGCCCCGCCCTGCCCGAGTGGTGCGAACCGAGCGATCTGGGCATGGTGGTCCAGTCGGCCTGCCTGGCGCACGACATCGGCAACCCGCCGTTCGGCCATTCCGGCGAAGACGCGATCCGTCACTGGTTCCAGCAGGCTGCCGGGCGCGGCTGGCTGGACGCGATGAGCGACGCGGAGCGCGGCGACTTCCTGAACTTCGAAGGCAATGCCCAGGGTTTCCGGGTGCTCACGCAACTGGAATATCACCAGTTCGATGGCGGTACCCGACTGACTTACGCCACCCTTGGGACTTATCTGAAGTACCCGTGGACCGCGCGTCACGCCGACTCCCTCGGTTACAAGAAGCACAAGTTCGGCTGCTACCAGAGCGAGCTGCCGTTGCTCGAGCAGATCGCCCACAAGCTGGGCCTGCCGCAACTGGAAGAGCAGCGCTGGGCGCGCCATCCGCTGGTGTATCTGATGGAGGCGGCGGACGACATCTGTTACGCCTTGATCGATCTGGAGGATGGCCTGGAAATGGAGCTGCTCGAGTACGCCGAAGTCGAGTCGCTGCTGCTCGGCCTGGTGGGCGATGATCTGCCGGAAACCTACCGCCAGCTCGGCCCGCAGGATTCACGTCGGCGCAAACTGGCAATCCTGCGCGGCAAGGCCATCGAACACTTGACCAACGCCGCCGCCCGGGCCTTCGTCGAACAACAGGACGCACTGCTGGCCGGCACACTGCCGGGGGATCTGGTGGAACACATGCACGGCCCGGCGAAGCGTTGCGTGTTGAACGCCAAGGACATCGCCCGCAAGAAAATCTTCCAGGACAAGCGCAAGACCCTGCATGAAATCGGCGCCTACACGACTCTGGAGATTCTGCTCAACGCCTTCTGTGGCGCCGCCCTGGAGCAGCACAACGGCCGCACTCCGTCCTTCAAGAGCCGCCGGATCCTTGATCTGTTGGGCAACAACGCACCGGATCCACACGGTCCGTTGCACGCATCGTTCCTGCGCATGATCGACTTCATCGCCGGCATGACCGACAGCTACGCCAGTGACATGGCACTGGAAATGACCGGACGTTCCAGCCATTGACGCCAGCTGCCCGACCGTTGCGCAGTGGAACGGTCGGGCACCGGGGACGCATACGCCGACGGCTACCCCCTCTAGGGTGTTTTCAGTCGGAAGGACCAAAGTTAAAACCTGAAATCAACTAACAACAATCATTGAAAGCCTTCACCCGACAAACTTTCTTGGTGCGCGATAAACTTTATCAAGTCCCGCCATTGAACATCTCACGGACCTACCTACGCCAAACCTAGTTAACCCGTAGCCTGATTCCTCTTTATTTGTAGGACTTATCCTAGATCACCACTAACGCCCTGTGGGTTCATGCGGGTGTTCACTCATCTGAGCTAAGGTTCGCCCTTTATTTGCGCTCGTATGGGATTTGATTATGAACTCGAATATTTTTGTGGACATGCCCATAACGTCAAAAGATTTATTTTGTTAAATTTCAACTTGTTAATCAATCGAACGACCATTTTTTGATACCGAAAATTTGACACCAGCATCATCTCATCTATCTTCAGACAGAGCACCCCTGAGGGTTCGGTCATGATCTTATTCCAAATAGCTGCTGACCATATTCTATTTCAGCTCACGTGGCAAAATAAGAAGCGCAGCAGAGACATGGAACTTCCAAGGCCGCCACTAGCGTCAGAAACTATTCTGACGTCTATATGCAATGAAACGGTTAGAATCTGTCAAAGATTTGCTCGCATTACAAGCACACATCGTATAAATGCACTTAAGAGGATATTGGGCTACGCGACTGCTCAAGGAAAAGAGTTGCCAGCATTAAGCAGCAAAGAATGGAAAGTGTTTATTAACGAACACTACATATATCATCTTTCACACCCTGAAAAGCTGAACGAGGACGGCGACAAAATACTCGAAACTATGCGTGCAGAGTGGCGACAAATACTCTACTTATATAAAAATCTAAAGCAACGGCACATTATACCTCTCGACATCGTTATTCCGACAATGAAGCAGCCTATCATACCAGATGATGAAACAGGCGCAGACGTGTTGGACTCGGTTGAGGAAACACTATGGCCTTTGACCAATGTTAATGATCTATGGCCTAAAACGTACTTAGTAGACAAAAGCCTCAATATCAGCACAGACAAATTCCTTGATAAGCTTCAAAGTGACCTTCATTCACGCACCGAAACAATTGTATTAGCTTGCGAAGCTTATTGGGAAAACGTAGTAATCTGCCAACGCATAGGGGAAAGCTTAATCAAATCTATACCTGTAGAAAAAATTGAGGAAGTTTTATCCTCAGGAAACTTTTACGTTAACCACCGATATATAGCTGACGCATATAATCCAGATGGCGCGGCGTGGTTTTTAGCGATGATCGAGTATTTTTTTCTCCAGACAGGAGAGCTGGATGCTATTTCTTATAAAGCGATGAAAAAAATTCCTTTTTTTCGCCCATTCTGCAGAAATAGTTACATGCGAGCTAGAATGGATAAGGAGCTTCGAAAGATTGCTGGTGCTCATGGGGCCCCCACAAAAAATATCAATGAAACGTTAAACAGGCTACTAGGGTACCTTTCAGCACGAGATTGCGGTGCAGCAGCTGCAATTCTAACGGCTGAAAACCCGAAATTTAATCCGCATGCACTACGTGCGGCCGATTATCTGTCAGATGATGACAAACCCATACATTATTATAATAGTGAGTTGGGACAGCTAATGTGGAGCGTTAGTAAACCACGGGCAAAATCTCGGAAAATTTCCGCGCTGCCTCCCCGTAGTCATAAAATCTATGTAGAGCTTGTAAAGGCAACAATGAAAGCTCGAATACGACTAATGCTAGCTGGCGATATCAATTACAGAAAGATGTTTCTAACATCATCATATGAATGGGTCGGCTTGAGCAGCAGCCTTGATCAAATTCTCACCACCAAGTTAGGTGTTAGTCTTTACCAAACTTTAGAGACAGAGCTTACTAACGGTGACGTATCAAGAAAAATATTTACATTAAAGCGAATTCGTGGAACTCAGGCCCTGATTAGCTTTTTGAAAGAAGGTACCTACCAGGCGGCTGCTAACACTTTAGGAAATTCTATTGCAGTCATCATAGTCAGGTACATTCCAAAGTGGTTGAAGCAGCGGTGGAATGTGCGAATCCTTCGTACCTTCCAGACGAAATTGATTGTTTTGGCGACTAAAGGCAAGCCTTGGCATTTCGCAGCGAGCGATTTTTTAACACAAAACGACTTATTTAATTTTATCATTAGAGAAGCGACAGTAAGCGTCGCTTCGGATCCACTTTCAATTGATCTTAAACGCTATGCAGCTGAGCTGACGGAAGATGCCGTTCATCATTTGGTCGAACGCCTAGTGAATCACAAGGTAATTTTGAAATTAGATGCCACCTCTTTAGCCGCAATATTTTTATTTGCAGAAATGCATAATAGCCCACAGAAAAAACAATATGAAGACGCCGACACGGGGATCACTGAAGACTCGATAACCACATTAGCCCGTCTCTTACATTGCGCTTACGACATCAGCAAAGACCCAAGCGCAAAAGGCACCATCATTGGAAATATTGCGGGTTTGTCTGTGCCGTATTTTCAGGCCGTTTACGTCGAGGCTCTAGAATTAAAATCAGAGCTGGCCAAAAAATTCATTACAGTTGCCACCATTGCAAATGAGATGAGGCCATGCCAAAAATAAATATTAAACCCATGAGCTCCAGAGCGACATTATCATTGCTGATAGCGCAAGCCCGCCAGAACCTAGGAGACATAATCGATTATACCGCCTCTTGGTTAAAGGAGGGAGCTATCGGATCGAGCGAATGGAAAGTAGTAGGTAAAAACAATACAATAGTAACTGTCAGTTTTTCTGAACCTCTTCCTGACGGAACCCTACTTACCGACTCACCTAACAAACTACTACTAGAAACGATTCAAAAACAGGTTTTCTGCGTTCGAGCTGGATATCTGTCACCACGAGTTGATCACCCGACCTGGTTAAAATACGTCCGTTTTTACATAAATTTAGCAAGCTGGCAACTTCTCTACAGAGACCGCTATCAACCACAAACATGTGGATTCAAACTCATAAATGAGAACGCCTGCGAAGTACTCATTGAAAACTATTGCGAGTGTGGATGGGCTGGTGTTCTTCAACTCATCCCGAGACTCAGTGAATATTTTTGCACATTGATCGACGAAGAGTATGACGGAGAAAAGCTGACACAACTCCAGGTGACAAAGATAATTGATCATTTAAAAGTTAACAACTTATACATAAAAAAAGGAAATATAAAAAATGACGAAATTGGTTTGGTATCTAGAGATTATTTGGCAAATGCTTTAAGCACACGCGCAACTGCTTTTAATAACATGTATGTTCGTACATTCCTTCGACAGTTTGAAGCTTCCTTGCAGCAACCACTCTTAGCGGAAGGAGTCAGCATAAGAGCACAACATAAATCTCATAAGACCGCCATTTTCGACACGGACAGAACCTGGGAAATAACCAAGAAATCACTTATTCAGTTCCTAATTCTCCTGAAAAATCTAGCTGAAGGAAACATAAACTTACCTGAAGTTATGCCAAGTTTTAAGTTTGACCCGAAAGAGCACATGAAAAAACATAATATCAGAATTGATGGCCATACAAAGAAGATACCTTACTCCATCGGCATGTACGCTCTAGACAAAGCAATACAATGGATTATGGTATACGGAAAAGCTATCGTAGGTGCGACACTTGAAATCATCAGCGCGTTTCATAACATTCCTCCTGGTGAATTAAAAGGACGGAGCAATCGGCATCTACAGAGGCAGAAAATCTTTGAACAAATTATTTCGTCATATAGCACACAACCCTACGAAGGCCTGCCTGCCCAACCATTAATCGACGCATTAAACATTTCGAAACTTACCAGCCAATCACACCAGGAATGCACGAGCAAAAACATGACATTTGCAGTTGCGCTTGAGTGCTTTGTAGCTGCGTGTGCGTTGGTAATCGGATTTACAAAACCCATTAGAATTAATGAGCTCAGCACTATATTACGCGACTCGCTTAGTTACCAAACTAATGAAGAGGGTGCTTTTATCAGGCAGCCTATACTTAAGAAGCGCGTTCCAATAGCACCCAATATCCGCCGCCCCATCCCTTACATTGCATCTGTTGCGGTTCAGCTATTAGCCGTGTTAGGTAACGGCCTGAAAGGAATATATCAAGATACGTCACCACATTCCGAACATCTTTTTTATTTTCCTTCCTCTAGAGGTTTCAATCAGCCAAGTGGAAAAGGAGTGGATGCACGAATCGATTATGCAATGCGTTCTTTCTGCGACATCATCGAAATTCCTGTAGATATTTATGGGCGCCGTTGGTACATCAAAGTCCACGAGATGAGGAAGTTCTTCATTGTCACAATGTACAATCATGCAAAGGTATACGCAGACGATGCTATAAGACATCAAGCCGGACAGGACGACCCTCGTTATCTGCATGATTATCTTAGTGGCGATGTGCCAGAAGAAGAAATCATCAAATACAACATTGAAAACATCGAAGACAAACTAATTGAACTTGAACTTGGAAACCTTAATGAGAGCGAGAACCAAGGGCTTGTAGCCTTATACAAACAAATATTGTCCACTATGAATATTACGTCTCTAAAATCAAGAAACAAATTTGAATTTGACCAGTTTCTCCAAGCGCTATTGGCGAGCGATGGTTTGCTAATTACCACTTACACCATAAGGCTGACCACCTATGAGTCAGAAGTTTTCGATACAGAGATAGCTTTGAAGTACGGGGAGGCTCAAGATGAAAAATTCCACCGTTGAAAACATACAAAGAAGACATGATTGGCTGCAGTCAGTTTGGGATGGAAAACTTAGCCTAACAAAATCTCACCAAGAAAAGCTGGCCGACATGAAAGCCTTTTGCACCTTAGAGATCGTGAATGAATTCGATAAAATAAGCTACAACACCCTCAAGAATTTTTGTTTAAAGCACACTCTTCCCGGCATCACTCACACTTCAGGCAATCTCTGGGAACACATGCGTTCGTTACGAGCAAAGATCTATTCCACTTACAGACTGGCCAGCCAAGATCTCAGTAAAGACAAACCAACGCCTGAAATGATGATTAATGAAGCGTACAACCAAGCTCAGCTAGCTACATTTGCCTATCTTGATTTATTTAGATTTTTCAAACTCCTAGTGGAAACAGATACCAGCCTTAATAATGTAACTAAACTTCAGATAACGAACTTCCTATTCGAGTCAAACCTCAGATTTGAAGATATTAGTGCAAACCCAGCTTCGCCTCCTAAAGCATGGAGCGTGATACAAGGGGGCAAAGGAGATGCCTAAGTTTCAGCTTTACAATACCAACATGGTGCTAGAAATGCCTGGTGCTGTAGTTTATTCTCGCAAAAAAGAAGCACCGACCGTTAGAAAAAAGACGCTTTCGAATCAAGTCTATATGTTCTGGCCAAACGGATCACCTTGCACCCTGATTAATATCTGGTTACAGCATGTAACTGTTCAAGCTACCGGCGATTCAGCCGAAACGTTTGCTAGTCACATGACTCACTATGTACGTTACTGCTTTAACCATGGTTCACATTTACTCGCAGTTGACGATGCGTTCCTATTGGACTTCTCAAATCATCTACTAGAAGGAAAAAAATTAAAAAAATTCGCCCTTACTGATGCTCGCAGTCCAAACCATGTCGCCTATACCATTAAAAGAGTGATAGATTTTTTGATCTGGTATCAAATTAATTATCGGCTCGTCTCACAACCTAAGCTCATTGGGGAGTTAGGCACTGGTGCACAAGTGACAATTGAATGGAAGGCAAACAGGCAGGGTCAGCCGATTCTGTACCACCCAGCGATTCCAACAAAGCGCCCTCCAGTGGGTGATAAAAAGCCCATGCCTGATGATTTCATCGGCAAGATTAGCGACACAATTTATAAATTGAAAACCAGCCCCAGATATCCGCTCGGTGTCACTTCTGCTCAACGGTGTGACGACTATACTGCGAAAAACGAATATTTATACAACCGTCGGTTAGCAACTCTTAAAATCGCCAAAATGACCGGCCTTCGTCCTGACGAGCTAAACAGCATCCCCCTAAATCTGAATCAGCATCCGCTACAAAAAAGAACATTGTACATTCCAACATTGAAAACACGTCAAGTACCTAGACCTATACGTGAATTCCCTCTATCCCTTGAGGATGCGATTGAGATATCTATATACCTTAAAGCACGAACAGCTTTCATAGCGTATTTAAGTATCCCCCCTACAAAAGCCACATCCTTCATGCTTGCGCAAGATGGAAAAGCCATAGCGACGCGATCCCTAGCGCGAGACTTCAGAAGACTTTGTGAACTATCTGGCCTTACAGATGTACAAGTCTGCCTGTCTATGTTTAGACATCGATTCATTACTACTCAGATAGCATATGAGATCGCAAAGGAATTGAAGCGAGATATAGCTCAGAAGGATTTGTGGATGGAGGCCGTCCAAAGGAGAATCCTAGCCAAAGTCGCCAAACTTACAGGCCATCGTGATCCGATGTCGCTGAAAAATTATTTCGATGAGGGATTTGCGATAGCGATAGCTAGTTTATCCTCGCCCTCCCCTAAACAAAAAGAAGCACTTATACAACAACTTGAAACCAGGATACATGAGCTGTCCATGCACTCCACTATATATAGCGACCCACAACTAGCCAAAGGAATTTCTGAGTTAGAACAAATCTTGTCAAAACTAAAATTCACCTAATAAGTCTTGAGCCATTCCAATCTATCTCGTTAATTGGGTTAGGCGGCCCATAGCCCGCAGGAACGCCTGCAACACCACCGACTTTTCTTGGCTGACTAAGCCGGGCCTTAGGCCCGAAGGAGCGATAGCAGCAATTAATTTCTGCTGCCATCACAGCGTTACCGCTCGATGAAGCTCAAGTCAGCGCCGGCTCACAAATCGACCATAAGATCGAGAACTGCTTTAGCTCCCAGTCTGCTCCATTTGAAGGGCTGTTTTCCTAGACAGGTCACAAAGCTATGCTAGCCTTAAGAAATCGATTTCCTGGATCGAGCGGTCGGTTCGCAAAAGGCCATTGGCCTCAGGTTGTCATGATCTACTCAGTAGGCATTCGACAATAGTCAGAGGGCAGCCGACACCCTGACGTATTGGAGAAATGCCATGCGCGTCCCGATCTTCCCCTTCGATTTAATTCCCAAACGTCGATTCAAACACATTGCAAAAGTGCTTCGTCGTCACTGGCCTGGTGCTAACGCTATCAGTCTCATGACCGCGCAAGAGATTTTGGCACAGGGGTTGGGCTATCGCGACTTGCACGATGTGTTGAGGTCATCAGAAAATTGCTCACCGGATGCACCTGTACCTACTCTTGCAGAAGTAAGGGACAACGTCAGCACATCCATATTTCAGTTTCTCAAGTCGAGCAACGCCGTAGGTATCGACGACCGTGATATCGAGCGTTTAGTGTTGCTACTCCCGCTTCACGAACTTTTGGCCTTCCATAGCTTTCGGCAAGAGCAAACGCCCTACGTTGGCAAGACAGACAGCCACAGCTCAGTAGTGCGTTCAGATCATAAAATCCCAGAAGCGGCCCAACGCGTAGTCCATAAAGCATTCAGTTCAACGGGAAGTGTGCCTTGGAAATCCGCGTCGCCCCTCGCATCCACAAAATATTTGAGTAAATGTGAGCTTGATGCCATTGAGAAGGTAGTCCAGAGCAAAGCCAACCTACGTGACCAATTTTTGTGCTCAGTGCTGCTCTCTGGTATTCGTCAGTCTGAATTGCTCCATCTCAAAGTTGAAAACGTAAACTACACCGACCAGATGGTGATGCTGGACTTCCCAGCCTCCAAATTGCGTTTGTACCGGCAACGACGCGCTTTGACTACAGCCAAAGATTTTGTGGTTTCTACGTACGTTAAAGAAAGTGGGCTTGCTCACGGCGATTACCTGTTCCCGTCCAGCAAGAACACTAGCCATCCAATGACCTCTTACGAGCTGAATAAGATCCTGCACTCTTGGTTATTGGAAGCTCAAATCGATCCAACGGAGGTGTCGACTCGAACAGTCCGACGCTCTGTGATTTTTCTATATATCAAATATCTTAAAGAGCAAACAAAGTCGCCGATGCCTAATTTGACAGATCTTTCCCCATCTAAATTGTTGGGCCACTACAGTTCTTCGCGAGGGAAGAAGCCTAAAGCCTAAGAAGGTTCTGGGAGCGGCCAAATTTCAGTTGGACGAAGCTTGTCGCTCCTCTGCCGTCTAAATCCGAACTACAGCATTCTGAGCTACTAACGGAGCCATCTCCATGTGACGCGCTACGATGTCATTAACTCCAATCGCATGGATGCTATCTCACGAATGAATGGTGCAGTTCCGCATGAACGGTTCGTTAGCTAGCCAAAAGCTGATGTGATGTGCTCTGACCTACGACAAAGATCCAACAATCCTCCTACTGCTACGCTGATGTCTTCCACGGAGGAAACACAATGTCGAACGCAGACCTACTCCCTTCCCTTCTATTCAAGATCAATGAAAACCTGCTCGCGCTCTAAGCCGTAAAATTTCAATGCGAGGAAATGGCATGCGGGCTTATATGAATCGCCCCAAATCACTTGAGCAAACAGTTGAGTCGTTGGGCTTGGTTTGGATGGGTACCTATCATCGTGGGATAGACGATGCTAGGAATGTGGCTTCCATCGTGAAGGAAATGCTTAGCTAATTGTTTAGCTGGGCCCATCGGCCCGAAGGATCGAACTTCCCGTTGACGCCGCTTCATACCGCAGCTTAGCTATGGGCAAGCTAGGATGCGAGCGCAGAACATTTTGAACACAACCTCCCTTCTCTCCGCCCGCGAGGTCTGCCGAGTGCTGCCGGACGTCGCGCTTGGCTAACGCATCACGACTCGCTGCGCTCTGAGGCTATACCCACTTCTAGATATTCCACCCTTTCCGTTTCCTGCAGCCGATTGGCTGAATGGTGTTAAATGGGTGTGCAATTGGGTTTTACCTATCACCGTGGTGATAGACGATGCCAGGAACGTAGCATCCATCATTAAGGAGATGCTCGGCTGCTTATACATCGGGTTGCCGCCGACCTGAGTACCCAGCACACGAGGCGGTGCGCTGGGCTGATGAGGTCAGAACGGGATCGAATCTGGGTCTTGGTCATCGCCAGGTGCCTCGGGTGGTTCAGGTATGCGAGGTGTGCCTGGTTCGCTAGCAGTGTTCGGGGCGTTAGGTGTGTCAGGGAGAAGAAGTCCTGGCTGAATCACTTGACGTTGTGCTGGCTTTGGCAGGACTGCTTCCAGAGGTGCCGTAGCAGGTGATGAATCGACCTTAATCGGCTCCTCGGCTATCGGAATGTGGGCTGCAGCCAAAAGCGTTTCTCCTCTCGCCACCTCTGTTTGAGACCCGGCGTCAGAATCGCCATGAGCGTCGCTACCTTCTTCAGCCACGACATCGTCAGCCGTGAGATCCTTGTAGTCCTCACCCATCATCATCTCGTAATGCGCCAAGTGATTGGCCGCTTTGAAAATCTTGAAAAAGATTTTCATGTAGCTGGTCGCCATCTTGTCGCCAATGGCCACGAACAAATCATCTGGAGAATAGTGCGATCCGTCGTTGACCCAGCTGATCAGAGACTGGCACTGCACCTTCTCGTGACCGTCGAACTTTTCCAAGAGCTTATCGGTGTCGATGCCACCTAAGATCTTGAAGTAGTTCTCCAAAATCCTGCGCATGGTATTTTGCAGCGTCAATGTAGGCAGTGGATTCTTACGCAACTCTCCCCACAAGAGCTGATATGACGTTTTGACGGGGTTGTGCGCGTGACCTTCGACTTTCGTGTGATGATCCGGCTTGCGGACAACCCAGAAGGTCTCGTCACCCCACGCCTTGGTACCACGACGGAGCGGACTAAAGGTGATTTCCTTATGGAAATGAACGTTATGGGTCAGCACGAAAATCTGCCGAATAACATTGTTAGCCTGACGCACCTCAGTGAAAATCTGTTTGATCAAGCTGCTGACAATAAAGAGAACGTCACTGTCCAGGCTGGAAACAGGGTCATCGATAACCACGATTCGCTCAGTGGTAACCCCAGATGTCGTAGTGCTGCCCTTTAGCAGGTGGTAGAAATACAAGAAGGTGACGAAAGTCTTTTCACCTTCACTCAATGTCTTTCGCGCATCCGTTCCATCTGA
Source organism: Pseudomonas sp. PHC1 (assembly GCF_046487845.1). NCBI lineage: Bacteria > Pseudomonadati > Pseudomonadota > Gammaproteobacteria > Pseudomonadales > Pseudomonadaceae > Pseudomonas > Pseudomonas sp. PHC1. Next base: position 82,855 of record NZ_JBJXHJ010000004.1, read on the forward strand.
CCTGAGGAGCTTATAAGAATTTTCTCCAGGGGCAACCGCCAGCGAGAATCCTCGGAACCCGAAATCTCTGAGCAACTCATTAATGGCTTTTACGGTAGGCTGAACACTGGTAAGCAAAGCTTCGAGCGCGGCGATATCAGCATTTGCTTGCAAAATATCGCCCTTGGCCTTGTCTAACGTTCTAGTCAAGCCTTCGATAGCTTTATCAAGACGACCAGTATCAGCCGTATACTCTGAAAGCGTCTGCTTCAGTTCAGTCTCAAGCAGGTACTTCCATACTTCCGATGTCAGATTGGATTGTTCGGTACTGAAGCCGGTGACAAGCCGATTATGCTCACTTATTTTTTTGTTTGCATCTGCAATAAGCTTAGCGAGCTTCTCGCCCAAGTCACTGAGCGACTCCAACTCAACCGCCAGACTTGGCGAAGCCATCTTATTGACAATTCGCTCAACATTAACCTTTATTAGGGCTTCAAGCGCCTTAACCTCTAGACCCAGGACCTCCTTTTCTAGATGCTGGTAATCATTGTCCAGTAAAGTTTGTGCGCGCGCTACGAGGTCATTTGCTCTCAAAAAGTAGAGGTCACTGAATTCCTTCAGCGCCTTCACATCCGTTTCAAACGCCTCATCGAAATATTGACTTAAATGTGCTTCGAAGTCTTGCGAGACAGCCTGCTGACAGAAAGGACAATGGTCATCACTGTGCTCCAGAAACTTTATACCTTGACGAACCCAGTCACTATTGCCTAGACGCTCAACGAGGGCAGCCACATCAACATCGCCTTTACCAATTATCTTCTTTGCAAGAATCCTGTCGGACTGAAGGGCGATAAGCGATGTCAGGTCTATGCTGGGCACAGAAACAAGAGCACTTGGCGCATCCCCATAGAGCACCAGTGCCTTATCAGTGAGCTTTTCCAGCTTCAGCAAAGGTGCTTTATTGTTCAAGTTTTCCTGGAGCACTCTGGCTTTAAAGCTATCCCGGCTGCTGCGAACCCCTTTAAACGCACCCTGAAAGACTTCATCATGTTTGATCTTCTGATCCCAGCAGCGGGAAACTAGTCTCGCATCCAGCTCCCGACGTTCCGCGTGCTTTCCGCTTGTTCCATCTTCACCGTTGAGCTGGACTAATGTTCTGTCTCGCTGCTGCTCGAAACGCTTACAGTCATCCTTGAGTTGTTCCAGTCGATCTTTCTGGCTCTGCTCCGTCTTGCCAAGAGTAAAAACACCCTTGAGATTCTTGGAGTCGCTGTAATTATCGGCAATGAAGTCGCTATTATAAACCAAGGCAGGGACAGGAATATTGTTCTTCCAGCGCACCGTACAATCCGCTGATATCCCAGGATCAGCAATCAGACGACTGAGGGTTGTTTTACCCGCGCCGTTTGCTCCGTAGATGACGTTAACCGCTTTGAGTTCGGTTAGGTTTTCCGGGGTGTCAGGGCTATAAGTTGCAATCTTTTTGAGGCTGATAGACTCGATCATCTCTCTCGTGTCCATGAGAAGCAGCGGTGCACATGCCGCAGCTTGGCTGGTGGGAAAGGGTTGGCAGACCCGTAACCGATCGGGTGCACCCTCGGGGCTTCTGTGGCCAAAAAGGATTAAATGATGGCGATAGGCCCACATTAGCGTAGGCGGTTTTCGAGGATCTGCACGTTGCAAGCACAATCATTTGACTGGTCGGCTGCGCGAGTGGGGTGACACACGCTCGAGCAAACGACTGTGAATTATTTAAATTATTCGCCAGCCATAATTATTGCCCGGCCATAATTCTTAATAATTTGCGCATATCGAGGTCGGAACCTAGCAGGCCAGTTGGTTCACTAGTCATAGGCGGGCACAAGGCCCGAAGGGACGACGCCTCCACGTACGGCCCAGCGATTGCGACGCGTCTCTCTTCAGCGGAAGAAGCCACGATGTCGTACACCGACCAGCTCCCCACCCTGCTTTACTACCAGTTCGCTCTGGATGCGGGCGATAATTGAGTTCACTGGCGAGCTTTCAAAAGTCTACATGTGACCCCACCACCTCTACCCTAATTCCAGCCATGCCCCTAGCAACGCTACTGGTGTCGTGCGTCGGCGAAACGACAGGTAAGTCAATGAAGAATGTCAGGCTAGTGCGTCATGGTGAAAGCGCAGCTAATGCCGGTGCAGCTACCCTTGATCACGCAAGTATCCCGCTCACCGAAAAGGGCATCGAACAAGCTAAACTAGTGGCGCAGTCCGTCGGCCGTGCACCTGAGTTAATCGTCGCCTCCCCTTTCTCTCGGGCTCGAGCGACTGCGGATGCGACCATCTCCGTATTCCCTGATGCACCATTCGAAACATGGCCCATCGAGGAGTTCACCTATCTTGATCCGGCTAGGTGTGTGAATACCATCGTAGGGCAACGGAAGGCATGGGTAGAACAGTATTGGGCGAACGCGGATCCGTCCTACATTGATGGAGAAGGTGCTGAGTCGTTTCTGGAGTTTGTTGGTCGCGCACGATCGTTCCTAGATCGCCTCACCACGCTCCCGGCGCAAGACATCCTAGTCTTTTCACACGGGCAATTTCTCAATGCGGTAGCTTGGCTCATTGAGCGCAAGCCACTCCTGGTTGATGCCCAAGCGATGATCGAGTGGCGCAGGTACGAGATCGAAAATCACGTCCTCAATGGTTGTGGGTATGTCGTGACCCGTGCTCTAGGCGATTCGTTGTGGACAGTGAGTGATTCAATCGACATAGATGGGGCGGTTAATCTCAACAAGCTCCAAGCAAGGTCTCCCATGCCATGAGCATCCAAGCAAAGTTCCTTCACCTCCAAGCAATCCATAACCTCCTCGCACCATACCGCTACCTCTATTGCGTTGACCTAGAGGCAACCTGTGACGAGGTTGGAGTACACGAATCTCCAAGGTCGCTCGTAATCGCTCCTGATCAGATGGAAACGATTGAGATTGGCCTGGTGGTGATCGACCTTGAAACGCTTGAAATCGTCGATGAGTTCCAGCGTTTCGTACGCCCCCAGATCAACCCTAGACTTACTGATTTCTGCAAGCAGCTCACATCCATTCAGCAAGCGGACGTGGACAGCGCGGGAACCTATGTGGAGGTAGGTCTGGAGCTAGGAGCTTTCATAGAGCGTTATCCAGACGCGGCCTGGGCGTCTTGGGGTGACTACGATGCGAGGCAGCTTGAGCGTGACGCCGGATTCGCTGCGTGCCCTTCCCTGCTCGCCGGCCTGCAGCACTTCAACGTCAGAAAGTGGCATAAAGGCCTATACGACGATCAGCCGAAAAGTCTTAAGCAAACAGTAGAGTCGTTGGGCTTGGTATGGCAGGGCACCTATCACCGAGGGATAGACGATGCTAGAAATGTTGCATCCATCATTAAGGAGGTGCTCGGCTGATTATGTGAGCCGGGCCTATTGGCCCGAAGGAGCGAACACTTCCCTCAAGCTCATCATCACCCCCCCTGCTACGCTTTGCTCTTCACCCGAACGGAGTCGAATCATGGCCGAGCAGTATTCCCTTCCCGACGTACTGGCAAGAATGTACGAAAACCAACTAGCGATCGAAGCGGCACTAATGGAGCTCGTCCTGCTGGAGGAGCAGCGTGGGTCATCTGAGGCTTGCGACAATGCACGTGTTGCGCTGGAGAAGATTGGCGAGAATGCGGGGCATATCAAGCAAGGAATTGCTAGATTGGGAGGAGATCCTGGGACGTCGATTTTTTGATCCTCAAGCCTTCAGCCGGCATCGTGCCTTCAAAATAAAGTCCCCCTCAACGGGTATGAATACGAATAACCGAAGCCTCGTTTACAGATATGGTGACGCGCTCACTGTAGGATGAACCAAGGCCACGCGTACCTCCACTCGTAGTGATGTGACGGACAGGCTAAGGCTGTTCACTATCCTCAATGCTGGGATGCCGAAGGTAGGGATTTTGAACAGGCAGGAAAAGGTAATCGCCTGGCTACGCACACAGTCCTTCGACTAGCGACGCAGGGTTAGACACGCTTAGCAAACGACAGTGAACTATTTAAATTATTGGCTAGCCATAATTATCGCCACGCCATAATTCCCAAAAATTTTGCGCGTATAACAGGCGGAATCTAGCGGGCCATTTGGATCACCAGCCATAGGCGGGCACTAGGCCCGAAGGAACGACGCCCCAAAGTACGACCCAGCGATTGGGACGCGTCTCTATTCAACGGAAGAAGCCACGATGTCGTACGCCGACCAGCTTCCTTCCTTGCTCTATTACCCGCTTGCTCTGGATGCGGGCGATAATGGAGCTCACTTGATCGAGCTTTCAGCCACATTCCCTCTGATTAACTCCAGCCACCTCACTAGCAACGCTAGCGGCGTCGTGCGTCGGCGAAACGACAGGTAAGTCAATGAAGAATGTCAGGCTAGTGCGTCATGGAGAAAGCGCAGCCAATGCCGGTGCAGCGACCCTTGATCGCGCAAGTATTCCGCTCACTGAGAAGGGCATCGAACAAGCCAAACGAGCGGCGCAATCCATCGGCCGTGCACCTGAGTTAATCATTGCCTCCCCTTCCTCTTGGGCTCGAGCGACCGCCTATGTGCCCATCTCCGTACTCCCTGATGCTCCGTCTGAGACATGGCCCATCCATGATCCTTTCTCTCGATGAGACGGATGGCACAGACACCACAAAGAATGATCAGGAGGTTTGCGAGTTTCTGACGGTGCTAGAGGAAGACATCCTGAGTAACCCAGGGAAGCTGATCGCCCTCGATTCAACTCAGCTGGTTCGCCTCGATTGTGTGATCGGCGGTATCGATGTTGACATCAACTCTCCGTTCTCAGCGAATGATGAATGAATGCTCGGCACTGGCGCAATGGACGGCGCCTGCAGTGAGTGGTGGAGTGAAAGCGGCCTCGATTACTCATGTGTTCATCACCACATGATTACGGCAAGCAACGGAGGCCGAGAACATTCGCGTTAGTGCTGCCATGGTACGCAACGTGTTCAACACCATCCGCCCAGCCAAGAGCGTACGTAGCTCTGGTTCCTGGGCTAAAATACTACCTTGACCCTTTCGAGGCCCACGGTAAAGGCAGCCTTCGGTACAGCCTCACCGATATGACGGCCCGGCAGTTGGCGAGGCAACAACTGTGGGCGGCCACCAAGTCAGCTGCATCCGCTTACGATCATTCAGGCTTGGAGAGCCAAGCTAAAATGTGAGGCGCCTAAAAATTCGGAAAAAAGAAAAGCACGAATTTATTTTTTTATCCGCTTGCAATCGGATCCACCTCGTCTATAAAGAAAATTTAAGCCAATATGAGAGGGAAATCATGAGCCAAATTAATATTGTTGACGCTTTCGACTTTAACAACAGACTGGCTGCCGCAGGCACAAAATTAGTCGTTGTTAATTTTCACGCACCATGGTGCGGGCCGTGTAAAATGATAAATCCGGCGATTGAAGCATTAACATTAATCCATCCAAATACAATTTTCCTGAAAATTGATATTGACGAAGTGGATGAGATTGCGCAGCAGTACAACATTACAAACATACCAACTTATGTCTATATAAAAAACGGCGCAGTAGTACAAGAAGTTTATGGGGCAAATATATTAGAGTTCACCTTAGCGCTGGAGACAAACCAATAGCACTCAAAATCACTCAATTTACTGTCTGCATATAAAAACCAGCCCCAGCTCCGCAAGCAAGCAAGCAAGCAAGCAAGCAAAATAAACCTAAGAAAGACGCCACGGCATTAAAAGCAATTTATGCAGCCAAGCAACATCGTATTCATGGCTTAAACTTACTATTCGGAAGCTGCGCCAACTCGACTAGCCTATCGATAACTGCTCGCAGTTTTGGCTGAATATAGGGAGTTTTAATCCAAATCGCATGGATAGGTACATCGTCTCCTGCAAACTCATCGAGCACCGAAATTAATGCCCCAGATCGGAGGTGTTCCTCAACTAACCAGGTCGGCACTTGAGCTAATCCACAACCTGCCAAGGCGGTCGCCAAGATCGCCTCGCAGTCACCTATTTCATGCCGTACCGGAATCTCGTAGGCCTCAGTGGTACCGTCTGAGTTTTTTAGAAGCCAGCTATGGCGTAGCGTCATCGGCCACCCGGTAATGCAAACGTGTTGTGACAAATCCTCTTTAATCAGCGGGATGCCTCGCCGGGCAAAATAAGAAGGCGAACTACAGATTACGCGTCGCTGCTCACCCAATCGACGTGCCACTAGATCAACGTTGTCATCAAGGCCTCCTACTCTCACTGCTACATCAACCCCATCAGCCATCAAATCGACCGTTCGATCACTGAAGGTTACTGATAGATCCAGTTCCTCGTACTGCTTCGTCAGCTCAAGAAGTGCCGAGAGGATGTACCTGCGTCCAAATGCCGAAGGTAAGTCGATTCGCACTCGTCCAGCAGGCAAACGCTGCTCGCTACCTAAGCGGCTTTCCGCTTCGTCCAGAATCGCCATAGCGTTCTGGCAATCCGAGAGATACGAGTCACCATCATTGGTCAGGCTTAGTCGCCTGGTAGTCCTGTGCAGCAGCTTTGTTCCCAAGCGAGCCTCAAGACGCATGATGCTTTTACTGAGCGCCGACCCCGTCATTCCTAATGCCTGCGCAGCTACGGTGAAGCTCCCCGCCTGCGCGACCGTAACGAAATTTCGAATCTCAAAAAACTGGTTCTTGACCATCACAATTGATTCCGTGCAGGACTTAGATATTGGAATTCTAGGGACTTAATCAGCTTCTGTGAATCACTTAGTCTTATCCAACGTTGTGAAAAATGACTTTCAAAGCTGAGGAATGAGTAGACATGAACCCAGTAAAAAACCTTCAAGACAAGATTGCCTTCGTGCAAGGTGGCTCCCGAGGCATCGGCGCGGCGATCGTGAAACGCCTGGCCAGTGAAGGCGCTGCTGTCGCATTTACCTATCAATCGTCGAAGATCGCGGCAGAAAAAATAGTCAGTGAGATCGAAGGTGCTGGCGGGAACGCCATTGCTCTTCAAGCCGACAGCGCGAATCCAGAACTACTGCAACAGGCAATCCGTCAGGCAACGGAACATTTCGGCGGGCTGGATATCCTCGTAAACAATGCAGGCGTTCTTCCGTGGGGCCCTTTGGAAGAACTCACACTCGAGGAAATCGACCTTACACTGGCCGTCAACGTCCGCAGTGTCATTATCGCTAGCCAAGAAGCAACACGTTACATGCGAGCCGGTGGACGCATTATCAACATTGGCAGCATCAACGCCGACCGAATCCCAATTGCTGGCGGTGCTGTATATGCAATGAGCAAAGCATCCCTGGTTGGCTTCACCAAAGGCTTGGCGAGAGACTTGGGCACACGTGGCATTACGGTCAACAACGTTCAGCCTGGCCCGGTCGATACCGACATGAACCCTGAAAATAGTGAGACGGCCAGCGAACTGAAAAAACTCATGGCGCTCGGCCGGTATGGCAAAGATGCCGAGATCGCCAGCTTCGTGTCCTACCTAGCCGGCCCTGATGCTGGGTACATCACCGGCGCCAGTCTCAGCATTGATGGCGGTTTTTCAGCTTAACCGCTTCGTAGTCCTAGCTCATCGGTGCAAAGGCAACCATATAGAGCTGGGAATACTTTGCTGCTTTCCTAATCAAAGAGATGAATTATGACTGGCTTCTTAAAGTATGTAGCAACGCTGAGCTGCGGTGCACTATGCTCGTTCTCCGCAATGGCAACCGATGAGTTCCCAATTCCTGAGGGTTTTAAAAGTGGCTTCGAAGAAGTTAACGGCATAAAAATGCACTATGTCGCCGGTGGCAGTGGCCCGGTGCTTTTGATGGTTCACGGATTTGCTCAATCATGGTACGAGTGGAGCGAGCTAATGCCTGAGCTGGCGAAGACCCATAGGGTCATTGCTGTCGACCTACCTGGCTTAGGCATGTCCGATCCACTAAGGACAACCTACACAGGCGAGGATGTCTCACCCTACCTTTACTCGTTTGCAAAACGTTTTAGCCCTGACGCACCGTTCAAGCTGGTCGCTCATGATATTGGTATCTGGGCGACCTACCCAATGCTGTCAAAGCACCAAAAAGATATTTCTAAGGTCGCATATCTAGAGGCAGTTATCCCTGATTCGAGGATTTACGGATTTCCAGCATATACTCCGCAAGGTGAATCAACGGCTTGGCACTTCAGCTTCTTTTCAGCCGATGGCGCACTCCCTGAAACTCTAATTTCGGGTAATGAAAAATTATTCTTTTCGCACTTCATCAAAAAGCACGCTGAAAAGCCGGAAGCCTTTACCGAGAAGATGCTTGATTTGTACGCAAAGTCTTACTCAAAACCTCACACTCTACACGCGGCATTTGAGTATTACCGAGCACTTCCAACTTCGGTACATCAAAACGAAGCATTGCTCAAACAGGGCAAACTGAGCATGCCACTATTGGCTGTTTCAGGAGATGGCCGAGGAGGGCTTGGTCAGACTCAGATCGATCAAATGAATGAGTATGCTAAAGACGTTCAAGGCCACGTTTTAAATGGTTGCGGTCATTGGCTGATGGAAGAATGTCCCTCATTGGTCAAGCCACTCGTGATAGACTTTATTAACGAAAAGTAGCCGAATCCATCCGCCGATCTTGCAGGCGAGGCAAGCACACGCGGGGTGTTATGGTTAATTTTTCTTAGATTTTTGAGTCTTGAAATCATTGACTAATAGCTAGATTCAAGCCTTCATTAGTCAGTTGTTTTTCGTAAAAAACTGTAGCTCATATCATCCAATTACTACAAAAGTGAGTAGCAAATGAAAAAAACTGATCGCCTTCAAGGAAAAGTTGCGTTTATCCAAGGTGGCTCCCGAGGCATCGGTGCTGCAATTGCTAATCGCCTGGCCATAGAGGGTGCGGCAGTCGCGTTCACCTACGCGTCCTCTGTGCAACAGGCGGAAAATGCCGTTAGTGACATTACAGCAGCTGGTGGTAAAGCTCTCGCTATTCAAGCCGATAGCAACGACGCCTCAGCAGTACAAAAAGCAATTCGCCAAGCTGTAAAACACTTCGGCAGCCTAGACATTTTAGTGAATAACGCGGGAGTTTTGTCTTGGGGCCCGCTCGATGAGCTGACTCTAGAGGATCTAGATCGTACGCTTGCCGTTAACGTACGAAGCGTTTTTATCGCTTGTCAAGAAGCGGCCCGTCACATGAACGATGGTGGACGTATTATTAACATCGGTAGCGTTAATGCTGACCGTGTCCCAATGGCCGGTGGTGCAATCTACGCTATGAGCAAGTCGGCATTGGTTGGTATGACGAAGGGCATGGCCCGCGATCTAGGCCCACGGGGAATCACTGTCAATAACGTACAGCCTGGCCCCGTTGACACCGAAATGAACCCTGCCGACGGCGAAGGTGCAAGTCAGTTGCAAGCGCTGATGGCTGTTAAGCGCTATGGCAAGGCTGAAGAGATAGCCAGCTTCGTCTCCTACTTGGCAGGCCCTGAGGCCGGATACATCACCGGCGCAAGCCTGACAATTGATGGTGGCTTCTCAGCATAGAGACTGCACTCACTCCACCGCAGATCAGTGCCGGCGATTTTCTCCGGCAACTGGTCTGTTTTGCGTGGTGCACACCAGCCACATACGTTACCGGGCTATCGACTCGGAGTGACGATAGAGATTGATTATTTGGTTGCTATCCGACGCCGCTTAATGCTTCGCTGTAACATGAAGGAGCTAAGGTGAAGAGCTTTTCTCAAGCTCCTCGAATAACAGCTCGATGGACTTTTCCTGAACATCTTCATGACGGGGTCATCGGCCTGTGTCTTCCCCCTCAATATTTCAAGAGATAAAACAATTCCTATGGAATGGATTGCTGATCCAACAGCGTGGTTTGGTCTACTGACACTTATCGTCTTAGAGCTCGTTCTAGGGATCGATAACCTAGTTTTTATCGCGATACTTGCAGACAAGCTGCCTCCCGAGCAACGCGACCGTGCCCGCGTTATCGGACTGTCCTTAGCGCTGCTGATGCGTTTGGGGCTTCTCGCCAGCATCTCCTGGATGGTGACACTGACCGCACCGTTGATAGATGTATTCGGCAAATCATTCTCGGGTCGAGACCTGATTATGCTGTTCGGCGGCATCTTCCTGCTATTCAAGGCGACCATGGAGCTCCATGAACGGCTTGAAGGGCATGTTGCAGAGCGCAAAGGCAACACCGCTTACGCCCTTTTCTGGCCAATTGTTGCGCAAATTGTTGTCTTAGATGCGGTCTTCTCCCTAGACGCGGTTATCACCGCAGTAGGCATGGTGGAAGAACTGTCGATCATGATGATTGCAGTGATCTTCTCTATCGGTTTGATGATTGTGGCCAGCAAGCCGCTGACCAAATTCGTTAACGGCCATCCGACCGTCATCATGCTGTGTCTTGGCTTCTTGATGATGATCGGTTTCAGCTTGACTGCTGAAGGCCTGGGCTTCCATATTCCAAAAGGCTACCTCTACGCGGCTATAGGCTTCTCCATCCTGATCGAAGTGTTTAACCAAATCGCTCGAAAAGGACGCAAGAAGAACCTGCAAGGTGAGCGTCCTATGCGAGAGCGCACTGCACACGCTGTACTGCGCCTACTCGGCGGTCGCAAGGTAAGTGAGGATGAGGTGGGAGAAGAAATTGCCGACATGATGGATAGTGAAGCGCCCCAAGAGCTTTTCAATCGTCGGGAGCGTGTGATGATCAGCGGAGTCCTGCGACTGGCAGAGCAACAGATTCACTCTGTTATGACCCCTCACGAAGATGTCGACTACATAGATCTGAACGAAAAACCTGAGGAGATACGCAAACGCCTACTCAATTCACCATACTCTAGGCTTCCGTTGATCAGGAACGGACGAATCGAAGAGCCTCTGGGATTCTTGCATAAAAAAGACTTCCTAAAAGGAATTTTGCAGGACGATGCACAAGACCTAGAGAATATTTCGCGCCAAGCACTCAACCTCTTGGATAACGTAACTATTCTGAACGCACTGGAAGAGATGCGTGAGAACTCGACTCATATAGCATTCGTGATCAACAAAGATGGCGAATTCGTAGGCATTCTTTCTATGACTGACATCTTGGAGTCGATTGCGGGTGAGTTACCTGATTCTAGTGAGGTGACAACTAAAAATTGAGACACCTAAAGCCATTTAAAATCTACACGATCTTCACGACGCAAAAAACAATGAATGCCTGCAATTAAAAAAGCAGGCATTTTTTATTTAAAATGAATCGCCCCGGATTCTCTAGACACCTTGCAAGCTCATTGCGTAACGCTTTTCAAACTCTACCGGTGACAGCTGATTATTGAAACCATGACGGCGTTTTACGTTGTAGAACATCTCGATGTAATCGAACACATCACTACGAGCATCTTCCCGCGTGGTGTAAATTTTTCGCTTGATCCGTTCTCGTTTCAGAGGCTGGAAAAAGCTCTCGGCCACGGCGTTGTCATGGCAGTTGCCTCTGCGACTCATGCTGGCAACTAAATTGTTTGCCTTCAAAAAGCCGCGCCAATCGGAGCTGCTGTACTGGCTACCTTGGTCGGAATGAACCATCACCTCTTGCTTAGGTTTACGCCTCCAAACCGCCATCAACAATGCTTCAATAGCCAAATCACTGATCATTTGCGCCTTCATTGACCAGCCAACGACCTGACGAGAAAACAGATCCAGCACCACAGCCAAATACAACCAACCTTCATAAGTACGAATGTAGGTGATGTCGGTGACCCAAACCTTGTTGGGTTTCACGACATCGAACTGGCGCTTCAGCAAATTGGGTGAGGCGACCGCTGGCTTACCGCCGTACTTTCCAGGGCGGCGTCGATAACCTGTCTGAGAACGCAGACCTCCAAGACGCATCAGCCTCGCCACACGATGACGACCACAATCCTCACCGACCTCGCGCAGATCGTCATGGATTTTGCGATAGCCATAAACACCGCCGCTCTCCAGCCAGGAATGCTTGATCAAAGCCAGCAGTCGCTGGTCGTCTTTGGCGCGTAAAGATTGCGGCTCAGACAGCCAGGCGTAATAACCGCTGGGATAAACTTTCAGTGTCAGGCAAAGCCGTCGAATCGAATAGTCGCCCGCGCGCTGCTGGATGAAGGCGTACTTCAGCCGCATTCCTTGGCAAAGTACGCGGCGGCCTTTTTTAAGATGTCTCGCTCTTCAGTGACGCGTTTGAGTTCTGCTCGCAAACGACGCAGTTCAGCGTGTTGATCATCGTCTTGCTGTCGTTCTTCTAGAGGTTTTCTATAGCGCTTTATCCAGGCATAGAGGCTATGCGTCGACACACCAAGACGTGTTGCCACATCAGCAACAGGTAGCTTCTTTTCGGTTACTTATTTGACCGCTTGGATTTTGAATTCTTCGGGGTAACGCGGGTTGCTCATGGCGCCTCCTAATTGGCCTCAGTTTAAGGCAAAGGGGTGTCTACGAAACCGGGGCGATTCAAAACACAGCATATTCTCCTTCAGCAAACCAACGAAACCCGTACACCTAACTTTATAAACAAGACACAACTGAACAAAAACAGAGAAAACCAACATATATTTAACGCAAAACATTAATGCCCACCTTATTTAAAATAACAACACTTTCACAAGCGCTTACACCAAATAAAATCCAATCCCCACTTATAATTAATAGTAACTCACCCCTCAATAACCAGAACATTCACGCCAAAAAAAAAACTTAACAATCAAGGCCTCCACGCTTTGAGACAAGTCTTATATCAATGAAGCCCTCCCCACCTGAAAATGAACCTGTAATACCTAGCAACACACAACTCGAAGAAACTTAGCTTGCTGCTAAAGGTTGGCACTAAATGAAATCACTTAAGAAATCCACTTGCGCATTTGCGCTACTTTCCGCTGTTTCACTCCCAGTTATGGCAAATTCCATTGATGTGCGAGTAATTGGTAATATCACGCCATCATCATGCACCCCGACTCTATCTGGTGGCGGTACAATCGACTATGGCAATATTGCACCATCGAGTTTATCCGCAACTGATTTTACTGTGCTGCCAGAACGGCAGATTGACTTCACTATTACTTGCGACGCACCTGCGAAAGTAAAAATCAGAGCAATTAATGGTCGCCCAAGTACTTTAGCAGGCGCTACAGAGCAGGCTACAACAGCGGGCCCATCTCCAGTACCTATCTTTGGCGTCGCGAACATGCCCGTTGTAGGTTTAGGCCTTGATGGAGCGGCAAAAATTGGTGGCTACGGTATTCGAATAGCTTCCGGCACTGTGACAGCAGATGGTATAGCAGTTGATAGCATTCAGCAAAATAATGATTGGGGTGTAGATACATGGATGGCCAATACGACAGGTAATATTTACGGCACTAACATCTCGAAAAACGCTTCTTGGGCATCTACCGGAACTCTTACTCCAGTAGAGTTCACCACACTTACAGGTAAGCTTGGAGTACAGGCATACATCAACAAGACTACAGAATTAGATATTTCTAAGCCAATTGCATTGAACGGCTTAACAACTATTGAACTGGTTTACTAAAACTTAAGAGCCAGGTCTAGCGCCTGGCTCTTTACCACCTCATACAACGCAATTGCAGAAATAAAACTATTCGAGCAATCGAGTCATCAGTTACAACGCAAGGCAAGCCTAAATGAAATTTCCTGACAACTCGAAGGTAGCGGTACTTCTGCTTTTCGCACTATCAAATAGTGCATATGCGACAGGTATGCTGCCCGAAACATCTGTCGTAGTTATCGAACAAAGCGACGGGGAGGCGGCGATAAATGTTAAAAACACTGACAGCTATCCTGCTTTACTATTGACCACTTTGATCAGTATAGATGATGACAAAGACGTTCCACTGACCATTACGCCTCCGGCAGCACGAGTAGAGCCAGGGAAAAGTCAAAGAGTCCGTTTTATTCTGACAAGTAACGAGCCTCTTACAACGGAACGTTTGATGCGCGTAACATTTGACGGCGTTCCCCCTCAAATAAAAGGCAATAATGAAGTACGGATGAGTGTAAGGCAGAATCTACCAGTCATCGTTCGCCCTGCTGGGCTAGAGAAGGATTATGCTCCATGGAAAAAATTAAACTGGAAAATTAATAAGTCGAGTCTAATCGTTAGCAATCCATCGCCTTACGTAGTAAGGCTGGGCGAAGAGGTAGAAACGCTTCCCGGAAATACTTTTTGGAATCTTCCAAATAACTATATCCTCCCAGGACAGATACTAACCATTAATCCAACTAACGAAAAAAAATTTGAAACAGCAACTAAAGTCAGAATTTCCCCAGCAACGACATGGGGTTATACAGTCGATCATTACGACGCCGCGCTAATACGTTAAAGGCTTTTGTGGTGCGAAGAAAAACTACCCCGATGACAAATGAACTTAAATTCTCGACACTTACTGCTGCCTTATTAAGCATTATGCTTGGCGCACCAAAGATTCTAGCCGATCAAGGCGGAGGTTCTCCAGAAGAAACCGGCTTTGACGTCGAGGCACTTAAGTCTCGAGGCGTCGATATTTCTCTTGCGGATTGGTTTAGTCAAGCACCACGATTCATGCCCGGCGAACGAAATGTAACATTGACAGTAAACGGAAATGACCGGGGTAAAATAAAGGCAAAATTTGATGAAAAGGGAGAGTTATGCGCGGATGAGAGTTTTCAAAAGCAAGCAGGTTTGCTATCACTCGAAAATTATGATGCAGATGCTAACTGCTACGATATAAAAAAAGCATGGCCTCAAGCGGACGTTCAACTTAACCCTAACGAAGATAGAATCGACCTGGTTATTCCAGCTCAAGCGGTGAATAACCAAAGCACAGAAGTTAGCAACTGGAGTCATGGCGGAGTTGCGGGCATACTCAATTATGACGCGCAATATCTAGACTCCTCTGGAGTATCTTCGGGTCTAAATTTTATGCAGTTAGGCTCTGAAACCGGAATGAACATTGATGATTGGATTATACGTAGCCGGCAGACCTTCACCCGATTCAATGGCGAGAACTCCATGCGACATCAAGCTGCCTATGCTCAACGTAGCTTCACAACTTCCAAACAAGTATTACAAACAGGACAAGTTGGTCTATCCAACTCGATGTTTGGGGCGGGGCAAGTGCTCGGATTCCAAGTATTCCCCGAGGCGGCACTACGAGGTAACAAAGGTGGGCCTGCTTTGGTAGAGGGGTTCGCAGATAGTCAATCTGTCGTTGAGGTACGTCAGTCCGGAGTACTTGTTCATAGCACTACAGTGCCGGCAGGGCCATTTAGACTTCAAGGTTTTCCTCTATTAAATACTCGATCAGATCTGGAGGTTACCTTGACCGGAACCACCGGAGAGCAACGAAGATTTACAGTCCCTGCGTCAGCCCTATTACTTAACGGAAATGCAATAGCACCTGGTCTTTCTTTTGGAGCTGGCAAACTTGATCAACAAGGTAGCAGCGAATCCCCGATGCTAGCGACCATTGCAAATGGCTGGGTGTTAAATCCACATACAACTTTGAATGCTGGATTACTTGGCTCAAACGTCTACCGTGCGGGAGCTATTGGATTAGACATGCAGCCTTGGGATAACACCATCCTGTCCATGCAGACCACTCTATCTCAGGATGTAACCTATGGAAATCAAGGTAACTCTTTCACCACCTCTCTAAGTCATAACCTGAGCGATCGCATTGCTGTAAATCTAAATGGCAGCGTGCAAAGCAAAGGATTTCGCGAACTGAGTGATGCGATACAAGAAGACGACCTCGATAGCACACTGGGTCGTAGTCTAAACCAATATGGCGCAGGAGTCAGTTGGGCAACAGAGTCAGTCGGAAGTATATCTTTCTCCATGGCAAAAGCTTCTTCCTATAGCGGGGATAGTACCACTTATGTTCGCGGTGGCTGGAGCAAACAATTTGGGAACGTGTATGTTGGTGCCAGTTTAGAGCACGATACAGGCAGCACAACTATCGACGCAGATAGTCGTTTCTATTTGACAATCAACATTCCTTTTGGAAATCGCAGTGTAAGCAGCTATGTAAGTACCAGTCACAATAGTAGCCGAGCAGGACTTCGTTATAGCGATCGTTCAAGTCAAGATCGGGGTTGGAGTTTATCCAGTGAAAGAGACTTTAGAAGCCAGCGCGTTTCGAACAGCGGCAGCATGGACATGGTCACCCCTATCAGCCAAGTTAGTGGCAGCGTAAGTCAAGACTCAGACAATTATACTTCTTGGTCAGCCCGAGCCACTGGTGCGTTAGTAGGGCACGAAAAAGGGATCACACTCTCTCCTTATCGGGTCGGAGATACATTTGGCGTGGCTAAAGTCGGTGATGAAGCGAATGTTAAGCTTGATACTTCATCAGGCCCAACTTGGACTAACTCAAGTGGATACGCTGTTGTCCCCTCGTTAACGGGCTTCAAAAGGTCGACGATTCAAGTTGACACTCGTAGCTTGGCAAAAAATGTCGACATCTCCAACGCCTGGTATGAAACTCAGGCAGCACGAGGATCAGTGAACCACATTAATTTTGATGTAATACGTACACGTCGAGTATTAGTCAATGTCATAGGTGAAAATGGAAACCCACTACCCAGAGGTGCGAGCGTCTTTGATACTGAAGGAAATTTTGTAACTATCGCAGGTGACAAAGGAAGTATATTTATTCCCGACGCGACCAACAATCGAGTATTTGAGGTGCAAAGCTCAGGAGCAACCATTTGTATGTTTCAAATTTCGCTTCCGGACAAAATCAACACTGACGAACTCTATGAAGTCGCCAATTCACATTGCCATTAACAGGAGCATAAACATTGAAAAAAATTATGACCTCACTAATTTTCACACTGACTAGCTATGAGGTTCAAGCGGCACTACCTGATTTAAACTCCGCTGGTAACCAGAATTTAATTTTGCCTGTAGATACGCGCTGCGCTTTATCATCTGGAAGCAACGTTGTTGAATACACTTCACAATCTCGATGGCAACTCCAAGATGCATCTACAGGGGGGAATCAATTAACTTTTGGTAAAAGGACGCTGATACTTAGCGTTGCCTGCCCCTACTCTCAAAAAATTCGCCTAGCATTACGTGGTGATCGTGCGGCTGATGGAAATCTAAGATTTGGCAATCAAGGTATCATGCTTGTTCGAATTCATGATGCACAGTTGGACGGGCAAAGTGTACAGGTGGTCAGCACCTCTTCTGAAGGCACCATCAACGATTCTCCGTCCGACTCCAAGTTAATTCTGCCTGGGCAGATTTTTACACCCTCTACGAATGGCCACTCTATGAACGGTAAAACTTTTACCGTCAGGGTAGACGTCGAGCCGCTTTTGCCAGAAAAAGAGGCTAGGGTTTCTGCTCATCAAAAAAGCGAGGCGCTTATGACAATAGACCTAGTAAATCAGCCTTAATATTTTTCTTACTTTTGGACTATTATCTGCTCATAGCACCTTACGACACAGCACTTCAACGCCAGTCACCCTATCCCCAAATTCAACCTTTCGATTGAACAAAAAACAAATCAATAAGCAATCAACACTTAAGAAAAATCATCTACTTCCCTTTAAAAATCGACCTACAAAATTTTCCTGACAACACTTAGTTACCCCAACATCCAAATCAATCTAAAATTCGAAATCTCGAAAAATCTGTACTTTTTATTTACTCGCTATAGTCGTTCTACCGGTCTGACCATTTCTATAGGAATGAAAGTAATCGGGAGCACAACACAATCACCCTCTATACACACCAAGGACTAAATCGAGCAAGCAAATTTGTGCATTATAGGATTTACATAGCAGTAACCAGTGCAACAATCAACGTCATTACTTTAGAGTTTTCTCAAAACATGCAAGTTTATAGATTTAACAAAGCGCGCCCAACTAGCGGTAATTGCAATAGAAATTTTATCCCAAATATTTCTTGAGCAACAAACGGCACTCTAAGCTCGATGGATTTTACAGTTCTAACAGGAAAGCGGGGCATTCAAGCCAACACCAGTAAACGCTCAAATTTTATATTTCTAAGCCAATAGTGCCCACAACCTAAAGACTATCGAATTAGTGCATAGAACCAACAACCAGGCACAATGCCTGGCTATTCGCATAATACGTTAAGTCAAACCACCTAACAAACGCTCTTCAAGTGCATCTAAGCCTTTCAGCACGCTATAAACTTGCGATTCTACTATTTCCCCTGTTTTTCTGTTAGCGACTCCCTCAAGCTCAGTACAGGCACTTGCCAACGTCAGATCTCCGCTCATATAAGCCCCTCCTCGTATTTTATGAGCAATCTTAGCTATTCCCTCTCGATCGTTCTTACCGAACAATTGAATTAGGTTAGCCGCGTCCTCACGGTGTGTCATGATGATTTCATTCACCAACCCAGGATACGAATCTGGACTAAGTAATTTTATTTTTTCAAGGTCACCACCTAAGGTTACCTCGCTAGCCTGTAAGCGGCGCTCAGTAGCCTGGGCGACTTCATTGACTAGAACTTCAAGCATTTCGATACCTACGGGTTTAAACAGGCAGCGCGTCATGCCCGCTTTCAAGCAACGTTCAGTAATTTCCGATTGCGCATTTGCAGTCAAACCAAAAATAGGATGCATACGAACAGTATCTCGCTGTTCTGCTTCACGTATACGTTGAGTCAGTTCGTATCCACTCATCTTAGGCATGTTACAGTCTGTTATGGTCAGATCGAACGCTGGATCTGCCTGCTGCCATTGCTCAAGCGCGGCCTCACCATCATCACAGGGAACGGCCTCATGCCCCAGATATTCCAATTGCCTACATAGTAGGAGTCGATTGGGGGCGTGATCTTCAACGACAAGTATTTTTAACTTATGTTGAGTTTGATGGGTAAAATTTTGGACGGCGTCATCTTCTACTATTTCGACTATCTGGGCATCGAAAGTAAGTGTGAACCGAGAACCAAGCCCTATCTGACTATCGACACTTAGTTGAGCTCCCATTAGGCTGGCTAAGCTGGAACAGATGCTCAACCCAAGTCCAGTACCCGTCGCTCTATGAGCTTGGGGATCTGCCTGTACAAATGGCTCAAAAATCGCGCGCTGCAAGTCTTCACTCAGACCGCTACCTGTATCACTGACCTGAATGGCGAAGCGAGCGGTATTCTCCCCATTCAAAACCGTAAGCTCTCGTAAAAGAATTTGTACACTGCCTTGATCTGTGAATTTAATAGCATTGCTTACAAGGTTTGATACGATCTGATTCAACATCAGCGCATCGATCATTACATCGCTATTTTTCACCTCAGTCACCAACTTAAAATCCAAGGATTTTTTATGCGCATTGGTTTCAAATAACCTGTGAATTGACTGCATCATTTCAACTAATTGGGTGGGCCGAGGCGAGGGTTCCATAGCACCAGCTTCAATTTTAGAAAGATCTAAAATATCGCCAATCAGAGAAAGTAATGACTGAGCAGATTGATGGGCTACCTCAAGGCTTTCATCAATCTGCTCGGCTGTGCCACCACGGACGCGCAAAAGCTCTATCAATCCAATTAGCGCGCTGATGGGGGTTCGGATTTCATGGCTCATGCTTGCCAAAAATACAGACTTTGAACGATTGGCTTCCGTAGCAGCTTCTTTGGCCACGCGCAGCTGCTCTATCAATTGCGAACGTTCGGTTATGTCGAGCCAACCACCAATTATCCCGATATAT
Source organism: Pseudomonas sp. PHC1 (assembly GCF_046487845.1). Lineage (NCBI taxonomy): Bacteria > Pseudomonadati > Pseudomonadota > Gammaproteobacteria > Pseudomonadales > Pseudomonadaceae > Pseudomonas > Pseudomonas sp. PHC1. The sequence continues at coordinate 102,555 of NZ_JBJXHJ010000004.1, forward strand.
TGGCCGGTGCTGTTGAGAAATGGAAGAATCCAATGGTAAACACGGTATTGTTTCCCTTGAAGTTCAACATCCATATCATCAAATCTCGCTTGCCCATGGTTAAGTACATCCATATAGGTCTGATGATACCTAGTGCTAACCTCAACTCCCGCAATATCGCTTTCCATCAGGGTCTTACCAACTACCGACTCCCGCTCAATATCAAAGAAATCTAGATAGGCTCGATTACAATCAACTAATTTACCCTGTCCATCTCGAACGTAGAGAGCCAACGGCGCTCCGTCTATTAAAGTTCGAGTAAACTGAAGTTGATCCTCCAGAGCTCGCTCTGCTTTTTGCCGTTTCTGGATTTGTACTCGCAGATAATAATTCCATGTCAGAAATACGAGAACAAAAAGTACAGCTGCTATGATTACAGTGTAGACCACATCCTTGTAAGTATTCCATGAACTGGCCACCGCCGGCGGCTCATGAACACGCCAGCGATCGTTCATCGCCTTAAACTCATCTGGTCTGATTTCTAGTAATGCGGCGTTAATAATATCTTTCAGAATTTTATTGTCCGGCCCAACCGCCATGGCGACCCTGGCTGGCCACGGCCCAACTACCGAAGCTATATGTAGATCTTCTTGAAAATGGTGATTGATGAAATAGTCAGCACCAAACTGTGTATGGACAGTTCCCTCAACATCTCCAGCAGCTAGCATCTCAAGCCCCTGAGTTGCATTCTGCGCAGTGACCTGAATGATGTCAGGAAACTCATTTTGTATAGTGAACGAAAGTGGGCTCCCCCAAGGCAATGCTAAGCGCAAGCCATTCAGCTCTTTTAGGCTTTGAATACCAGCCTCATTCCGCCGGGTGACTACGACAAAAGGGCTTATCATGTAAGGCCGTGTATACTGATTGGGCTCGAGCCGAAAGTCTCCAATGCTCAACGCAGCGATCAAATCGACCTTTCGATCTTGCAATCGCTTGACCATATCGCTAACGCTATCGCTGCGAACAATTTCAAATTCTAAGCCTGTCAATCGTTCGATAAGCTTTAGCATATCTGCGCTAAGCCCACTCAGTCGATTCTTCTCATCAAAAAATGTTAATGGTGCATAGGAGTCTGCTACGACGACCTTTGGCTTTGGATGGTGAGCGATCCAGCTCTTTTGCTCTGGTGTCAAATCAAGTGATTTCGGTGCTATTACGAAATTATTGCTTAGAGCCCAGTTCGACGTAATCCGCAACATATCAGCTACTGGAATAGCAGAAAGAGTCTGATTAACTGCGTCTAGCAATAGCGGATATCGAGCACTGACAGCGAAATTTATATCCGCAGTGGAGCCAGCTCCCGGGTCTGGCGAGGAAAATAGATCATTTCGATAGAAGCTAGAAAGCAAAAACTCCGCAGTTACGGCGTTAGTTCGCAGCGCATCAACTTGATCATATGCGACTGCCGCAAGAGCATTTAAATGATTAACGTACGGCACAAGGATGCTGTTTGGATGCTGCTCCTGTATTCGCTTTATATGTGCATCAGTCATGCCGATGTAAGCGAGACGCTCCCTCGCACTACCTGTTTTAGAGTGAAGGGAGTCAGTGATTCTGCGGACAATAACCTTATGATTTAAAAGATAGGGTTTACTAGAATTAAAGACTGGGTTATCAGGGTCTGTAATATCGTTCAGGGCTAGTATATCGACATCTCCCCTAGCCATTGCTTGTAGCGCCTCAGACCTGTCGGCAAATCGTAGCATTTGTATGCGTAATCCAAGACTGTCTTGCAGTAAACCCAGTACGTCAGCGGTCACGCCCTCGAAGCTATTTGGATCGAAGCCAATATGCATTGGAGGACGCGCGCCACCCCAGAATGCGACACGAATCGTTGACCTTCTATCCAACCAGGCTTGGGTTTTGGCATCAAAGATCAAATGCGGAGCCGTCAAGGGAGTGTGCACCAGCAGCTTAACCCCTTCGTTACCTACAGCCCCCAGCGCAGCGTGCGCTATGAATAAAAAAAGAAATGCTGTAACGCTGCGAAAGGCCAATATTTTGTTCAATTTTTACAATCCGTTGATCATCCGGAGGCTCTGAATGAGCGTCGTTACTGGGATAGGGTCGGTCTCAGAGAGACCTTATACAAGCGTAACCCTCATAGATCAGAAAGCTAAATGTAGCTCTAAGCGTACTAAATTGCATTTTTTGTTCCTACGAAGCCTAACTCCAGATAAATGCACACCCCTTAAGAGCAAGACATGTCTCAAATAATGACGCTTTCCGCCTCAAACCCAGTAACTGGGCCACCAGAATCACCCACGACAAAAGATTTCTTTAGGTGCAATCTTAGGCTAATGTAGCGAGCAATGAGTCAGTGTAGAAACCTTTACAAACACACCGTGCCACCTACGGATGGAGCTCAAAATCAATGAGATGGTCAACCCTATCCCCCCTGCGAATTTGCTTGCTGGATGATCACGCCTTGATTCGAGAGGCTCTAAAAATAAGGTTAGCTCTTGAATCAGATTTCAAAATCGTAGGTACATACGCCAGAAGCAACGAGTTGCTTGAAGCTTTGCGCAACCAAGAGGCGGACTTGGTGGTACTTGACTATCAGTTAACGGATGGCGACCTTGACGGCATCAGGCTGATTCAGTTAGTACGCAGTCATTATCCAGATTTACGAATTTTAATTTTTTCTTCATTAGAACGCCCTGCCACAATTAACTTGAGTATTCGTGCCGGCGCCAATGGCTTTGTTGGAAAATCTCAGGAAACCGATGATTTAATTAAAGCCATTCGCGTGGTGGCAACGGGCAAAATATACCTTGCTCCCGAGATTGCAGCTGAACAAAAAAACTTTCCAAAAATTGGAAAATCAGATGAGAGCCTGCCTTTTCAGACTGAAAATGCACTTATTAATAATACAGAGCTCTCTCCAAAAGAGCGAGAAGTTCTCAGATGCTGCCTAGAAGGTCTTTCTGTCATCCAAATCGCGGCTAAATTCTCACGCAGTAGAAAAACTATTAGTGGGCAAAAGCAAGCAGCCTTCAAAAAGCTTGGAATAAAAACAGACACGGAATTATTCAAACTACACTCGCAACTACAAGAAACTTAACACCACCTTAGACCAAGCCATTGCGACTCGCGAATCCATGCAAATCAATAATATTTTTCATATTGAGCTTCTGTAGGATTCGCGACTTATAAGTGCTAATAGTCTTATTACTCAAAAACATTCGCGCTGCAATTTCTTTATTACTTAGCCCCTGGACAATCTGCTGCATAACGCGCAGCTCTCTAACAGAAAGCTTGTTAAGCATTTCATACTCACTAACATTTACGCCCATCCGATGACTAACGTAGGGAATATTGGAAAAATAAATTTCATTTTCTAATGCAGCACTAGCTGCAAGCAAAAGCTCATTTGGATCATTTTTTTTAGATATAAAAGCGTGCGCTCCTATCTGCAAGCAGCGACTAGCCAACTGGCTTGGCTGCTGACCGGTGTACACGACAATTCTTGTAGGTAACTTTCTGGCTACTACGTTTTGGATAACAGTCAGCCCGTCAAGATTCGGCACATCAATCTCCAAGATCATTAAGTCTGGCTTCAGCACTTGAGCAACTTGCAACGCCTCAGCGCCGTTATCCACTTCAGATACCACCTTAAAGCCTTCGCACTCAAGTAATGAGCGAATGGCCATACGCATTGCAACATGTGGGTCGACAATAATGATCTGCTTACTCACTTCAAAGCCCTCTTCTGCTTTATCACTCATCTAAGAATACGAGAATATTTTTAGCCATCTGTTACCAATGTTCCGAGTTAGCCGCTTTTTGAGACAAGTCTTAAACCTATAAATAGATATTCCAGATAACCTAGCAGGTGATAAATTCAGATAAACAAGGTGAGATACAATGTTTGACAAAAACATTAGGATTCTAATTGTAGAACCAAATGAAACCCAAGCAATTTGCGTTGACAAAATGCTTAATCGCATGGGTTACTACTGCGTAGCGTCTACACGAACTTTGATTGAAGGGTTGATCCTCAATAGCTATGGCTTGAGGAAGTTTGACGCCCTGATTTTACCTGAGCACATGATCAGGCCAACTCCTGGCAAAGCCTCTTCTGGCACAATCTTCAACATAAACAACTTATTTGTATATGCATGCGACTCGAGCTCAACAAGAATAGATCCGAAAAACAAAGGCGTGCTTCGTACTCATACTGGGCTGCCAGAATATCCGGCCCTTGAGGAGTTCATGACGTGTGTGGTGCGTAATCACTCACTGAGTTTGGCTAAAACGGCGTGACCTTCCCGGCACGACTAGACCTCTCGCCATAATTTATGGTGTGCCAGAGAGGTCTAGTCCGTCGTCAGACCGCTCAGTCACAAGAAACACTGACGGTCAATTCTCCAAAGCGACATCTGCTAATTAGTTAAACCTCGAAGCACGGAAATAAAAATCTCCTTTCATTAATGATTAACTAACTGACAGGTGATAATCTCCGGCGGCTTCCGATCCCAAGGATATTATTATGCGGCGACTGTTAGCGTTAGTATTGGTGTTTTTTTCCGGGTTAACCCATGCGGTGCTTAGCCCATTTGATGTTGAGCCGCAGTTTCTAGCCGCAGAGAAAGCATTCAGCTTTACCTCCGAACGCTTACCCTCCGGCGAAACCCAGCTCTATTGGCAGATAGCTGACGGCTACTACCTCTACCAGCAGCGCCTAACCTTCGATGGCCTACCTAATGAGTACAAGCCATCGTTCCCTGAGGGAGAGACCCACAGTGATGAGTTTTTCGGTACTCAACAGGTTTATCGGCAAGGTCTAGAACTCAAGATCCCTGCAGGCGCGACCGGCAAATTTAAACTGGGCTGGCAAGGCTGTGCTGACGCGGGCCTGTGTTACCCACCGCAATCACTGACCATTGATCTGGGTGGCTCAACTGCAATAGACACCGGTGGTGAAGCACAGGATCAAGCTTTGGCAAGCGGCCTAAAGCAACGCGCTTTAGGCTGGAGCTTGCTCATTTTCTTTGGTCTAGGTTTGCTTCTGGCATTCGCCCCCTGCTCTCTTCCTATGCTTCCAATACTAGCTGGCTTGGTCGTTGGTAGCGGCGCGAGCCCTCGTCGCGGGTTTGCCCTCGCGGGCAGCTACGTATTTTGTATGGCCTTGGTTTATGCCTCCATGGGCGTACTCGCCGCAATGCTGGGAGCGAACCTTCAAGCTCTTTTACAACAGCCTTGGGTTTTGGGTAGTTTTGCAGCGATCTTCGTTCTACTCGCGCTGCCAATGTTTGGCTTTTTCGAACTCCAATTGCCAAGCTTCGTACGTGACCGCCTAGAGAACGCAAGCCGTCAACGCAACGGCGGCAGCTTGGTCGGCGCCGGCGTATTGGGGGCGTTGTCCGGGCTTCTTGTCGGCCCGTGCATGACAGCTCCTTTAGCTGGTGCCCTCTTGTACATCGCACAAAGCGGAAATGCTCTCCACGGCGGCCTCGTTTTGTTCGCAATGGGCCTGGGTATTGGTATACCTCTTCTACTACTGGTCACTGTAGGTAATCGCTTCCTACCAAAACCAGGTGCATGGATGAATTTGCTAAAAGGTGCATTCGGCTTCCTATTCCTTGCAACGGCGATTTACATGCTTCGTCCTGTTCTAGATGAATCACTCTGGATCGGATTGTGGGGAATTCTCTCGTTAGCTTTTGCATACACACTTTGGCATGAGCGCCATCCCCACCACGTGTTCGGTATTGCATCATTGACATTTGGTATTTGGGGTAGCCTGTTGATGGTAGGCGCAGCTATAGGTGCCGATGATGTATGGCGCCCTTTGAAGGTACTAGGGACGGCCTCAGCCTCCACTGAAGCTCAGCGCTCAGCCGTCCAAGACAACTTCGTCAAGCTGAAGTCTCCCGCACAATTGCAGACTGAACTTGACTCAGCAAAAGCAAATGGCCAATGGGTGATGCTGGATTTTTACGCTGACTGGTGTGTGTCATGCAAAGTCATGGAGAAGGAAGTATTTGGCTCAAGCCAGGTCATGCAGTCACTGAAGGATGTACGCCTACTGAAACTTGATGTGACTGCCGATAACGCTGATAGCCGTGAATTGCTGGCTAGATACAAAGTACCTGGGCCACCAAGCTTTCTTTGGATCGGCCCTGATGGAGAAGAGCGCCGCAGTCGACGCATCACAGGACAGGTTGATGCGGAAGAGTTTCTACAACGCTGGAACCAAACGAAAGAGAGCCTTTAATGCTGACCCTTAACATCGGAAGTTTCGTCATCTCCTTGAGCCACCTCCTGCTTTTCTTGGCACTCCTTGCAGCGACGCTGATTGGACGTAGGGTGGCCAAACAAGGCAAGCAACGCTTGGACTCGGTGTTGTTCTGGCTATTTATGCTGGGCCTTCTAGTGGCTCGCATCAGCTTCGTGCTGATTTATAGAGAACAATATGGTGATGACCTTTGGCGAATCGTCGACATTCGCGATGGAGGCTTCCACGCGCTCTCAGGCGCCATCGCCGTTATGCTTGTGGCTTTGCTATGGGGCTGGAGAAATGCCAATTTGCGTCGCCCGCTGGCTGCGTCAGTCATCAGCGGCATGCTTTTATGGGGGTTGGGCTCTCTATCATTGAGCGTATACGAGCAAGGTACGAAGTTGCCGGAAATCCCTGTACGAAACATCAACGGAGAAATGGTTGATCTCACCAGTTTCCAGGGGCGTCCCTTGGTGATCAACTTATGGGCGACCTGGTGCCCCCCTTGCCGTCGTGAAATGCCAGTTCTGCAAAAAGCTCAAGCGGAAAATCCACACTTGACCTTCCTCTTTGTGAACCAAGGAGAGGGAGCGGACATAGTAAATAAATTCCTCTCCAGCCAAGATTTGAATTTGAACAACATCCTGTTTGATAGCGGGGGACGCCTAGGCCAAGTCGTAGGTTCGATGGCATTGCCTACAACGTTGTTCTACAGCGCTGATGGCCGCCTGATTAAAAGCCATCTTGGTGAGTTATCAGACGCGAGCCTTGCGCACGTCCTGAAGCAGTTTTCAGCGCCCTAACTTGCTGCTCCGCACGGCCCTAATCGGGCCGTGCGTAAGCGTATGAGTCCATGCCACTGCAGCTCTATTAGGTCAACTGTATAAAATCAGTGAACGCGCCGATGCTTTTCTGCTTGGAGTCGGGTAGGTAAGGCTCGATCAATTTCAGCCTTTACGTTAAAGAGCAGAACGTCACGATGAGGATCCACTACAGCCATAACCTGGTTGAGCGTTGACATGTCAGGTAACGGCATGGAGGTCAGTTGAACGGTTCTCGGTGAAGAACTCCTCTCCGCAGTCGGATGTTCGTCGCCATAAATCAGGGTGTATCGAACCTGTGAATTTCCTGCAACAAACGAAAGCAAATCAAACTTTTCGCTTTCAGCAATGGAGGCATTGACTATCAAAAGGTCAACCGGCTCACTTCCCGCGTCTATGACGCTCAGAAGCTCTTTTAAACTCTGCATAGGCGCGATACGGTAATAACCCAGCTGATTAAGCGCCCGCTCAATTTTCAATCGATAGAAATGCTGTACATCGGCGATTAGAAATCTCAAATCTTTATTTGGCATTATTATTCTCACGCTTAAGTCGCCTCCTTCCGTGCAAACGTCATAAAGGAGCCCCCTACCCTAAGGCTCAAATATCTTTGCATGGAGAAGGCAAACCGCTACCCTGTAGGGTAGCGGGCTTTAACAGAGGAAGGTCTTAGTAACGATTGTTAACCAACGAAGCGCCGTTCGAGACAATCACTTCAACTCGTCGGTTGAGCTGCCTTCCATCGACGCTGTTATTGTCAGCAATCGGGTACTCCTCGCCATATCCCTGGGTAAAAATACGTCCGGGGTCGACCCCCAACTGTGAAAGTGCTGCGGCGACCGAGGCAGCACGACGTTCGGACAGGCGCTGATTGAACTCATCACTCCCCACGTTATCGGTGAAGCCTTCTACCCTTAGCTTGCGCTCAGGGTTGGCTATCAGAAAGCTGGCCAGTTGCTCGAAGCTACGTCGACTGCCGTACTTCAATTCAGCCTTCCCTGTGTCGAATAACACATCGTTGAAAGTAATTACCTGGCCACGTTCGGTCTGCTTGGCGTTCATGGCTTGCAATGCCTTGAGCTGCTGAGTGCGGACGTCTAATTGCACCTGCGTCGTCTCAACCGCGATATTTTGAAGATCCGATTGAGCCTTGCGTCCCAAAATCGTTTGCTCAGCAAAGGCAATTTTCTGGTTTGCCAGATAAGCCAACTGATCTACCGCCGGGTCGAGGTGATCCGCGTTAGAGGCTGCATCTGCCTTATTCAAGGCTTGAAATGCATCCTTGGTTTCCAATGGAGCCATGGTGTTAGACAGCGGATTACTTTGCAGCGTGCTAAAGCGTTCATGAGCCTCTTTCAGTTTACTGTTAATGTCAGGTGTAGCACAGCCAGCTATCAACAATGCCAGAAGTGAGATTGCCGGCAGCTTGATTGAGTAGTGCATAGAGTCTTCCTTTATTCAGTGACACTCGCAGGTGGAGCAACTCCAGTTGAAGGAGCCTGAAGCATTTCCTGTTTTAGTACCTGTATACCAACTTGGGACTGCTGTAATTGCTCTTGCCACTTCACCGCTTGAGCTTTACGTTCAGCAAGATTGGCATCTACTTCAATCTGTTCGGCCAAGGCACGGGCCTTTATATAATCATGCTCCCCCATTGCCCGCTCCATTAGAAGCATCTTGTCTTGGGCGCTCTTCATTTCCACTGGCGCGTATTGTGTGGCATTGGCTGACATCGCTCTCATAACAGCGTTTTTCGAAAGTAAGATTTGATCCTGCGGCTCAGGTACGCCGGCACATGCGGCCAAAGCTCCGGTCGTTACTACGAGTAATGTAATTTTTTTGGCCCGGGAAAACATAGTTTCACCAATCATGGAAAGCTCCAGAGCATTCGAGGAGGATAGAGTCCAGGAGTAGATCCCAAACGACTTTAGATCTGACGCACATGCATCCATTCAGTAAACGATGGTGCCTTCTCACCCACCTCCTCGCTCTGTGCATCAGAGCAGCTCGCAAACGGACATTGAAAAAGTATTAGCAAGCCCCTGCTGAGAGCAGATCGAAGGAGGGATCAATCAAAGAGAGAAAGTCTACTAGCTGCGTGCGATCGATTTTATGAATCAACCGAACCTGCTGACTTGAGCGTTCACAAAAGGTGCGCGGAAATCGCCTCTGAAGGCTTGAGTCATAGATCAACGCATGGCGAAGTCGCGTATTCTCCAAGCAAAAATCGAGTGCATTCATCCCCACTGCTGAGACCAACTCAGCGTTAACCACAACCAAGTCAAATCGCTCGAAGGGGTCTGGGCTATAGTGGGTGAGCGTTATCAGGTCGCTGAAGCAGCTCACCGGAGCGACTCGGTAATAACCAAGACCATTGAGATCTTTTTCAATCATCGAGCGACGTGAACACTCTTGATCAGCGACCAGTATTCGCAAAAACTTGCTGGACGGGGATTGGAAAGTCATCGTTGAACACTCAGAGGGAAGTGTTCAGAAAGCTATCTTAAGCCGTCTCCTAGCTATACGGGATATGTCTCAAAAACGATGGCACGAGTGTTCAGCGGGCCTACCGGCTGAAGCAGATCGTTTAATCGCTTCGTCTAGTCACCCCATCAAAGCGCTGACCAATGCAGCTGATGCTCTATAAAGCGGCACATGTCCACGCATCAAGATCTGCGTATTCCTTCGATAAGCAACACTTTGTATTGCGATTTTCCCGCCGTTATCGCTAGCGACAACGGTGGCATCCAGTCGACCGGCTGGATTCTCAATGCTGACGTCGATATCCGAGTAAGATCCCGAAGGCTGAGTGATTCCCTGAGCCAATTTATGAGCCACCGAGCCAGGAATGAGACAGGCTGCAGCAAGACAGCAACCACCCGATACAGCCATAGAAGAATGACCGGTCTGTGGCGTGAAATAGCGAACTGCAATATTGCCCCCGTGTCTTGAAGCACCGACGATGCAGGCTTTAGGGATAGTTTCACTTCGTTCAAGTTCAGCACGACTGATCCGTTCTCCATCACGACGACGTAGACCCATTTTCAGGCCGGCCTCAATCCATACGTGCCTGAATGCCGCCATAAAATCAGCATCTGCTTCGAGCTCAGCAATTGGTTCATGACCAGTTTTACCAAAGCTCTCTGCGTCCATGATGACCATGGGAACAGCAACATCGACACACGAGACTTCATAGCCGGCAATATTGTCGACGGCAGAGCCAGTTGGTAGCAGGGCGCCGGTCTTGCTACCAACAGGAGATTGAAGAAACAGATCAACGCGTGGATATGAACCGCTCACTCCGGGAATATCAGCCGTCACAAGCATGCCACGCACATCCAGCAACATGCGTGTGATCGTGACGACATTGGTGTTGGTATTTCTGATCCTGATCTCAATTTCACCGCTCGCAGGTATTGAAAATAGGCCAGTATCGATAGCCCAGAGTGGCAGAGTAGAGGACATATTTCCGCAGTTGACGCTCCAGTCTATTTCACCATGATCACTTGCCAGTTGAGCAAGAGTGCTTATCAGTTGGCGCCCAGTTGGCGAGTCCTCGACTGATGCCAAAAATATCTTGTTGCTGGTGGCGACGCCTCGCCCAAGTCCCGTGATTTGGCGATTCCCCTTCTGCTGTCCAGAAAGCGGAGCTCCCATAAGATGCAACAGCAGCTCTCTGCGCAAGGTCTCGTCTTTCGGTACCCAGTGCTCCGCGATCACCACGCCGGTGGAGGTACCACCTCTCATATAATGCACGGGTACTTCGACGATACCTGCCTGGTTCTGAATAGGCGCTTCTCGTTGCTCGTTACTTACCATTGCCACTCTCTCAGCTAACGGGATAATCAGAGATACAGCTTCCTACCGACCATTAAGAGGGTCGGCAGGTTATTGCCTAGAGTTTCTTGCGGTGCTTGCCGACCATCTGCATCACGACAACGAAAAACACTGGAACAAACACCACCGCTAGCGTTGCGGTGATCATTCCTCCGATCACACCAGTTCCGATTGCCTGTTGGCTTGCGGAGCTCGCACCGGTAGCCAGCGCCAGCGGAACGACCCCAAGGATGAATGCCAAGGAAGTCATAACGATTGGTCGCAACCGCAAGCGTGCCGCTTGCACGGTGGCGTCTATCAGATCATGACCTTCTTCATGCAGGCGCTTGGCAAACTCGATGATAAGAATTGCATTTTTCGCCGATAGGCCAATGATCGTCACTAAGCCGACCTTGAAAAAAACATCGTTGGGCATATCACGCATGGTCACGGCCAATACAGCGCCGAGCACCCCCAAAGGAACTACGAGCAATACCGATGTTGGTATTGACCAGCTTTCGTAGAGAGCGGCCAAACACAGAAACACAATCAGCAGCGACAATCCCAGTAACAGTGGTGCTTGGCTACCGGATATACGCTCCTGCAGAGATAGCCCCGTCCACTCCTGGCCAAGACCTGCTGGGCCTTGCGCAACTAAACGTTCGATTTCTGCCATGGCTTCCCCAGAGCTATAACCTGGGGCAGGCTCACCAGAAATGCTGACAGCCGGATATCCGTTGTAGCGCGTTAGCTGTGTGGGGCCCAATGTCCAATTTGCTTTTACGAAAGCCTCCAGTGGCACCATATTCCCGGAGTTATTGCGCACGTGTATTTTCAGTAAGTCCTCCACCTGACTACGGTGATCGCCTTCAGCTTGAACCACTACACGCTGCATCCTTCCCTGGTTAGGAAAATCGTTGACGTAGGTAGACCCCAAGGAGGTCGAGAGCACATTACTGATATCGGCGAAGGAAACACCCATGGCTTTGGCTCTTCCACGATCAACAACGAGCTTCACCTGAGGCGCTTCCGCTAGTGCACTTTCACGGACGTTAGTCAGTACCGGACTTTTCTCTGCAGCTTGTAGTAGAGCTGTACGTGCTTGCATCAGTGTCTCGTGCCCAAGCCCTCCGCGATCTTGCAAGCGGAACTCAAAGCCACTGGAATTCCCCAAGCCATCTACCGGTGGAGGCAGGACAGAATAGGCTACAGCATCTTTAATTTGACCAAACGCATGGGTGGCACGATCAGCAATGGACGCAGCTGAATCCGTTGAATCTCGCTCAGACCAGTCTTTTAGCGTACTGAACGCGAGTGCTGCGTTCTGACCGCTACCGGAAAAGCTGAAACCTAAAATTATGGTGCTGTCCGCGACTCCTGGCTCGGTAGCGTTGTGTGCTTCAATTTGCTGCACGACGTCGACAGTACGTTTCCTGCTGGCACCAGGCGGTAGCTGGATATCGGTAATGGTATAGCCTTGGTCTTCGACCGGAAGAAATGAAGTAGGCAATCGATTGAAGCAAATCACCAGGCCAACCAGCAGAACGCCATAGATCAACAAGTAGCGGCCACTGCGCTTGAGCGCATAGATCACCCAACCTTCATAACGAGTAGTCAATCGCTCAAACTGTCTATTGAACCAGCCGAAAAAGCCTTTTTTAGCCTGATGATCTCCCTTGGAAATAGGTTTAAGCAAAGTGGCGCACAAGGCCGGCGTAAGGGTAAGGGCAAGAAACGCCGAGAACAGAATTGAGGTGGCCATCGATAGCGAAAACTGCTGGTAGATCACGCCGACAGTACCTGGCATGAACGCCATAGGAATGAACACTGCTACGAGTACAAGAGTGATGCCGACAATTGCACCGGTAATCTGGTGCATCGCCTTGCGCGTCGCCTCAACGGGTGAGAGGCCTTCATTGACCATGATCCGTTCGACGTTTTCGACTACCACAATGGCATCGTCAACCAAGATGCCAATGGCCAATACCATACCGAACATTGTTAGCACATTTATAGAAAACCCCAGAGCTAGCAATGTCGCCAATGTGCCCATCAGTGCGACCGGTACCACGAGCGTCGGAATCAAGGTGTAGCGGATGTTCTGCAGGAAAAGGAACATCACTGCGAACACCAGTACCATAGCTTCAACAAGGGTGTAAAAGACCTTGGTGATCGAGACTTTAACGAATGGCGAGGTATCAAATGGCAACTGATACTCTACAGCGGGTGGAAAATAGCGGGATAACTCGTCCATCTTTGCCTTGATCAGGCCAGCAGTTTCGAGCGCATTGGCTCCAGGTGCCAGCTGGACGCTAATGGCTGTTGATGGCTTGCCATTTAGGCGAGTGGAAAATTGGTATTCCTGACTCCCGATCTCTACGCGAGCTACATCCTTGATGCGCACATCCGAACCATCCGCGTTTGCACGCAAAACGACGTCAGCGAAACCTTCAGGGGTCGTTAACTGGCCCTCTACCAACACGGTCGCAGTGATTTCCTGAGCGTTGGAATTGGGTAAATCCCCAATGCTACCCGCAGCCACTTGCGCATTCTGCTCGGAGATAGCGGTATTGATATCTGCAGGGGTCAGGTTGAAGCTAATCAATTTCTGCGGATCAATCCAGATCCGCATAGCCCGTTCCGCGCCGTAGAGGGATGCCTTGCCGACACCATCAAGCCGCTTGATTTCGTTCATCACATTACGAGCAAGATAGTCGCTGAGCGTTACGTTATCGAGCGAACCATCTGTCGAAGTTAAAGTGATCAGCAGTAGGAAGCTGGTTGAGACTTTCTCGACCTGAATACCTTGTTGGATGACTGGCTGAGGAAGACGCGACTCAACTGCCTTTAGCCGGTTTTGCACGTCCACCTGCGCCAGATCCGGATCTGTTCCAGGCTTGAAGGTCGCAGTAATGGTGGCGCTGCCAAGGCTGCTCTGCGACTCGAAATACAAAAGGTGGTGGGCGCCGTTGAGCTCTTCTTCAATAAGGCTGACAACGCTCTCGTCGACGATTTTTGCTGAGGCACCCGGGTACGAGGCTTGGATCTCAACTTTTGGCGGCGCGACATTGGGATATTGCGCCACTGGTAGTTGCGGGATTGCCAAAGCGCCAGCCAGAAGAATAAATAGCGCGACCACCCAAGCAAATACCGGGCGGTCGATGAAGAACTGCGGCATAAAATTTATGTCCGTCCTATCGCTCAGTCACCCGAGCAAATTATGAGGGAGTGTTGTCGACCAGCACTTTCTCGCCGGCACGGGCATGCTGCAGGCCTTCAACGATGATTCGATCACCTGGGTTAAGTCCGCCAATGACAACCCAACGATTGTTAACAACTGGGCCTAGCTGCACCGCTTTTTGAGCGACTTGATCGTTAGCATCAAGCAATAAAACTTGCGCTACGCCGGCGCTGTCACGCTGGATCGCACGTTGCGGAACACTGATGCCTTGTTGATTGATTGCCTGCTCCAGTCGCACCCGCACAAAGCTACCTGGGAGGAGATCAAGATTTGGATTGGGAAACTCGCTTCGCACGATGACTTGGCCAGTGCCGGAGTCGACACTGATGTCGGAGAAGAGCAGTCTGCCTCCTAGGGGGTAAGGATTGCCGTCGTCCTGAACAAGTGTAGCCTTGACTTGATCATGGCCAACCTGCTGCATTTGCCCTGAACGGAACGCCTTACGCAATTCATTGAGTTCGCGGGTAGATTGACTCAGGTCGGCATAGATTGGATCTAGCTGCTGAATCAGGGCTAACGGAGTGCTTTCGCCCTCACCGACAAGAGCCCCTTCAGTTACCAGCGCTCGGCCAACTCGACCTGAGATCGGAGCAATGACCGTGGCATAACTCAGATTTAGTTTTGCTTGTGCAACTGCTGCCTCCTTCGCAGACACGTCAGCGTTGGTTTGGTGAGCAGCACTAATGGCGTTGTCATACTCCTGCCTGCTAATGGCGTTGCTCTCGATTAGCGTGGTGTAACGCTGAACCTGCAACCGCGCTTGAACGGCACTGGCTTGTGCCTTACGCAGCTTAGCTTGCGCACTATCTAGCTCCGCGTTCAAAGGGGCCGGATCAATCCGAAAAAGAACCTCCCCCTTCTTTACGTCACTCCCTTCACGAAAATTCTGCTCCATGACCACACCAGGGACACGCGCCCGCACTTCAGCAATGCGTGGAGCAACGATTCGCCCGCTCAATTCGCTGTGGATGGGGAGCACTTGTGCTTCAACCGTTTCTATACGAACAGTGGCAAGCGGTGTGTTTTTTTGCTCGGACGGCGCTTTACCACATGCGGTGAGTATCAGTGATAAAGCAATTAAAGCAGCAGAGAATATTTTTTTTGGCACGTAATTACCTCAGAAGCGCGCTACGCAGTAACGTCGCGCGCAGTGAAGCTCCGGGATATTAGATTTACAACCTGTCTAAATTGGAGTCACAGGACTACAACGAAGAGAAAGAACATGCCTATAGATCCGAATCAAAAAACAGACACAGGAAATCTAGGCATTTTTAATATCACAAGGGCAATAATGAGCATACCCTGACAAGTAACTCGGCATTGACAACCGCCTAAGCCTTAGCAGTTTTTCTCTGTATTCAGATCACTTTTCTCGGCAACAGATTGCTCCTGTTCACTTATCTTAGCTCGCTCTGCAAGCTGGGCATCACGCATTTTTTCATATCGTTCAATGACACGATCCCCACCGCCCTCCGCTTGAGAAACTACTGGCAGCATGAGCAGGATAGCTAACGACGAAACTTTTACAAAAGACATGTAAAACCTTACTAATAAAACAAGCAGCAAAATTACTGCCAAAGAACTATTACAAAAACCAGTTAAGCGAAAATTAATAGAACTAAATATCTGTAAATTTTTCGTGAGCAACCGAAGAGCTATTCAATTTTCCACCCAACAACCAGCCTAAATCATTGCCCCTTAAAAACAGGATAACACCTTAAGCTGGCTATAGAGCTTTATTTTACGATGCAAATTTTCAGAATCGGTAAGTAACACCAGCACCAAATGCATTAGCCCAATTTTCGTATTTAGCGCTGTAGGTCTGACCGTGTCCTTTGTTATTGAGGTGAACGGCCTCTTCTTGCAAGTAGGAGTAGGCAACATCAATCGTCAGGTCATCAGTTGGGCTCCAGCCTGCGCCAACGCTGAAGATCGTACGGTCGCCACTAGGTATTCTTGGGGAGCGATCAGTGTTGTTCACCGGCGACTGATCAAACGAAAGTCCCGTACGTAATACCCACTGCTTATTCAGCTGGTAAGAAGCTCCGATGGCATGCGCCCAGGTGTCGTGCCAGTTTTGTTTCTCAGTGATCTCACCGAACTGGCCAGCCAGCGCGCCTGGCACACCTGAATTCTCAATGGTGATGTCCTTTAGTCGACTCCAATGAGTCCACGTGCTGCCTGCGTAAAGAGTCCATTGATCATTCAGCTCATGAGTGACAGAAAAATCTACGGACTCCGGAGTAGTAACATCCAAAGAAGCGTCGAATTTCTGGTTTTTTCCGAGCCCACCCAAGGCAAAAAGGCTGTAGTCGACCTTGGTATCACCTTCCAGCTTGTAATCAACCTTCGAATGGTATGTCAGACCTACTCGCGTGCTGTCGGTTAACTGGGCCAACACCCCGATATTGAAGCCCAAAGCGATGTCATCGCCCTTTACACGGACACTGCCGTCCGGGGCTGCCTGGGTCAGCGAAAGGTTTGACTCTAACGCACCTTCAATACGGTTGATGGTAGGGCCAAATCCAACGGAGATTCGCTCATTGAACGCATAGGAAACGGTGGGCTGAAAGGTCACGACCTCAACACTGCTTTTCGTCCCGAAGTACCTGCCTGCAAACCCATTTTCATAGTCCGTGACCATGCCAAAAGGTGCATACACTCCGACACCTACCGTCCATTGCTCATCAAGTGGTTTGACGTAGTACCCCATCGGAATACCGATAAGAGGAACCATGTCGCCATCGTTGCTCCCTCCGTTGGGCGAGGAGCTGACATCGCTGATATCGGTATGCGCATTAATCAGAGTTACGCCACCAGTCACCTGTTCACGCTTGAGCCGAGACATGCCTGCTGGGTTGCCATAAACAGTGCTCGCGTCTTGGGCTGCGGAAGAACGCCCTGCGAAGCCAGTGCCCATACCACTAATACTTTGCTCATTAACGGCAAATCCCGAGGCAAAAATAGACGTTGATGCCAATGTAACAGCGAGTCCGACAGTTGTTTTCAGCATGATTCGACTCATTTGCTAAGCCTTTTTTAAATGGATCAAGGAGAATTTATGAAACAATCACGCGGCCTCCAGTCTTTAACTCTAGGGCCCGAACGACAAAACAAAATCGAAACAGTCTGAAACGAATTAATTCGCTGGCTGGAAAAACCTCAAACACCAATTGACCACAAAGGCTAACAAAGACACGACATCATCGTCATAAGACATGTCTCAAAAAAACCTCTACAAACCCACTCGCAAAAAGGAAACCTACCCAAAGTGTTAACCTCCTCTTAATCAAGCCGCGATTTCATTGGAGATCTCTAAACAAAATCCAACACTTCATCCATATTCCGTCATTCACTCCTTCTGCGGACTAAACCCTAGTCACTCCCTACTGCTCAGACAACAATCTATCCTTGCTAAACAAACACAAGACAAATCTCTGGCAAATAACGCATCACATATTCCTTACATAACAATTAGCTTGGCGTGCCAGTGACGGTTGCCTGCATCTAAACTAAAAGGTCGAAGAAGCTCGACCAAATCCGCTGGCGTGACACGGGAGAAGTCCGCCTGGGGGTAAATATCGAGGAACGCCCCTATGCTTCAGCTTGATTTCTATGGAACCCTTGTAGCCGCATCTTTGGTGTTGTTGTTGGGTCGTGGTCTTGTAGCCCGTGTAGGCTTTTTACGCACATATAACATTCCAGAGCCGGTAGCAGGCGGTCTAGTGGTGGCCCTTCTGCTACTGGCTCTGCGCGGCTTTGCGGATATCGAAATTCGATTTGATACATCCCTGCAAGCCCCTTTGATGTTGGCGTTTTTTGCAACCATTGGACTTAGTGCGGACTTCGCCAGTCTTAAAAAAGGCGGACGAGTGCTTGGCATATTCCTGCTTTTAGTCACTGCACTTCTTGTGGTTCAGAACGCGATGGGCATTACTCTAGCGACGGCTCTAGGACTAGATCCGCTGATGGGATTGCTTGCAGGCTCTATAACATTGTCAGGTGGTCACGGCACAGGCGCTGCCTGGGGATCGGTTTTCAGCGAGAAATACGGGCTAGCCTCTGCATCGGAGCTCGCCATCGCGTCAGCGACATTTGGTCTGGTCTTGGGTGGTCTGATTGGTGGGCCAGTCGCTCGCCTACTTATAAAGAATGTGAAGACTCCTGGCATTGGGCAAGGTGAACAACGACTACCAAAAGGATTTGAGCAGCCGAATCAGGAACGCCAGATTACGGCCTTCACCTTCATAGAAACCTTGGCCTTACTGGCGATCAGCTTGCAGGCAGGCACGTTCCTGAGCAGCTACATACAAGGTACATCGTTTGAGTTACCGACCTTCGTCTGCGTCTTGTTCGTAGGTGTGGTATTGCGTAATGGCCTTTCAGCGTTGGGCTGGCACAAAGTATTCGAGCATGAAGTTTCCGTACTAGGGAACGTGAGCTTGTCACTGTTCCTAGCAATAGCGCTGATGTCTCTGAAACTTTGGGATCTGGCGGCGCTTGCACTGCCCATCTTCATTCTGCTGACAGCTCAAACCCTAGTAATGGCGCTTTTTGCTGTCTTCGTGACATTCCGTGTTATGGGGAAAAATTACGACGCCGCCGTGTTGGCTGCTGGACACTGTGGATTTGGACTTGGGGCTACACCTACAGCCATCGCCAATATGCAAGCCGTTACGCAGCGTTACGGGCCATCACAAATGGCATTTTTGGTCGTACCCATGGTGGGAGCGTTCTTCATCGATATAACAAACGCAATCGTCATCAAGCTCTACTTGGCGCTACCGTTTTTGTGAAGGTTTTTGACTCGCTCCGAGTCTATTAATTTTCACTACGAATAATAGTCAGTTTGTTGCTTGAAAAGCTCCACTCCACTTTACCTACACATACAAGGTGCTTACACCAAGATCAACCGCTATAACAATGGGCGCAGGCACCGCGCCCACATTCATTTCCGGATTCCATAACACCTTTAAAGTTGCGCGCACAGTCATATCTGCCGACACAAAATACACACTACGAAATTACAACACTCATTTTAGTTACTATATAACTTCCACTATAGAATTCTCACCCCCCCCTACCAACGCAAACCTAGCGACTCCAACCCACGACCAACGACCAACGACCAACGACCAAGCACCGAAACAATAAGTAACGCAAAAGAGCTTGCTTTGCCGATTTCAATCACACGAAAGCACACAGCATAAAAACAAGACAAGTCTTAAATACCCAGCGATAAATCTCGTCAAAAATAACTTCGCAACCGTGTGCTTTCAGACTACTTCCATGAGCTCACTCCGCAACTAAAAAACCAACAATCGCAACATTTTAAGACTCAACTTTGGAGTTTTCGATGAGCCGTAAATCCCTGTCATTCGCTATACTGCTAGCCGCCACTACTATTCAGGTTGCTAACGCTTCCGATGGAACGATCAATTTCAACGGAGAGTTGGTAACCCAAACCTGCACCATCGCTGTCGATGGTGTCGTTACACCGACCGCTGCAACGGTGACACTCCCAACTGTGTCCACCAGTGTACTTAGCACCTCCGGCGAGGTCGCTGGTCAGACAGGCTTTAACATTCAGTTGAGCGCTTGTACAGGTGCAGCTACTACAGCTGCTGCGTTCTTTGAGGCAGGTGCATCGGTTGATCCAGTTAGTGGAAACTTAAACAATATGACTGGCACTGCCAGTGAAGTACAACTGCAGCTAATCGACGCTGCTAACGGCTCGGCTATCCAGGCAGGTAATACTAATCAGATAACCAATACGACCCGTAACACCCTAGTTGGGGGCGCTGTAAACATGCCCTACGCAGTACAATATTTCGCCACTGCCGCTACAACCCCCGGCACTGTTATCAGCTCTGTAACTTACTCGATTGACTATCAATAATTATATACCACTCGTAGCTGCATACTCTATTAATGAGTATGCAGCCGTGCGGATAAAGAGGTATATATGGGAAGTACGAGGTTATTATGTCGCGCAATATTGTTGATGCTCACAACAGTGGTTTGCACTCAAGCTGTCGCGGGGGTGGTGATCACCGGAACGCGCCTCATATACCCGGCGAACCAGAAAGAAATCACTGTCAAACTCAACAATAATGGATTGAAGCCAGCTCTAATGCAGGCTTGGGTTGATACCGGTGATTTGCATTCGAGTCCTACCAGTTCTAAGGCCCCCTTTGTCTTAACACCGCCTGTCTCGCGAATTGACCCGAACAAGGGTCAAAGCCTGCGCCTTATGTTTACTGGCGCGGCGTTGCCGTCTGATAAAGAATCGGTGTTCTGGCTCAATGTGCTAGAGATCCCGCCTAAGCCTGAAGGCTCAGCAGAACTTAACGTACTGCAAATGGCTTTTCGCTCCCGGATCAAGATTTTTTATCGTCCAGAGGGATTACCGAGCAACGCCGCAGAAGCCCCACCACTTTTGCAATGGACGGTGATCAAGCAAGCACAAAGCTACGCTCTGCAAGCATTTAATCCAACGGCATATCACGTATCACAGGTGGAGCTGACTCTGGTGGCTGGCAACCAACGTTTCGACAGCGAAAACGGCATGGTTGGCCCCGGTGAAACCAAAGTGTTTGCTTTGCCAGGCCTCAAGTCGCTAAGGAGCGACGGCGCTCAAGTCGAGTTCAAGGCCATCAACGACTACGGCGCTCTGATACCAATCAAACAGCAACTCAAGCCTTAATCTTAAAGCGACGTTCTAGCGAACGAGTAACTTATGACGACTATTCACCGTCAGGGCAAATGCCTTCTGACTCGCATTCGCCTTGCCATGAACTCTGTGACGGCGCAGCCCTTCAAGACTCTAGCGTTGCCGCTAGGTGTGCTTGCAAGTCAGTCGGCATGGGCCGAGGAAGTCCAATTCAACGATGTCTTTTTACCAGAAGACTCTCGCACACTCGACCTAACTCAATATGAAAAGGGCAATCCTGTGTTGCCGGGAGAGTATCGAGCAGACGTTGCAGTAAATGGCAGGATGATAAGTCGTCAGGACATTCGGATCAATGCTACTGAGAACGGAAGTAGCCCAGTTGTATGCTTCAGTAAAGGACTACTCCAACTGGTAGGAGTGGACATGTACAAACTATCCCTCCAAGCGACAGCAGAATTGGAGAGTGGCGCGTTGTGCCTAGATATTAGTAAGTTGATTGACGGTGCCACGGCAAAATTTTCTCCGTCCAATCAACAGCTGGAAATTAGCCTTCCACAGATTGCAATGCGTCGCGACGCACGAGGATATGTGAGCCCTGAATTGTGGGATAGTGGTGTAACAGCCGGCACTCTAAGTTACAGCTTCAATGCCAACCATAATAAAACTGATTTCGGCAACTACGACTCGGCTTATCTAGGTCTGAATGCTGGCTTGAATGTTGGCGATTGGCGCTTGCGCCACAACGGCTCGTTGAACTGGCAAAAAGACGTAGGTCAGGATTATCAGACACTCAATACCTATGCCCAGCGCGATGTGACCAGCCTAAAGAGTCAGTTGACGGCGGGTGAGGCCAACACCAGCGGTGAGATTTTCGACACACTTGCGTACCGTGGTGTGCAATTAGGCACGGACGACCGCATGCTGCCCGAATCGAAGCGTGGATATGCACCGGTTATCCGGGGTATCGCTCGAACAGGTGCCAGGGTGGCAGTGCGGCAAGCCGATAACCTGCTTTACGAAACTACCGTAGCGCCGGGTGCATTTGCGATTGATGACCTATACGCCACTGGTTATGGTGGAGATCTTGAGGTAATAGTTTACGAGGCCGATGGAAGTGAACAGCGTTTTATTGTGCCTTACGCCGCTACCGCCCAACTTTTACGCCCTGGTGCATCTCGATTTAGCGTAACGGCGGGTGAAACCCGTAATAACTATATCGACCGACAAGCGCGATTATTCCAAAGCACATACCAGCTTGGACTAACAAATATTTTTACTGGCTACGGTGGTTTTCAGGCTAGCGACGATTACCAGTCTATACTAGGCGGCCTAGCCTTCGGCACACCTATTGGTGCCGTAGCAATGGACTTAACACAAGCTGAAACAAATTTGAAAAGTGGTCAAGCTACCGGTCAGAGCGCACGCTTAAGCTTCAGCAAAAATATACTAAGCACTGGCAGTAACATCGCTGTGGCGGCAACTAGATTTTCCACCCATAACTATCTTGACTTCAGCAATGCGATGCAATTGCTGGATACTGAACGCAATGGCATGGATACCTCTTTTTTTGGTCGCCCTCGCAGTCGTCTATCACTTACCGCTAACCAGCGCTTAGGAGCTTGGGGTCAACTAGCATTTAGTGGATTCACGCAAAACTATTGGAACGAAAAAGGGCGAGACATACAGTACCAACTTAGCTATAACAAACAGATAGGACAAGTCAGCTATGGTCTCAATGCCATACGCAGTCGTATCGGATTGGGAGATATGGATAGCAGTCTGCTATTCACAATGAGTATGCCTTTATCATTCGGCTCTTCAATCAATCAGCCTCAACTATCGATACGAGCTCTACGGGACACAAATGGCATTTACAGCGAACAGGCAACGCTAAGTGGAACTTCTGGTGAAGAACGTCAATATACCTACTCGGTGACAGGCGGCCATGAAGGTACTAGCGATACAAACAACACCACGATAAACGGCCAATACACGGGAAATAAAGCCATTGTAGGAGCGACAGTCAGTCGCGGCGAGAACTATGACAACCTATCTTTAAATGCCAGCGGTAGCATGATAGGACATCAAGGTGGAATCACGTTTACGCCCTATCGGGGTGAAACTATGGCCGTGATCATCGCCCCAGGAGCAGAAGGCGCGAAGGTAGTAGGTTTTCCGAACCTAAAACTCGACGCTAATGGTAATGCGGTTGTCCCATACTTACGACCTTATGAATTGAATGAAGTAGCTATCGATCCTTTGGGCACGTCATTCAATGTCGAATTAACTGAAACCAGCCAACAGGTGGCTCCGCGCGCAGGTGCGGTAGTAGCAATAAAATACGGCACTAACACTGGGCAAGCCTTATTGCTCAACGTTACTCTAGATGGCGGTAGAGCCCTGCCGTTTGGTGCCAGCGTGGTGGATGATCGCGGAGTATCAATAGGAGTCGTGGGCCAAGGGGGTCAACTGTACGCACGTATCAAGGATGACGCTCGCTGGTTATTGATCACTTGGGGCGACAAACCACATGAACAATGCTCATTACGAGTACCACCCGAAAGAAATGACGGCAAGCAATTACGTCAAGTAGATGCGCTCTGTACGTCTATGCTGGATACACACCAATCTCAAACCCCGCGACCAAGTTAGTCGGAGCTTGACATGTATTATTTTTTCGAACGGCTCAGTGACTTTAAAATTTATTCATCAGTAAAGCTATATAGCTTTATCATTTGCAGCCTTGGTCTATTAAATAGCAGCCTAGTCAGTGCCAATAGCTGTCGTTTTGCTGATGATAACCCAGTAGGCAATAGGGGAGTCAGTGTGACAATGCCACTTCTAGGCGGAAATTTGACTGTGGGTCGTGATGTACCTCTCGGTGCCGAGGTTTACAGGCAGACTTTCTACCCTGCCACGGCTATTAGAGTAACCTGTAATAACATTGTAACCGACGCTATTGAAAGGAATTTCTTCACCAGCACTCCCCTGCCATTGAGTAGTTGGTCATCCTCCCCTTATGGAGGGAAAGTCTATGAAAGCGGTGTACCCGGCATTGGGATCGTAATCACTCATGGATCAGACGCCGTACCTTATGATTGGAGCTGGAAAAACTGCACAGGGTTTCCTGGGGCTTGTACAGTCGCCATCACGCCTGGCACCACATCTTTTACATTATTACTCATAAAGATAGGCCCGGTATCCGCAGGAGTCATCAATGGCAGCAACATACCATCAACCGCTAGATACTTGATTTCAGGCAATACTATCGACCCTGTGAGACTTAGTTTCAATGGCAATATCAACATAGTCTCACGCACTTGCTCAACCCCAGATATTTCAGTGCCGATGGGCTCTCACAAACTCAGTGAATTCTCTGGAAAAGATACTTACACACCATGGAAAGACTTCTCTATTTCTCTGAATAATTGCCCGGCCTTTAATGGGTATTTTCGGGCCAGCGGCCCGAACTGGACGAGTAATGGTGAAACAGGCAGCGCTGACAATTTGAATTCACGCAAGAATAACGCACTACAAATACGACTGGATCCTACGACAATTGCGATAAATCCGGCTTTAGGTATACTAAGCTTAACTCCTACAGCACCTGGAGAAAATCCCACTGCAAAAGGTGTAGGCTTACAACTCGCAGACAGTTCAGGCGGGCCATTACCGCTAGCTATCTTGCGGCCCAGTGGTATTACAGCGCGGGCCGATGAAGGTGCCAGTTACAGTATTCCATTGAGAGCTCGTTATATTCAAGTCGAAGATACAATCACTGCAGGCCCTGCAAATGCATCAGCTGTATTCACTATTGACTATCAGTAACCCCTTAAATATTTTATAGTTTACGCCAAACATCACCCCACCAACAGCCATCTAAATAAAATTATAAGCTTTATAAAAAGAGCTAGCCAACTAGCCCTTTAACTAAAAATAGGTTTACTTAGCAAACCAAGACTCAACTGTCGTCGAGCCATGCTCCGTTTTCCACTCCTTAAGAATTTTATGGTTTCCGCCTTTCGTCTCGACGACCTCTCCAGTGTACGGATTTTTGTAAACCTTGACCTGGCGAGGTCGACGGCTACCGGCTTTGGATTCAACCACCGGAGCACGACATCCAGCTTGAGGATCGAGCAAGTTGATCACGTTTGGCAGGCTGTAACCATATTCGGCGAGCAAAGCACGCAGTTTGGTTTCGAACTCGATCTCTTTCTTAAGGCCAGCATCGCTCTTCAGGGCTCCAAGAGCTTGAAGCTGTTCGGCGAGGTGTTTTTCGAGTTGGCGGAATTCGACGAGTTTTGACATGTGAGATCTCGATGTGATTAGTCTTTTCACAACATACCAAATTTACATATTTGGATTAGATGTCAATTCAAGATCTGGACTAAAAAAATATCTAGCAAAATGCACCTGTCTCCCTTCTCTCAAAGCATCCAGATGCATGAGGTCACTCATCAGCCCATCCGCCACCTCGGGAAAGACATACTAATTCGATATAGCGTAGAGAGGGGTCAAAAACACCTGATCTAAAAACGATAAACTATAAAAACAAGTGTATCCGCCACCGATATGGAGATGGCGGATACCGAGTCCGTTAGCTATCAGCTCTTAGGAGCACCTTGGTCAACCAAAGCGCGCCAAGTTTTGTAGCTCGGACGCTCCTGCATTCTTGCATACCAAGCGCGCAACGCTTCACATTCTTCAGGAACTGGCAGTTTCACCAATGACGCGAAGATCATCCCGCCGATGACTGCGATGTCCGCCATCGAAAACTTGTCGCCGGCATAATAGGACTGTTGCTGAAGGAGCTTGTCGAAGTAACGCATGCCTCAGGTCGCTTTTTCTCCCATCTTCGCGCCCCATTCGGCGTTCTGGTAAAGCTCGACCTTTGGCCCAAGTTCCGGCGTTGCGTGGTGGAAATAAACGCTAACCGCGTCGAGGAATTCGATTTCCGCACGCTTGGTCATCATGTGGATCAGACCTTTCTCAACGGGCGTTTCCCCGGTCAGCGTCGGGTTGCCATCCAAGCTATCCAAATATTGGGTGATGGCGGTGCACTCAGCAATCCGTGTTCCATCCTTCAGCTCAAGCATAGGGAGGGTGCCGGAGTAGTTGATCGCCAAAAATTCAGCCTATTTGTGCTCCCCAGTCCAGAGATTCACCGAAACGAACTCAATCTTCGGCAACATGCCTTTTTCGGCAAGTGCGATACGCACTCGTGCTGGGTATGGGCCATCAAACCAGTCATAGATCTTCATTGGAGAGATGGTAGAGACGTCATCGAGTGGTTGTGAAGTAGTCATGAGGTATTACCTGCCTGTCAGTTGGTAGGTTGAGGTTGCACCGGAATTTTCTCGCCGCCAACCCCCTACCTGTCAATTGGCAGGTTAGAGTGAAAGGAGTACGATCAGCGGCACATCCAGTGGGATTCAGTTGAGGAAGGTGTGACGTGAGCGAGAATGCTCGAGAGCGAATCCTGGCAGCGGCTAAATCTGAAGCCCAGTTACACGGTTACGGCGGGATTAACTTCCGCAGCATTGCTGAGGAGGTAGGTATCAAGAATGCGAGCATTTACTACCATTTCCAAAGCAAGGCTGACCTGGGGGCAGCCGTTGCAGAACGGTATTGGCAGGAAACGATGGAGGCGCTCAGTAACCTCCGGCTTTCCCACGCTGACCCGAAGCGGTGTCTGCAGCTCTACCCATCGATTTTCCGCAAGTCCCTAGAGAACAGGAATCGGTTGTGTCTCTCGAGTTTCATGGCCGCCGAGTTCGAAGACCTCCCTGATCAAGTGTCCAAGGAAGTTAGGGCATTCGCAGACGTGAACGTAAAGTGGCTTGCAGACGTTCTTGCTGACGACAAATGGGGTGATGCTGAAAGTTGTGAGCGACGCGCGCTTGCGATCTACACCGCAGTGGCGGGCGCGCAGCTCATAGCTCGAACCAGAGAGAATATCGATCTGTTCGACGATTTGATTTCAAGCTATCAGGAAGCAGGGTTAATTCCCGCTTGAACGCAGTAGTTGTATGAGCTAAGACGTCTCCGTTTCCCTGAAAAGAGCACTCCGAAAGAATTGCTCCTGCTCCAGCGAATATATGGCCTGATCCACCTTCGAATGTGAGACAGGATCGAACCTAAGCCTGCTGGTTTTTTTCATCAGGGACTGCTCATCAAATTAGATGGTGGTGGGTCATTTTGAAAAAGAGCCAGCTTCCAGTCAAAACGTGTGTGACCTGCGGACTTCCCTTTACATGGAGGAAGAAATGGGCACGCTGCTGGAATGAAGTGCGTTACTGCTCGGAGCGTTGCCGGCGCAGCAAAAGCTGACCAAGAAAGGGCCATCACAGGCCCTTTTGTACTCAAACCAAACTTACTTGGTCAGCCAGGACTCAACAGTCGCGGCGCCGTGCTTCGCTTTCCAGTCTTTAAGAGTTTTATGGTTGCCGCCCTTGGTTTCGACTACTTCGCCGGTGTGAGGATTTTTATAGACCTTCAACTGGCGAGGTTTGCGGCTGCCTGCTTTGGATTCGACAGCTGGAGCGCGACGACCTGCTTGTGGATCCAGCAGGTTAATCACGTCTTTCAAGCTATAGCCGTACTTGGCAAGCAGGGCACGGAGCTTGGTTTCGAATTCGATTTCTTGCTTCAGGCCGGCATCGCCTTTCAGGGCTTCTAGAGCCTGGAGTTGCTCGGCTAGATGTTTTTCGAGTTGGCGGAATTCTGCGAGCTTGGACATGGGGGATCTCTGTGTAGGTAGTCCCCTAACGATACACCATAAATAGGAATTTGAATTTAGAGTAAGGGAGCCACATGTATGCGAGTCGAGGTTCGCTGGCCTGATTTATTCGTCCTCCGCCAAGAGTGGCGTATTGAGGTCGACATCCACCTGACCGACTAGCGCAATGATGCGATCGACCAGAAGCAAATCTACGGGCCGAATGTGCTCCGGATGCGCATTCATGTCAGCAGCCAATAGTTCGAGAGTTCTGGTTACGGAGGGGTGAGCTTCCAGTTGTTCAGTAAGCACCGGTGCGGTCTTGCTCTGTACGCGGTTCTCAGAAGTGAGGATAGGGATACGAGGATCATTCATGATCAAATCTTATCTGCTTTCGACGTCGCAGCAACAGCAGGAATTTCCGCCTATCTGGATGACGAAGTGTTGCTCCGATTACAGGGGCTTTTTGAAGTGAAAAATTATGGCTCAGCAATAATTATGGCTGAGCCATAATTTCCAATAATCCTATTTTGCCGATTCCCCCGCCGCCGTCTGTCGATGGCGAAACTCCAATCACCTGCAGTACACCGTCCAAAGCTGATCAACCCGCGTCGTAAAGCTCTGGCTCATCATTTCCCTCCGCATACCCCAATCCGGATTGGTTGGCACACTCGCCAAGCGCAGTGTTCCCCTACCCCATCGCTCATTGATGGAATCCAGCACGCTCATGACTTTCTCAGTGGCGACCGGCTGGGAAATTGAAAACAGGTCATCGGTGTACTCACCTTTTTGGCAAAGGTTGAGCAGGAGTACCTCAGCCTTGCTGTACTTGAATCCTGGTCTGAACACGCGATCAACAGCTTCTACAGCAGCCTTGGTCATCAATCGAACATCGTCAGTTGGATAACTACCAGGTCGACCGAGTAATATGAGGCGCTGCATTCGTCACGACGCGGGGCTGTCAGTCCTCTCCCCAAGGATCGAATTTGTCCCCATACCTAGCGCGTAAGGCGCGGTTGCGCTCGATCCGTCTAATCCACGGATCGTAGTCCTCTGGTAATGCGGCGAGCTTAGCGCTGATGATCATTTGTACCGCTTCATCACGCAGCAACCTGCTGGTCAGCTCGCGGTATTCGCCACGCGTAACCACACCATAAACGGCGTGATTGTCTTTCACGTAGAGATCGGTCATTCCTACTCGCATATGTCCATATTTTTCTACGTCATCGGGGTAAATGTCCTCAAGGCTGAGATGTCCCATATCCAACTCCAGGCTTCAAAGGTGCTATCAAAAACCTGCGCCATCATTGAAGTCGTTCCTTCGCGCCAGCGCCTACAAATCTAGCCAACAGCAAGCCATTAAATGTGCGCATGATAGCCTCGGCACAGCCATAACTGCTCTGAGAATCCGCTATGAACGAACCCGCCGCACGTACTGATTTCAACCCCCTGATCAACGCACCAAAATTTTCGGACGACCCAATCGGGCAGCAGCAGAAGAAACGGTGGCGACTGCTAGCTGAAGACATTTACCAAAGCACCACAATAGAGGCATTGCTCGAAGCGAGAGGCAAAGCAGAAGGCTACATACATGGCCTTGTGGATGCCGGACACCTCTCGACCAAAGACTATGAGCGCGACTACCTAATTCTTTGCATCGCTCATAGACGGCGTGAATTCCTGCACAAATTGCTGAACGAATACGGTTACTGAATCAAATAAACCCCGAGCAGCAATTCCAAAGCGACGCAGATAATGTTCTTACATCCCCATCAAGGCTCTCAACTTGACCCGTAGCTGCTCTTGGGTCAGCGCTGAGCTAAGACCCAGGTCAGGATCAGTGCGAATCAGCCGTCGATCGTGATCCGGCCAGCTTTCGAAAGGGTCATCATCCAGGGCGATCCAATTCGTCAGGCCGGCCCTAGTTACCGCAGCACGGATCTGCTGATAGCGGTTGTGCATGTCGTAGCCCTCAAACGGAGCCCTGGGCATCCTTGAGTGCCATGTACTGCTCACGGTGCGAGCCTGCAACTCTAGCGGTAAGGCAGCGCGTGCACGGCGGTAACCGAGGATGCGCACCCAGCTTGTCGATAAGCTGATTTTGACTGGAGGAAAGTCCTCCAGTATCTCTACCAGGATTCCGGCATGCATCATGAGTTGCCCGGGTGCGCGCAATTCCAAACCACTCTGGGTACGGTAAACGTCGTCCGGGTGCAGCACACCATCAAAATCGAGAAATAGAACTCGATCATTCGGCGTCAGCTGGCTGCTTGTCGGGCAGTACAAATCAACCATAGTAAAGATTTCTCAAAGCCGGCCCTCCTGGAAGTTAACTGCTTACCGTGGAGAGCCCTGCCGTATGCACTCAATCAACTCCATCAAAAGTTCGTCAAGACTCACCAGGCCATCCGCATATCGCTGCATCTCAGCAAGGTGCGTAGAGGAAGGCCTCACACCTTCGAGTGCCTGACAGCCAAGAACCTCCGCTACCGCTTTGCGACGTCGCTCACGCTTAAGCTCATCGTTCTGCACGAGCCACCTCTCCTTCGCTTAGAAAGCCTTCACCAAAGGGAAAGCCAGGCTATCTAGCGTTTACTTAAACGCCTTACTGAAGCGCTGGGAAAGCGTCACAGCATCGATCACTGCCCAGCTCTCCGGGTCATTGCTTTTCACGATCCAATTGATCGCAATCCCCACCATTACCAGCCCTGCCAAGATCCCCTCCCAGAACGCCCAAACGAAGGTCGTCCGAACCAGGTAATCAGGGTCAACGCTTCCGGAAACTAGATGAATCGGATAGGGAGAAAGGAAGCACCCGGCAATGAATGCCAAGATCATCAACGGCACTGCGTAGGCCATCAGCATCACCGGTACCTTGATCTGGTACTGCCTTGCCGCCACCAGCTTGCTGTTCGCGCCCTTCATGGCGTAAATGGTGGCTTTGTTTTCAGTCTTGTCTTTTTTCTTCGTGAAGATGCCGTACAGGGTCACTCGCTCCCCCGCCTCGATCTCCTCAAAAATCTTTCCTGGCAGCAAAACATTCAGCAATACCTGCCCGTCGATAACGATGCGCGCGGTCACAGTCCCCTCCTCGGTGGCAATCACTCGTGGCTTCTCGATCACTCCAGTGACCTGCCGGCAATCAAATCGAATCAAAACGTGCTCCTGCAATTTTTAAAGGCGTAGCCAATCGCACTGCCTGAATGGCAGCGTGGGTGAAAGTGTTGAGTCAGTTACGCTCGAAACGAGAAAACGGTACTCAGTGCTGCTGGCTTCCTTACACCATCACCAAGCAACAGATAGACCGTGCTCTTAGTTTCAAACATGTACGGGTTGTCATGCGAAATTCCAAAATTGGTGCGCACCCAGTGGCCGGGAGAAAAACGTCGGCGACTGTCTAGGACGACCTCATGGGAGTAGACCGCTTTTGGAAGCAGCCCCATTGATGCGAGACGATCCTGCTCCGCTTGTGTGAGCTGGAGATCAGCGATGATCCATTGCTTCACTAGGCAGAAAGGCTTCCCCGGAAAAGTCTCTTCGGCGAGCGCTATTATTTCTTCTTGATCGCCATGCCAACCAAGAACGACTTCCCCACTTCCGTAAAAAAACTGAGCAATCTCATCAAGTGTTACTGACATGGCGCCTCCAGTGTTTGAACCATCATGTGCGTGCACTGGTGTAGATATGGCCCGTTCCGGTGATGAACTCGTAGACGGGGTTTGCCTCGGTGCCAGGCTGAATACGAATTTCAGAGAGAAGCTCCATTGCGTATGACCCCTGCTCGCGCTTTGTAGGTGGAAGGATGAGATGAATGTTCGTCACGATCATGAACTCACCCTGCTCTGCTGCACGCATCATCTGAACGGTTTCCACATCCGTAACTAGGTGAGCAACCGGACTAAAGCCACCATCCTCCAATCCCATTCCCTCGATCAGAAACGAGTACTCGCACCGACTGATATCCATGGATTTCCAGAGCATTCGAATACCGTCGGGAGTTCTAAACTGGCCCTGCAAATTGCTGCTATTGGTTACAAACACTGCGGATAAACCCTATTTCAAACCCTGCCAAGCTCTGAATAAGCTCAGCGTAAGGCAGCCTTCGATTGACCCTGCTCATGCTTCTGGCAACCGGATAGGGATGCTGCCGAAAGGCACGCGATTCCTTGGCGCTATGCATCCTGTTGAATGGCCATCATAAGCAAAAATCCCACCATTAACAATTTAAGATATTTGGTGGGTCGCTGCGAGTATGGCTCTATCCTTCATTTTGAGAAATTGAACGTGAAGGAAGAGCTAGCCGTCACGCTGCGCGCCATCCGGCAAATGAAAGGATTGGGTTATGAGGCCCTGTCGGGAACCATCAGCCAGAGCAACCTTAGCTTGCTCGAACAAGGGAAAATCCAGGCGACGCTACCGACCCTCGTCAAGATCGCCGAAACGCTCGATATCAACCTTCTGACTCTATTGGCGTTGTGCTTGGCGATCCGTGACAAGGAGGCTCCTGAACATTTGATAAAAAATGCGCAAAAAGAGCTTCAAGGCTTCATCGAGTCGGGTGGCCTTAAAATCATGGAGGATCAGATTCAAGACGGCGCATTGAAAAGGCGGTCTCGAGGAACTCGAGCGGATGCTCAGAGGGTCAGTGCCGTTGTTGAACTGAAAAAGCAGGGCCTGACACAAGCCGAAGCTGCGCGTCAGCTAGGGTTGCCCACATCAACGGTTCAGAGATATTGGCAGAAGGACTGATACCTCGAGAACAGGCCTTCCAACTCGCTGCGCTCCATCAACAGCCAACCGGTAAACGTAGCTCTTCAGGCGCAGGAGTTGAATGCGATGCCTAAAAATTTACTGAAGCTTAGCTATCCTCCCCTCGGTTTAGATCGTGCGGTAGCTTCCGCCATCAAAGGGTCGTCAGGCCAAGATTCTTTGGAATATCTGCCTTAAGGCCTTTCTTGACCTCGTCATACGTCGACTTCCAGAAGTTTTTTAAGTCCCGGGTGACTTGGACTTTGGTCAGTTTACGACGCTCTCAGCGAAGTGATGGGAAACCTTAGGGGGTGGCATGCCACCGATCTCCACGACTTGGGCAAGCGTGGCGGGATCAGCGACGAAATCGCACACCACATCGGGCTACTGATCATCATGCATCGACTTGAAGTCTGCGATGATCGCATTGATTACGTCCTTGTGTTAGAGATACCTGACATCTCCGTTTTGACGGGGGCAATCATCGCCTGTTCTCTCGTGCATCGCCAACCAGGTGTCCAAAGGCCCGGAGCGGTTGGTCAGAATTCAGCGGATTCCTCAATCACCCCGGCAAGATCCAAGCCGATCCGAGCATGAGGGCATCCTGCCCAGCCAATGGCCTCTAGCCATAATGGCCGTCATCAAGGACAGCTACCGACGAGGACGAAGCTGGCCGCTCAATGCGCCGATGAGCGCTCAACACACAAGGAAGACTCCATGCTCGATATTGGTAGTGACATCACAATCAATCTTGAAATTGCCATGATGGAGTGCTCGGCGTATGCCCATTGATCTGTTTTCCCCTCAGGTCGCTACCGCCGCGCAGCATCCGATCTTCCAGATGATGACAGCAGCCATCTATAGCCCTGAACGCGCCGTGTTGTCTGAATGGGCCGAGGGCTTCGAAGATCGTGATGGAAAGTTTGTAAAAGAACTTCAAACCACCTTCGAGTCCTCGCTTTGGGAGCTGTATCTGTTCGCGACTCTGAAGGAATGGGGGCTGCCGATTGATCCTCGTCACCATGCGCCCGATTTTGTCGTTGAGGGTGAAGTCCCATTTTGCCTGGAAGCGACGATCGCAAACCCGCCGGCTGGAGGGCAGCCCGCTTACGGCTTCTCCATGGCCCATCCACCGAAAGACTTCACAGACTTCAACATTGAGTCCACCTTGCGGATCTGCAACAGCTTCGATGCGAAGGTCAGGAAATATAGGAACAGCTACTCAAAACTTGGGCACGCTCAAGACAAACCCTTCGTCATAGGCATTGCATCATTCGACAGACCGCACGCGCATTTTGCAGCCGGCCGCCCGATCATGGCCGCACTCTATGGGCTGTATCACGATGAAGCTGCGACCAAATCTGGCGATACACACGTCGCCGCTTACAACGTCACAGCCGCCCCGAAAAATGCCAATACCTACATCGAAGTCGGGTTATTTTGCGATGACTCGTATGCCGAGGTCTCCGCTATCGTCTACAGCAGTCTCGCGACGTGGGGAAAATTAAGGGCATTAGCCGAGAACCCTGATGCCCTCTCCGTGTACTGCACGCTCCACCCCAACCCAGGCAGCCTGCATCCGATCATGCGTTCCGCGATAAAGCGAGACTACAGCGAACATCTGATTGATGGATTGTACGTGCTCCACAACCCCTTCGCTCGGCACCCGCTGCCACCGGGACTGCTGAGCCACCCTCGTTTGTGTGAAGTAAACGTCGCCCCGGATGGAGAGCTCATCATGAACGCCCCAGACGATTTTTTGCTTTTGAGGATGCTTCAAACGGTAAAACTCACTGATGTTCCGGAGCAGGAATAAAGACCGTATTTTCTTGCAGATAGGAATGGATAGATTTGATTGAACTACTGAAGTCCAAGATCGGGCTGCTGCACGGCGCAGAGCTCGAAAAGTTCGTGCGTCGACTGCTGCCAACGGTGTCGAGCGACTACGATGGCTTGACCGACACGCTGAATTACTTCGGGCGGGTAAATAAAGGCCCAGTTTGATCTGCTGGCCTAACCACCAAGAGCCGGCAGAGAACATTAAGCTCTGGGCGTGTCAAGAATGGATGGCTGCCCAGGTAACTGAGCGGCTAGAGGTCTTAGCTGAAAAGGCGTCCGCGTTTCGCTCGAAGCCGAAGATCGATAACCCAAATCATGCGGAGCAGAGCTATCAGCGTTGGACTGAGGCGGCCAAGTCGCAACCATGAGGGGGGGGCATGCAAGCCCGACTCAACTCTCCGGTCGCAGTGTTAGCATCGCCTGAGATACATCAACACGACCCTAGCGCATGCCTCACACCCAGTGATGCAATCCGATCTTGGTCGCCCTACAAGGTAATGATCGCATTGAACTCGCCAGAGATGCTCTCTTCCTGCCGCCATCCAGTGTCGAGTTACTACTTCTGCAGCGCAAGGATTCGCGATGCCCAGATACCTTAGCAATAGCGCAATACGTCTCTTGGAAGCCAGCCAAGAATCATTGGCTTTGGCTCTGCATTGCCTCGGCACGCCAAACCGGGGAAGCCTGAGAGTTGAGGTCGCTCGATATTCACCCGCGATTGGACTGATCGGAGCCGCCGCTGAACAGGCTTTAGCCGCCATCATCGTGCAGGTTCGGGGCGATGAAGCGCTGGCAACCTCTCCGACACAGTACAAAAGTGCTCGACAGATCTTGTCGGACATGAGGGATTTACTCCGCGCGCCCATCCCTGCTAGCTCATTTTTGACCGCAGGTGTAGGCAACCCGGCCCAACATCGCGAGACGATCCTTCAGGCGTCAGAGGGGTTTTCGGTGCTCTTCACCTATAGAGCGACCGGGCTCCATGCTGGCCTTGGCGTTTCTCGTACAGTCACGCTAAAACAAGCATTCAAGGTTCACGGTTTCCTTGAGCTTCTAGCCAAGTCAACTCGCATCCGCCCGTACATGGAACGACTACCAATACCGCCGGATGAAATCATCGATCAGAATGTGCTGATCGATGACCTCATACAGAAATTCCAAAGTAACGATGCCATGACCGAACGGGTAAATGCCCTGCGGTCTCTGTTCCTGATCCTGCCTGAAGTCCCCCAGGAGGCACCTGAGTGGCTTGAAGCGTTTGATCGCTCCGTGGTCTCGCCCCGCCCCGCCGACATCACCTTGCTTTTAGAAACCCTTGAGCACGCGGCGCCCATGAGGTTCCGCCGCATCAATGCAGAGGGCCAAGCACTCCCAGTAGTCGTTCGACCAAACGATCCAAACGCGCTGCCGATCGCCTTGCAGGATATGCGACAGGCCTTTGGACATGCACGTGAGCAATTTGGCGCAGATGTGGGAAATGCAAATGGCCGGCTTGATCAGGGAAACCTGGATCTGCCCCCAGAATCCTTCCTTCTCGATCTGTGCCTTCAGGGCCCTGAGCAGCTACGCGAAACTCTGCAGAGGCAAACACTCACAGGACAGGACGTCTGGCCTTTCGTTGCCACCGCACTAATCCAGCAGGGCACAGAACGCCCCTACTGGTTCCTTGTATCAATGGTCGACGACATCGGCCAGCTAATAGGCCAACTCCGCAGGGCTGTGGCGGTGTCGCGTCAGGATCAGTTCAAAGAACGCTGTCACGCAGCCATCAAAGCCCTTGAAGCCAAAAGACAAGAGCGCACCCTTCCGCCCGCCACTGAGATTGCGACCTTTACTGTCGCACAAACAACTGCAGCTGAAGCTGCACGAGATAACATCCCCGACTCAATGGATCGTAACGAAGGCACTGTTCGGGAAGCCTCTTTGGAGGCAACGCCGCCACTCGCGGCGTTATACGCCGGCGAACTCACTGCCGGCCAGGTTTTTCCTGTGGTCTATGCATCTGAGAACCCAGATTCGAAAAAGTACTGGACTCGGCAGTTGCTCATAGCAGCAACAGATGCCGGTGACCGCTCAATGCTCATCACCGCTCTACGAGATCCAGAGTTCGCCAATCTAAAAACGGATGCACGGAAAGCGCTGCGCTTGGTGGATATTCTGACGTATGGGCCGAATATAGAACTAGGGTGACATAGATGAGCTGCATCAGGCATTAAAGCTATAGCGCTGCATCCAAATCCAACGGATACCAGCCACGCTTCGGGCTGTATCAGGATGGATGCTTGGTCTCCCAGTCTCGCTCCGGCTACTCCGCGATCAGCCCGCGCGTCCTCCACCGAGCACGAACGAAGTCCTCAAAAACGTAGTTGCCCAGCAGCGGCAATTTATCGGCGTGGTCGCACACGATAATCTGAGGCATGACGCCGGTGTCTTTGAGGGTGGAATCGCAGAATCTCGCAAGGTTGGTGAACATTTTCGACACGGCGTTCACATCCTCGTCGACCGTCTTGATGGTCGTCCTGTCCCCACGCAGCTCATCAGCCTTAAAGACCTCAGCATCATCTGTCGAGGGGAAGTAAACCTGAGTCGGCTGATCGAGGAACAGGATTGGTGGCACCTTGCATTTCGCATGCGCGGCAAACTGATAGTGCAGCGCCATAAAGAGCGTCAAATGCGAGTACAGCCAGTTGGCACCACTGCCCATGCTGCGCAAAAATACCTTTTTGATGTGGCCGCCTGCGAGGGGCCTTTCGTGCCAGAGATCGAAGGTTTCAACATCAAATTTCAATGAGCCGGTCTTGTACGTGTCTTCGAAGTCGAAGTCTTTTCCAAGGGCCTTCATTTTCGTGTTGATGTCGTTCTGCAGCGCCCACAGTTTCGATTCGACGTCATAGTGAGACATCTGCTCATCCAGCTTATCGACTTCCTTCTGCCAAAAATCGACCATCCCATTAGCTTCGGACGGAGGGTTCGCAACGCGCTTCTCTACGGCCAGCTCAAGCTTGAGCTTGGCCTTCTGAGCGGCGCCATCCACAGATTTTGATTTCTCCAGTCGATCAGCTTCATCGTCCAGGGGCTTCAGAGCCTTTTCCACGACAGTGAGCGCCGCTCGAAGCTTTTTGAGTTCGTCATCGATCGCCCGGCGTTCCTCGCCAAAACCTTCCCGCGCGTAAGTCGAGACCTTAAGTTCGCCATTCAACCAGTGAATCGCTGCCGACAACTTGTTGGCTTCGTCCTCAGCCACATCCGATTGCGACGCACAAACGGGACAGACTGCGTGTTCAAGGTTAGTGGTCGTGGGGATAGGTAATGCAGTTACTGACTCTGCAAAACCCGACGCTTGTTCGGCAGACACCTTCAACAGGTAGCGGGTGTTGAGCGCTTTCTGAATGCTGGCCATCAGCTCAGCTTTATTGGCGCGCAGCTCCGTTCTTCTGGTTTCAAACGCACTGGAAAGGCCATCAACCCTGACGGAGATACCTGTGAGGCGTTCCAACGCTGGCTTGGGCTTTTTCCAGATTTCCTCGGGGGTGAGCTCGGTCAGTGGCTGACCAGCAAACGCCTCGTACTCTTTCAGCAGATTGGAAAATTCGGTGAGGTAATCTTCCTTAATTTTATCCTGCTTCGGAATCTGAGCCTGGGCGCGCTTAAGCTCGTACAGGGCCTCGGTACGTAGCTTTGCGAGATCGAAGTAGTCTTCCCCAACGATATCCATGAAGATCTTGAACTGATCAATGGCCTGGTCGCGTTTACGCTTCTCTTCGAACCGGTAGAAAATCGCATGTCGGTTGGCCACGAGGTTTTGATGCTGCAGCATGAACGAAGCAAAGCTGCGCACCGACGGGGTTGCGCTCCACTTCCCGGTCATCTCCTTGTGCAGCGGATCCGTGTCGATGTTTTCCAGCGTGACGCCAAAGTAGCGACCGAGGCTCTTGATGAATTCGCTCTTGGGCTGGAAGAAATTCGGAGTGAAGAACGTATCTACGTCCTCGATGAGCTGGAGGATGTTGTCCACCGCTGGCCCGGAAATCTCACGCAGAAAGCAACGATTGCCGGATGCCGCTCGACCCGTGACAACCGCGATGGTCGGGAAGCGCAGTACGGTAAAAAAGAGCTTCGCACGATCCGTGATGATGCCCTCTGGAATAGTGTCCTCCGAGCTTCCCAGACAGTAATCAAATATGTCGAGGATCGCGCTCTTACCTTTCGAGGATCTGCCCGTCACGATGTTAAGACCAGGCTTGAAGGGGACGTGGTGGACGGCGTGCTCACTGTCCACGACACCTATGTACTCTACATAACACTTCATAGCGATTTGAGCCCCAACATCCTATAGATAGAAACAACGTTTTCACCAGACAGCACCATGGCCAACTTCTGGCTGTACTTGAGCAACGCCTTATCCGAATTGACCGACTGCGGCTTCTGCAGTGATCGAACCGACAGCTCAGGCGTGATTTCCAGGCTTTTTTCAGCTGCCAAGATAAGCAAGGCGGCATTGGTGATCGGTTTGAACTCTTCTACACGCATGGCCAGGCCAATGAGCCTCTCCGCGTCTGAGGACATCGTTCGGACGGAGCTGTCCCGCCGCGCCCTGTTCAGGAAGGTATGCATCGGCTTGTAGGTGACGAGGGGAAGGATCAGGTAGCTGAGCAGGACATCCTTTTCGACTGGCTCCCAGTGCTGATAGAAGCTCTGGATAACAGGTGCCAATGCAAAAGGTGTTCTGTGCAAGGTGTACAGGTGATCAGAGACTTGAGTAGTCATCACCACAGCCTCCAGTGGAATTCGTCATCCTCATCCTCGGGTTTCTCTCCTGCGAGCATGTGATAGATGCCATTCCGAAATTCGGGCATGGTGTGTTCCAAGCCGCAGAAAGGCTCAGCGGGCAGGCCATTGCGCTGAAGGAAGAACATCATGGATTGGGTGCTCATCTCGGTTGAACAGGTAACCCCCTTGCAGCCGAGCATCGCCAGCTCACGCACATACTGGTGCTGTGTGAGGTGATTGCTGAGGTACAGATCCACCATTGGCTTAAAGAGCACACCATCCGTGTACAAATCGGAGATCGTGGTCTGGGCGACCACACGGTGCAGGGCTGCCCGTTTCAGGTGCTGCTCCCCCCCGATTTCCACGATTTTTTGAGCAAAAACCATGGGGCGAATTTCCTCGACGTCGATGCTTTTCTTGAGCGCCGCCATGTCCACTTGGGGAAAAGTTTTCGGGTGTTTCATGTACAGATGCGTGAGTTCTGACAATTTGTCAGTAAACGCTTGATGGGTGATCTTCCACCCCCCGATCACCAACTCTGGGCTGGACATGAAACCCAACAGCTCATAGATAAATTGCGGGTATTTGGACGGTCGGATGGGCTTGAGATGACGGGTCTGATAGGTCTGTAGGCGCTGCTCCAAAGAGTCGGCGCCTGTCGTGATTTGCATCCGCTCAAGCACTTCCATCAACGCGTCACGGCGTTCGGATGCCATTACGT
Organism: Pseudomonas sp. PHC1; assembly: GCF_046487845.1. NCBI lineage: Bacteria > Pseudomonadati > Pseudomonadota > Gammaproteobacteria > Pseudomonadales > Pseudomonadaceae > Pseudomonas > Pseudomonas sp. PHC1. The sequence goes on from NZ_JBJXHJ010000004.1 coordinate 142,165, forward strand.
ACTGCTGAAGCGACTGGGACTTAGAGGGCTTGGAAATACCCTTACCGGCCTCAGACTCTTTCTTCGACTTCTTGCCGGCACTGGCTTCAGAAGCTGCGACGATACTCTCCATGACAGAGAGCCGCTCGGCGGGAGTGGCAGTGTTCCAGCTCTTTAACTGGGTTTGTGCTCCGAATTCCTGCGTCGTCAGCAGCACCAAGTTCTTGAAGGAGGTGCGATCAAAGTTTTCATGAAGCCAGTTTTTCAGCGTATTCCAGAAATTGGCATGGCCGTCCGTTAGGTTATCGGAGTAAAGCTTGACCTCTGTTTGGTTTTTCCCTGGAACCGTCACATCGCCGAAGACTTCAAGCCACAAGCACTCGTCTGGTGCCAGATCATAGCAATACTCCACGGCAACGAGCAGTTGGTACTGGAGCGCCTTGAACAGTAGAGTCGCGTCGAACGGTAATGGAGCGTCGCCGGGTAGCGTCGCATTCGGGGGTTGCGTCGTATCCATACACATTCCAATTTGGGCTTCCTTCCCCGGCCAACGACTCGCCTAGCAGACCGAGCACATGCCTTGCCTCTCAAAACGCGTCAGTTGAGGATAGATAACCGTTATGCCAATACTGTATAAAGATACAGTAAATACGAATATTTGAGCATATGTTACCAGCAGCGTCCGCCGTGGTCGCCAAAAGCCATCACAATTTCGTTTTCAACTGAACTGCCTAATCATTCGGCCCTCTTCGGGACAGAACGACCTTTTGAGCTGATCCTCCTACGCATCACACACCCGGGAATGCTGCACAAGTGTGTGCGCACCAAAACAAACCGGCAAAACTCTGAGGCTTCCGGGGTATGCCATAGTTCGTGGTGTGTCAGTAACATCAAGCCTAGAGCACTCCCTATCGAAAGCAGAGCTTAAGCTTTTTAAAGCAGGAGCAGGAGCAGGAGCAGGAGCAGGAGCAGGTCAAAACCTAAGGGCTTTTGACACCAAAGAGATGTCTGTCCACAAAACGTTTTTATTGTCGACGATCACCCGGTCATCCGCCTCGCCGTTCGAATGCTGCTCGAGCATGAAGGTTATAAAGTCGTCGGAGAAACCGATAACGGTGTCGATGCCATGCAGATGATTCGCGAATGCATGCCCGATCTGATCATTCTCGATATCAGTATTCCCAAGCTCGATGGCCTGGAAGTCCTGGCCCGCTTCAATGCCATGAGTTCGCCATTCAAGACGCTGGTACTGACTGCGCAATGCCCGACCCTGTTCGGTATTCGCTGTATGCAGTCAGGCGCATCGGGTTACGTGTGCAAGCAGGAAGACCTGAGTGAGCTGGTCAGTGCAATCAAAGCTGTTCTTTCCGGTTACAACTACTTCCCCAGCCAGGCCTTGAACCCTGTTCGTCATGATGACGTGCGCTATGCAGAGCTGGAACTTTTCAAATCAGTCAATGATCGGGAACTCATGGTTTTGCAACTTTTCGCCCAAGGCCGCACGAACAAGGAAATAGCCAAAGGCATGTTTCTCAGCAACAAAACAGTAAGTACTTATAAGAAACGACTGATGCAGAAACTGAAGGCCAAGTCTCTCGTAGAACTTATCGAAATGGCCAAACGCAACGCACTCGTGTGAGAGCCAACATGTCCAGCCGTTTAGTGAGTCTCATGATTGCATTGAGTGCATGCCTGGGTTTCTGCACCTTTGCAACAGCCGCCTCCCCCACCTCGAAAGACTTCACCCTGCTCGGTCGTTCGGCCGAAACAACCGTGCAGGCCTTGTTCGATCCATCACAAGTGGCGTGGCTGCACGCTCGCAATGAGTTGGTTCTGGGGACTTCAGCTCCAGACTATCCTCCCTTCGACATGACGCCCAGCGGACAAGACTACGAAGGCTTCACGGCGGATTACGCCTCACTGATTGGTCAGGCGACCGGTCTGCCGATCAGAGTCAAACGTTTCGCCTCGCGGGAGGTCGCCGTAAAGGCATTGATGGACGGGCACATCGACATGCTCGGCACTGCCAACGGATTCGAAGCGGAAAACGCCAATATAGTGCTGTCCAGGCCTTACGCCGTCGATCAACCGGTCCTTGTCACACGCGAGGGTGAAACCCGCACGTTGACCGAAGGTCTGGCAGGCCTGCGGCTGAGCATGCTGTATCACTACCTGCCGCTGGATGATGTCAAGGCAATGTATCCCAAAGCCCTCATCACCTCTTATCCGTCCTACCAGAACGCAATCAACGCCGTAGCGTTCGATCAGGCGGATGTGTTTCTCGGCGACACCATTTCCACCCACTACATGATCAACAAGGGTTACCTGAACAACATCCGCATGGCCAGTTTCGGCAAGCATGAGGCCCACGGCTTCAGCTTCGCCGTTCATCGCAACAATCCACAGCTGCTTGCCATCATCAATACGGCGCTCAAGGCCGTGCCGGGCAGCGAGCGCGAAAATATCGCCAAACGCTGGAGCGTGGGCAGCGACGTACTTCTGACCGACCAGAGGCTGCAACTGACCAAACGTGAAGAGCACTGGCTGAAAAAACATCCGGTGGTGAGCGTATTGGTCAACGAGGCTTTCGCCCCCCTGACGTTCTTTGACAGTGACGGCAATTTTCGCGGCATCAGCGCCGACTTGCTCGAACTCATCCGCTTGCGCACCGGACTGCGCTTCGAAATCCGCCGCAGCCGCAGCGACGCCGAAATGATCCAGCAGGTCGAACACCAACAGGCTGACCTGATCGCAGCGTTGCTGCCGACCGCCCAGCGCGAGGAAACCCTGAATTTCAGCCGTCCCTATCTGGAAAATTCATACGTGCTGCTGACCCGAAAGGCCGCCGACAGCCCTACGCACCTGGGGCAGCTGAAACGCAAACGTCTGGCGATCGCTCAAGGCCATCCGATGATCGATTACCTGCGCAGCGAGTTTCCCCGCATCCAGTTGATCGAAACGCCGGATACCTTCAGTGCAGTGGCGCTGCTCGATGAAGGTCAGGTCGAAGGCGCAGTAAACTCGCTGGTCATCGCAAACTACTTCATTGCATCACGAACCTTCCAACATCCCCTGCAGATCACCACCACCATCGGCACCCATCAGGCGGCTTTTTCTCTGGCGACAGCCCGGGATAACACGGAACTGAGCTCGATCATCAACAAGACGCTGATGAGCATCACGCCCGAAGAACTGGGCATCATCAATGGTCGCTGGCGGGGCTACTCAAACATTTCGCAAGGCACCTGGCATCAATACCAGCGTTTCTTCTATCAGTTGATCGGCGGCGCCTGCCTGCTGTTGCTGCTGTCGCTGCTCTGGAATGCCTACATGCGCCGCCAGATCAAACAACGCAAATCGGCCGAACGGGCCTTGAACGACCAACTGGAATTCATGAGTACACTGGTCAACGGGACGCCACACCCTATCTACGTGCGTGACCGACAGGGCGTGCTGCAAAGCTGCAATGACAGTTATCTCCAGGCGTTCAATGCCCGGCGCGAAGACGTCATCGGCAAAGATGTCATGCAGGGTGCGCTGAACAACGCTTTCGAGGCACAGGCATTTCAGGCCGACTATCAGCGGGTAGTGGCCGAAGGCAAACCGCTTGTGCTTGACCGGCCGTTGCACATTGGCAACCGACGACTGACGATCTATCACTGGATTCTGCCCTACCGAGACTCCAGTGGTGACGTCCGGGGGATCATTGGTGGCTGGATCGACATCAGTGAACGCCGTGAACTGCTCGATGAACTTCGCGCGGCCAAGGAACGGGCAGACGATGCCAACCGGGCCAAGAGTACTTTTCTGGCAACCATGAGTCATGAGATCCGCACGCCGATGAACGCAGTGATCGGCATGCTCGAGTTGACACTCAAGCGCATGGATCAGACTCATCCGGATCGCTCCGGCATCGAAACGGCCTACCATTCGGCCAGAGACCTGCTGGGTCTGATCGGCGACATACTGGACATTGCGCGCATTGAATCGGGGCGACTGAGCCTGAAACCCGAGCGAATCAACCTGATCGACACCGTGGCTTCGGTAGTCAGAATCTTCGAAGGGCTTGCCCGGCAGAAACAGCTTTCACTGACAGTATCCGTCTCTCCCCCTGACCTGAATGTCGATGTGCAACTCGATCCTCTGCGCTTCAAACAAGTGCTGTCGAATCTGATCAGCAATGCCATCAAGTTCACCGAAACAGGGCAGGTCAGAATCACGCTGGACATTCTTCCCACGGATACCCCCGAAGGCTCGATGGTGCAGTTGACCGTACAGGACAGCGGCATCGGGATCACGACGCAGGATCAGTTGCGGCTATTCGAACCTTTCGCCCAGGCCGGCAACGGTGGGCAACGAACCGTCAGCGGCGCAGGACTCGGGCTGGTCATCAGCCGCAACCTGTGCGAAATGATGGGTGGAAAACTGCGGTTGAGCAGCCTGCCCGGAATCGGCACCCAGGTTCGGGTATCACTGCCAGTGACCATTCTGCCGGCGCAAGTGGCGAAAGCTGAAGATGAACCACAGATTCAGACAACCCTCATGCCGTTGTCGGTTCTGGTGGTCGATGACCATCCGGCCAATCGACTGCTGATGTGCCAGCAGCTGGAATACCTCGGCCATCGATTCTGTATCGCCGAAGACGGCCTGCGCGGACTGGAAGAATGGAAGAGCGGTGAGTTCGATCTGGTCATCGCCGATTGCAACATGCCCGTCATGAACGGCTACGAGCTGACCCGCGCGATTCGTCAGCACGAAAAGCTGACCCACCGCCCGGCTTGCACCGTGTTGGGGTTCACCGCCAATGCCCAGCCCGAAGAGATCCTGCGCTGCAAGCAGGCAGGCATGAACGAATGCCTGTTCAAACCCCTGAGTCTCAACAGCCTGAGCCAATGGGTCAACAGCGTTCAGCCGCTGTTCCGCGCGCCGGCGTTCAACCTGAAGGGGCTGGCGCTGCTGACCGGTGACAACCCCTCTCAAACCCAACGATTGCTGGCAGAACTGCTCAACAGCAGCCGCACCGATCGGCAGGAGCTGCAGGCCCTGTCCCTCACCCGGGATCACCCCGCGCTGGCCGCTATTGCACACAAGATCAAAGGCGCCGCACGCATTGCACAGGCCCCGCGCCTGATCGACTGTTGCGATGCGCTTGAGCAGGCTTGCCTGCAAGCACTGCCGGAGGAGGAGATCGCGCGTCGCTGCCAGGCCAGTCACCTCGCCATCCTGGAACTGGAGCAAGCACTGGAACAGCAACTGGCGCGGATCGCCAAGAGCAAAATGGCCGGGGCTTAACTATGCTTGGAGGCAGAGCAGTGTGCTTAACCTACACGGAGAGTCTGCAATGCCCAGCCCACTGCGCCCGGAACAACGCCGGTTTCCGCTGCATGTGCACATCAGCGTCATGTTCACCTTTCTGCTGTTGCTTACCGGTGTGGTGCTGGGTCTGTTCAACTACCACCAGACCACGCACATCATTCTGTCGAGCAGTGAAAAGCTGTTCAGCCGAATCGAACAGGATGTCCGTCTCGACCTGCAGGCGACTTATTCACCGATCCGGCACCTGCTGAGCCTGCTGGCAGAGACTCCCGCCGCCGGATCCTCCAGCCTCGAATCGCGCATGGCGCTGCTCAAGCCGTTCAGTCAGTCCCTGATGGACAATCCGGATCTGGCCTCGCTCTACCTGGGTTATGGAAACGGCGATTTCTTCATGGTCCGACCCTTGCGCACGCCGGCGCTGAAAACCCTGTTCAAAGCACCGGACGTGGCGGCGTTTCAAGTCTGGAGCATCGAACATGACGCCAGCGGCCTGACGCGTTCACAGTCACTGTTTTTCGACCAGGCACTTTCCCCGGTCGGCCGACAGGACATCCCCGCCGACCCTTATGATCCGCGCAGCCGGGCCTGGTACATCAATGCACGGCAGCAGACCGAACAGATCACTACCGAACCCTACATTTTTTTCTCCACCCACAATGTAGGCACCACACTGGCCCGCCGCAGCGGCAAGGACGCCGTGATAGGGGCCGACCTGACGCTCGACGCACTGTCTGCAACCCTGGTTAAACACGTGGTGACGCCGGCGACGGAAATCGTCCTGTTCGATGCCGACGGCAATGCCGTGGCTTATCCCGACAGCCGCCGGCTGATCGTGGATGAACGCACGGCCCGTCTGGCCAAGGCTGCCGACTTGAGCCCCGCCCTGCATGCCTTGTTGTCCGGGCACCAGGGCAATCGGCTCGAGGTCGATGGCCGACAATGGATCGTCGCACGCAGCCAATTGCAGGAAGGCGGGCCGAAAGGTTTAGAGATGGCTTTACTGGTGCCCGAAGATGAACTGTTGGTCGATGCCTATCGTCTGCGCTGGCAAGGAGCACTCATCACGCTGGCCGTCTTGCTGCTATGTCTGCCGCTGGGCTGGCTGATCTCGCGGATTCTGGTGAAGCCCTTGCACGCACTGGTCAAGGAAGCCGATGCGATCCGCAGCTTCGACTTCAACTTTCCCGTCGCACGCCGATCGCCCGTGCTGGAAGTCGACCAGTTGAGCCTGTCGATGGCTCGCATGAAAGACACCCTGGCCAGCTTCTTCCGCATCACTGACAGCCTGACCGCTGAAACCCGCTTCGAGCCGCTGCTGCAACGAGTACTGTTCGAAACAGTGCAGATCGCCCAGGCCCAGGCGGGCCTGATTTATCTGCGTGAAAACGATGGCAATCGCATGGAGCCCTACGGTCTGGTGGTCGCAGAAACGTCTCAAGCGTTGGCGGCATTCGATCTGCAAAGCCGCAGCCTTGATGCGCCGCAAAGCCCCGAATGGTTTCGGCAACTGGCGAACGCCGACACGATCGTCAGCAATCTGGGTTTCGAACAGGCCTCCGATCTGCAGAAAGTGCTGCTGGCCATGGGTTCGCCGAGGGTGCATTTGATCGGAATCCGTCTGCATAACCGGCACAACGAAACCGTCGGCCTGCTGGTGCTGCTGATCGACGATGGCGGCACCCCGAGCGATCTGGAAAAACTCCGGCCAGATCGCATCGCCTTCCTGCAAGCGGTGTCCGGAGCGGCCGCGGTGAGTATCGAGAGTCAGCGCCTGCAAGCCAGACAGAAACAACTGCTGGATGCGTTCATTCAACTGCTGGCCGGCGCCATCGATGCCAAGAGCCCTTACACCGGCGGGCATTGCCAGCGCGTGCCGGAGCTGACCCTGATGCTCGCCCGTGCCGCGGCAGCCAGTCAGGCCCCGGCCTTCAGCGATTACCAGCCGAACGAAGACGAATGGGAGGCCTTGCACATCGCCGCATGGCTGCACGATTGCGGCAAGGTTACGACCCCGGAATACGTGGTCGACAAAGCCACCAAACTGGAAACCCTGAACGACCGTCTTCACGAAATCCGCACCCGCTTCGAAGTGCTCAAGCGCGACGCCTGGGTCAGTTACTGGCAAGCCATGGCCATGGGCGGTGAAGAACAGCAACTGGCCAGCCTGCGCGAGGCCACCCTGACAGCACTGGATGATGATTTCGCGTTTGTCGCCCGCTGCAATCTGGGCAGTGAGGCCATGGCAGAAAGTGATCTGCAACGCCTGCAAGGCATCGCCCAACGCACCTGGACGCGCACGCTGGATGATCGATTGGGCCTGTCATGGGAGGAGAACCGGCGTCAGGCACGCACTCCGGCTGCGACCCTGCCGGTCAGCGAACCGCTGCTGGCGGACAAGCCCGAGCATCTGCTGGAGCGCGCCGAGGGCGAACTGATCCCGGAGGACAATCCGTGGGGTTTCAAACTCGACGTGCCGCCCTACAAATACAATCGCGGCGAGTTGTACAACCTCAGCATCCCCCGGGGCACCCTGACCCGCGAGGAGCGTTACATCATCAATCATCACATGGTGCAGACGATCCTGATGCTCAGTCACCTGCCCTTCCCCGGACACCTGAACAGCGTCGCGGAAATCGCCGGCGGGCATCACGAAAAGATGGATGGCACCGGTTATCCCAAGCGCCTGAAACGCGAAGACATGAGCCGGCCGGCGCGCATGATGGCGATTGCCGATATTTTCGAAGCCCTGACCGCCGCCGACCGCCCGTACAAGAAGGCCAAGTCCCTCAGCGAAGCACTGGGGATCATGGCCACCATGTGCCGCGACGCGCACATCGATGCCGAGCTGTTCGGACTGTTCCTCCGCGATGGCGTGTACTTGCAGTACGCCACACGCTTTCTCGATCCACGGCAGATCGATGCCGTGGACCCGACGGCCCTGCTGCTCAAAGCAGGCCTGGGAGCGTGATCAGCAGTCAGTCAGACGCAGGAAAATCGCCGCCAGTTGTTCAATCCCGGCCTGATCCTCGGCACCGAAACGCGCGAGCTTCGGGCTGTCGAGGTCGAGCACGCCGATCAGACGACCGTCCTTGACCAACGGCACAACCAGTTCGCTGTTCGACGCGCTGTCGCAAGCGATATGGCCGGGGAACGCGTGAACGTCTTCGACCCGTTGCGTCTGCAGGCTGGCGGCCGCCGCGCCGCACACACCGCGACCGAACGGAATGCGCACGCAGGCGATCTGGCCCTGGAACGGGCCGAGCACCAGCTCTGCGTTGCGATTGAGGTAGAAACCGGCCCAGTTCAGGTCATCGAGCTGGTTGAACAGGAACGCCGAAAACTGTGCGGCGTTGGCGATGAAATCGCGCTCGTCCGCCAGCAGCGACTCCAGTTGTGCGGCCAACATGCCATAGCCTTCGAGGCCCTGGCCGCTCTGTTGCAAATCAATCATGCCTTGTGCTCCAACAATTTCAGTCCCACCCAGTAACGGGCGAATTGGTACGCGCAACGTCCGTTGCGGTTGCCACGGCCGGTTGCCCAGCGCACGGCGAGAATGTCCAGTTGTTCGTCACGCTCCCAGCTCAGGCCGGCCTTGGCGGCCAGCTGGCCGATCCAGTGCTCGACAACGTTGAGGAAGTGTTCCTGGGTAAACGGATAGAACGACAGCCACAGGCCGAAGCGATCCGACAACGCGATCTTGTCCTCCACCGCTTCGCTCGGATGCAGTTCGCCATCGACGCGCTTCCAGTTTTCGTTGTCGCTTTCCTTTTCCGGCACCAGATGGCGACGGTTGGAAGTGGCGTACAGCAGCACGTTGTCCGGCGCCTGTTCGAGCGAGCCGTCCAGCACGCTTTTCAGCACGCGGTAGTCGCCTTCGCCGGACTCGAACGACAGGTCATCGCAGAACAGCACAAAGCGCTGCGGCAACTCGGCGATCTGCTCCACCACCCGTGGCAGGTCCGCCAGGTGATCGCGCTCGATTTCGATCAGACGCAAACCGGCCATGGCGTGTTCGGCCAGCAGAGCCCGTACCAAAGAGGATTTACCGGTACCGCGCGACCCCCACAGCAGCGCATGATTGGCCGGCATGCCGTCAAGAAATTGCTGAGTGTTGCGGCCCAACTGCTCCAGTTGCCGGTCGACACCGATCAGGTCCGACAGACGCATGTCGAGGCTGACCTCCAGCGGCAGCAGATAACCGCTGCGACCGTCACGCTGCCAGCGTGCAGCGAGGCAGGTGCCCCAGTCGATGACCGGGCGTGGAGCCGGCAACAGGGGTTCGATCCGCGCCAGAACCGACTCGGCGCGCTCAAGAAAAGCATTCAATCGGGAATCCACGTCTTCTCCTCGGGCTCGTTCACAGTGATGATGGCGCTGCAGCGACGACAAACAGCGTTCGAAACCTGTCCCGGCCCTTGTTACAAGGCGCTTCGGGAACCCCGGAATCCGTGCATGATCGACTATGCTTGAGCAGCGAAGGGAAACGGAAGTGGTTCAACACCCCATGGATATCAAATTCACCCACCGGCTGTCGTACAAACAGGCCCGGCTTACCGTGCTGGTCGGGTTCATTCTGGGCACGCTGCTCAGCCTGCTGCAAATCGGCATCGATTATGCCAGTGAAGACGCGTCCATCAACCGTGAAATCCTGTCGTTGCTGGAAATCAGCCATAATCCGGCCTCGCGCATCGCCTACAACATCGATGCCGAACTGGCTCAGGAACTGGCCCTGGGCCTGCTGCGTTCGCCAGCGATCATTTCCGCACAACTGACCGACAACAACCAGACGGTGCTGGCCAGCGTCAAACGCCCGGAGCTGCAAAGCGGCTACCGGATGATCAGCGACTTCCTGTTCGGCGCCAAACGCCAGTTTGAAGACCGCCTCTACCTCGATCACCTGCCCAACGAATCCCTCGGCACCCTGCGACTGGAAGTCGACACCTTCACGTTTGGCAGCCGCTTTCTGCGCCGCGCGGAAGTCACGCTGATCAACGGTTTCGCCCGCAGCCTGATTCTCACCGGAATCCTGCTCGCACTGTTCTACGTGATGCTGACCAAACCGCTGGTGCGGGTGATCCGCGAACTCAGCGGTCGCGACCCGCGCAGCGCCGAGCCGACCACCCTGGAATGTCCGGCCGGGCACGCCAATGACGAGATCGGCGTGCTGGTCAAGGTCGCCAACCAGCAGTTCGAGAACATCGCCACGGAAATCCAGCAGCGACGCAATGCGGAAAACCGCCTCACCGACTACCTCGCGCAACTCGAAGACATCGTGTCGGCGCGCACCGCCGAGCTCAAGGCAATCAACGCACGGCTCAGCCAGTCCAACCAGGAGCTGGAGGTGGCCCGCAGTACGGCGCTGGACATGGCCGAGGCACGCTCGGCATTTCTCGCCAACATGAGCCACGAGATCCGCACCCCGCTCAACGGCCTGCTGGGGATGATCGCCCTGTCGCTCGACGGCCCGCTCAACGCCGAACAACAGCAACAACTGTCCATCGCCCACGACTCGGGCAAGGTATTGGTGGAATTGCTCAACGACATTCTCGACCTTTCGAAATTCGATGCCGGGCAACTTGAGCTGGAACACATCCCCTTCGATCTCGGCTCGCTGATCGAAGACACCGCCAACCTGCTCTCGCAGAACGCGGCACCGAGCGTCGAGCTGACCTGCCTGATCGATCCGCACTTCCCGGCGCTGGTGCTCGGCGATCCGACCCGGGTCAGGCAGATCGTCAGCAACCTGCTGTCCAATGCGCTGAAATTCACTCGCTTCGGCCGGGTTGATGTGCGCTTGTCCTCCTGGAAGGACGGGGTACGCATCGAAGTCTGCGATACCGGCATCGGCATCGCTCAGGAAGCGCAGGTGAAGATTTTCCAGCCGTTCACCCAGGCGGGTGCCGGCATTACCCGCCAGTACGGCGGCACCGGGCTCGGCCTGGCACTGACCTACAACCTGTGCGAAGCCATGCAGGGGCGCCTGACCATCAGTTCCGAAGTGGGTTTCGGCAGTCAGTTCTGCGCCGAACTGCCGCTGCCCTGCCACACCCGCGCGGTGATTCCGCCACCGTTGCACGGCAAGGTGCTGGCGATCACCAACGCGGTCAGCGGGCTGGCCGAATTGCTGGAAAGCCTGCTGCCGGTCTGGGGGCTGACCTACGAGCAGCGAACCCTGGACGACCCGCTGCTCGGCCTCTCCCCCGACGTCATCATCACCGATTGCCCCGAATGCCTGTTCGGCCTGCGCCCGGCGATGACGGCACCGATTCTGCTGGTGACTGCCTACGGCAGCTTCCTTCCGGGTGAAGAAGCCGCCGCGCTCGCCCCGTTGCAACAGCAGGCGCGACCGCTGGCCCGCAACGCGCTGTATCAGAATCTGCGCCGGACGCTGTTGCCGGAACTCACCACCATCGACCGCGCTCGCCTTGAGAGCGTGCCGTCGCAACGGCGCGGTCGGGTGCTGCTGGTGGAGGACAACCCGGTCAATCAACTGGTGGCCAAAGGGATGCTGGGCAAGCTCGGCTGTGATGTCGTGGTCGCCGCCCATGGTGTGGAAGCGCTGGATCAGCTGGAACACGACGAGTTCGATCTGGTGCTGATGGACTGCAACATGCCGGTGATGGACGGCTATGAAGCCAGCCGCCAGATCCGCCAGAGCGGGCGCTGGCCGCACTTGCCGATCGTCGCCCTGACGGCCAACGCGATGGCCGAAGAGCGCGAGCGCTGCCGGGCGGCGGGCATGAGCGATTACCTGGCCAAGCCGTTTCGCCGAGAAGAACTGGCGGCGCTGCTGGATCAGTGGATGCCGACTACGACAGTGCTTTGATCTGCCCAAGCAACTGATCGAGACCGTCACGCAAGTCATTGAGCCGGTCCAGATCCACCCCGCTGTCGCATAACAGCCGCTCTTTCAATGGCCCGACCTGTTCACGCAGCGCCTGCCCTTGAGGCGTAAGGCTCAGATGAACCTCACGCTCGTCCCGGCTGGAGCGCTGACGCTGAACCAGTTGCAGTTGCTCCAGTCGCTTGAGCAGCGGCGTCAACGTGCCGGAATCCAGCGCCAGACGCTCACCCAGCGCCTTGACTGTCGGCTGCTCCGGCGCGGTTTGCTGCCATTCCCACAACACCAGCATCGCCAGGTATTGCGGGTAGGTCAGGCCGAGCTGATCGAGCATCGGCTTGTAGGCACGGATCACCGCCCGCGACGCGGCATACAACTTGAAGCACAGCTGACTGTCGAGCTTCAGCGAATCGGCGGACAGGCTGTTCATTTGAGCAGGGCTTCAATCTCGCGGCTCAGATCCTGCGGCTTGGTGGCCGGGGCGAAGCGCTTGACCAACTGCCCGTCCTTGCCGATCAGGAATTTGGTGAAGTTCCACTTGATGCCTTGGGAGCCCAGCACACCCGGGGCGCGCTTCTTCAACTGCACGAACAGCGGATGCGCACCGGTCCCGTTGACTTCGATCTTCTTGAACAGCGGGAAGCTGACACCGTAGTTCAGCTCACAGAACTCGCTGATGGCGCCCTCGTTACCCGGCTCCTGCTTGCCGAACTGATTACACGGGAAGCCCAGCACCACCAGGCCCTGATCCTTATAGGTCTGCCACAGCTCCTCAAGGCCTTTGTATTGCGGCGTGAAACCGCATTTGCTGGCCGTATTGACCACCAGCACTGCCTTGCCAGCGAAATCGGCCAGAGTCTTTTGTTCGCCCTTGATGGTGGTGCACGGAATGTTCAGCAGGTTATCGCTCATGGTGCGCACTCTTGAGAAATGGATAGACGGCAAAAATAGCGAGCAATTGAATTGTGTGCAATTTAATTATTCGAAAGGCGACCCGTGGATCGCCCGCATCGGTTACTCGCGCGGCACCAGGTCCAGGCACACCGAGTTGATGCAGTAACGCAGGCCGGTCGGCGGCGGACCGTCCGGGAACACGTGGCCAAGGTGGGCATCACATTTGGCGCATTTCACTTCGGTGCGGATCATGCCGTGGCTGGTGTCACGGATTTCGGTCATGGCATTGTCGCCGATCGGCGCATAGAAGCTTGGCCAGCCGCAACCGGAATCGAATTTGGTCCTGGAGTCGAACAACGGCTCGTTGCAGCAGACGCAGTGGTAGACGCCATCGGTCTTGGTAGCGTTGTACTTGCCGGAGAACGGCCGCTCGGTAGCGCTCAGGCGGCACACGTTGAACTGCTCGGGGTCGAGCATCGCCCGCCATTCTTCCAGGGTCTTTTCAATCTTTTCCATCATCACACCTCAGCGGCTGAAAAAGCCCGATCTGTACCTTTTCCACGGATCGGGCGGCACGTATGATTGCGCCTCGTCACACGCCAGTCTGGCAGCGGGTTCCTGCGCATTCAAACGGATTGTTGGAAACCGCCGCTCAAGACACCTGCCTGTGTGAAGACGCAGGATTCCCAGCACGGTTGTCCACCCGCCGCCTGGATCGTTCATTTTCGGGATCACATCGCCATGCAGTTCAGCAAATCGAACAAGCTCGCCAACGTCTGCTACGACATTCGCGGCCCGGTGCTCAAGCACGCCAAACGTCTGGAAGAGGAAGGCCATCGCATCCTCAAGCTGAACATCGGCAACCCGGCACCCTTTGGTTTCGAAGCGCCGGACGAAATTCTTCAGGATGTGATCCGCAACCTGCCGACCGCCCAGGGCTACAGCGATTCAAAAGGCCTGTTCAGCGCGCGCAAGGCGGTGATGCAGTACTACCAGCAGAAGCAGGTCGAAGGTGTCGGCATCGAAGACATCTACCTGGGCAATGGTGTGTCCGAGCTGATCGTGATGTCGCTGCAGGCACTGCTCAACAACGGCGACGAAGTGCTGGTGCCGGCGCCGGACTACCCACTGTGGACCGCTGCCGTCAGCCTGGCCGGCGGTAACGCGGTGCATTACCTGTGCGACGAGGGCGCCGACTGGTTCCCGGACCTGGCCGACATCAAGGCCAAGATCACCCCGAACACCAAGGCGATGGTGATCATCAATCCGAACAACCCGACCGGCGCGGTGTATTCGAAGGAAGTGCTGCTGGGCATGCTCGAACTGGCCCGTCAGCACAACCTGGTGGTGTTCTCCGACGAGATCTACGACAAGATCCTCTACGACGACGCCGTGCACATCTGCACCGCATCCCTGGCCCCCGATCTGCTGTGCCTGACCTTCAACGGTCTGTCGAAGTCGTATCGCGTGGCCGGTTTCCGTTCCGGCTGGATCGCCATTTCCGGGCCGAAGCACAACGCTCACAGCTACATCGAAGGCATCGACATGCTGGCCAACATGCGCCTGTGTGCCAACGTGCCGAGCCAGCATGCGATCCAGACCGCCCTGGGCGGCTATCAGAGCATCAACGATCTGGTCCTGCCACAAGGCCGGTTGCTGGAACAGCGCAACCGTACCTGGGAATTGCTCAACGACATTCCCGGCGTGAGCTGCGTGAAGCCGATGGGCGCGCTGTACGCTTTCCCGAAGATCGACCCGAAAGTCTGCCCGATCCATAACGACGAGAAGTTCGTGCTCGACCTGTTGCTCTCCGAGAAGCTGCTGGTGGTGCAAGGCACGGCGTTCAACTGGCCGTGGCCTGACCACTTCCGCGTGGTCACCCTGCCGCGGGTCGATGACCTGGACATGGCCATCGGCCGCATCGGCAACTTCCTCAAGTCCTACCGCCAGTAACCGGCGCTCAGTGCGCAACGGCCCGAACGTTGCGCACTGTCTGATTCAGCAACACTTCTGCTCCGCCCCCCCCTCCAGCACCTTCTACACTTGCGATTCATACGAATCATGCGTGCCTGACGCAATGAGACCGGGTGGCATGCGCCTGTCATCCATGCAGACTTCGCAGGTGGGAAATGTCCCATGGCAGGGTGAATCCGGTGTAGGACACAGTTTGAAATAGTCACTCGGTTGAATCGCCCGGTGCCGCACCTTATATACCCCGCAGTACGCTACATCTTTAGCTTGAGGAGATTTCTACAACCATGATGCGCATCCTGCTGTTTTTGGCCACTAACCTGGCGGTCGTGCTGATAGCCAGCATCACCCTGAGCCTGTTCGGCTTCAACGGGTTCATGGCGGCCAACGGGGTTGATCTCAACCTCAATCAGCTGCTGGTTTTCTGTGCAGTCTTTGGTTTCGCCGGTTCCCTGTTCTCGCTGTTCATCTCCAAGTGGATGGCGAAGATGAGCACCAGCACCCAGATCATCACCCAGCCACGCACTCGCCACGAGCAATGGCTGTTGCAAACCGTCGAGCAGCTGTCCCGGGAAGCCGGGATCAAGATGCCCGAAGTCGGGATTTTCCCGGCCTATGAAGCCAACGCCTTCGCCACCGGCTGGAACAAGAACGATGCACTGGTCGCGGTCAGCCAGGGCTTGCTCGAGCGCTTCAAGGAAGACGAAGTGCGGGCCGTGCTGGCCCACGAGATCGGTCACGTGGCCAACGGCGACATGGTTACCCTGGCGCTCATTCAGGGCGTGGTGAACACCTTCGTGATGTTCTTCGCGCGGATCATCGGCAATTTCGTCGACAAGGTGATCTTCAAGAACGAAGAAGGCCAGGGCATGGCCTACTACATCGCGACCATCTTCGCCGAACTGGTGCTGGGCATTCTGGCCAGCGCGATCGTGATGTGGTTCTCGCGCAAACGCGAGTTCCGTGCCGACGATGCCGGTGCTCGCCTGGCCGGTACGGGTGCGATGATCAACGCATTGCAACGCTTGCGCGCCGAACAGGGCCTGCCGGTGCACATGCCTGACACCCTGAACGCCTTCGGTATCAACGGTGGCATCAAACAAGGGTTCGCCCGCATGTTCATGAGCCACCCGCCGCTGGAAGAGCGTATCGACGCCCTGCGTCGTCGCGGCTGATCAGCCCGGCTCAAATAGAAAGGCCCGCAGTGATGCGGGCCCTTTTTTGTGCCCGTTACCGACCAGTCAGCCGGTACACCCGTTCCTCCAGGCGAGTCACTCCCGCCTGCAGGAACTTCCCGCTTTCGCTCAACACGTCCTGCTCCCCCAGCGCCTGCACCTGCCAGTCGCCGCCAAACAATCGCTGTACCTCGGAATCTTCCACCGCAAACGGCGGCCCAGGCATTTGCGCCTGATCATAATCCAGCGTGATGAGCAAACCGCGAAGGCCCACTGGCAAGATGCCCAGCAAATGCGTCACATAGCGCTCGCGCATCGGTGCCGGCAAGGCAATTAGCGCCGCGCGGTCATACAGCCCGGTGCAGTCAGCAACATCGCTTGCAGACAAGGCGAAGAAATCCCCGCACCACAACTCGATCGCCCCGGCCCGATAAACCTTGAAACCACCCTCTTCACTGATCTGCGCCTGCAATTGTTGCTCGCGGAAGAAGTCTTCGACAGCCCTTTGCGACAGCTCGACGCCGAGCACCCGATATCCCTGTCCGGCCAACCACAGCAGATCCAGGCTTTTACCGCACAACGGCACCAGGACTCGCGCCTGAGCCGGTAAGGCCAGATCGGGCCAATGCCGCTGCAAATACGGGTTCACCTCGGGCTGGTGGAAGCCGATCTGGTTCAATTCCCACTTCTTGTGCCAAAACTCCGGCTGCATGCATCCTCCCAGGAATTCGATAAAAAGGCGTTAAAACTTATATTGGAATTAGATCAATGAACTGACTGAAGATAAGCCATCTTAACGCTCAGGAACCCTTCCATGTTTCCCAGCCTGTTTATCTCCCATGGCTCGCCCATGCTGGCACTGGAGCCCGGCGCCAGTGGCCCGGCCCTTTCACGACTGGCGGCTGAACTGCCACGTCCGAAAGCCATCGTCATCGTTTCCGCCCACTGGGAAAGCCATGGGCTGCTGGTCAGCAGCCATCCGCAACCGGAAACCTGGCACGACTTCGGTGGTTTCCCCCGCGCATTGTTTGAAGTGCAGTATCCCGCTCCGGGGAATCCGCAACTGGCTCGCGAGGTCGCCGACCTGCTGACCGCCAACAACCTGCCGGCGCGCCTCGACCCGCAACGACCGTTCGATCACGGCGTGTGGGTGCCGCTGTCGCTGATGTACCCGCAGGCTGACATCCCGGTGGTGCAGGTTTCCCTGCCGAGTCGTGGCGGCCCGGCGCTGCAGAATCGCGTCGGCCAGGCGCTGGCCGGCCTGCGCGAACAGGGCATTCTGTTGATCGGCTCCGGCAGCATCACCCACAACCTGCGAGAACTGGACTGGCACGCGGGTCCGGAAAGCGTCGAGCCGTGGGCCCGGGACTTTCGCGACTGGATAGTCGACAAGCTCGCCACCAACGACGAAGCCGCCCTGCACGATTACCGTCAGCAGGCACCGAACGCAGTACGCAACCATCCAAGCGACGAGCACCTGTTGCCGCTGTACTTCGCCCGAGGTGCCGGCGGCGACTTCAGCATTGCCCATCAAGGCTTCACGATGGGGGCTCTGGGCATGGACATCTACCGCTTCGGCTGATGCCCAAATCGCAGGCAAAAAAAATCCCCGAACCAGTCGGGGATTTTTTATGTTCGATCAATCAGCCCAAGGGCGGATCAATCTTCGCGGTAGCGACGCAGTTTCAGCTGCTTGCCGGCGACGCGAGTGTCCTTCAGCTTGGTCAGGAGTTTGTCCAGACCATCTTCCGGCAGCTCGACGAGGCTGAAGCTGTCACGCACCTGGATGCGACCGATGGCTTCACGTGCCAGACCACCTTCGTTGAGGATGGCGCCCAGCAGGTTTTTCGCCGCGATACCGTCACGCGCGCCCAGCGCGGTACGGCAACGGGCACGGCCTTCGCCCAGCGGCATTGGCGCACGACGCTCGCGGTCACCGCGATCAGGACGCTCGCCACGATCAGGACGGTCACCACGTGGCGCGCTGTTCGGCACCAGTGGACGTTCCTTCTCGATCGCTGCCAGGTTCAGCGCCTGACCATTGGTGGCCTTGCGCAGCAGTGCGGCAGCCAGGGCACGTGGGGTGCAACCGATGTCGGCGGTCAGGCGATCCAGCAGATCACCATGAGTCGACTCGGCGTCAGCCACCAGCGGCGACAGGCTGTTGGTCAGTTTCTTGATGCGGGCATCGAGAACGGCCTGGGCGTCCGGCAGACGCACTTCGGCAACTTTCTGACCGGTCACACGCTCGATGACCTGCAGCATGCGACGCTCACGCGGCGTGACGAGCAACAGCGCGCGGCCTTCGCGACCGGCACGGCCGGTACGGCCGATACGGTGCACGTAGGATTCCGGATCGTACGGCATGTCCACGTTGAAAACGTGGGTGATGCGCGGTACGTCCAGGCCACGAGCGGCAACGTCGGTCGCCACAACGATGTCCAGACGGCCATCCTTGAGCGAATCAATCACACGCTCACGCTGGTTCTGGGCGATGTCACCATTCAACGCGGCGGCTTTGTAGCCTTTGGCGTCGAGGGCGCTGGCCAGATCCAGAGTCGCTTGCTTGGTGCGCACGAACATGATCAGAGCGTCGAAATCTTCCACTTCCAGCAAGCTGAGAACGGCAGAAGTCTTCTGGTCAGCGTGAACCAACAGGTGAGCCTGTTCGATCGCGGTAACGGTCTGGGTCTTGCTCTGAATCTTCACGTGCTTTGGATCGCGCAGATGACGCTCGGCGATGGCACGGATCGATTGCGGCAGGGTCGCCGAGAACAATACGGTCTGACGGGTTTCCGGCATGGCCTTGAAGATGACTTCAAGGTCGTCCATGAAGCCCAGTTTGAGCATTTCGTCTGCTTCGTCGAGAACCAGGTGGTTCACGGTCTGCAGCACTTTTTCGTCGCGACGCAGGTGGTCGCACAGACGGCCCGGAGTGGCGACAACGATCTGTGCGCCATTACGGATTGCTTTCAGTTGTGGGCCCATCGGCGCGCCGCCGTAGACAGCCACAACAGTCACGCCCGGCATTTGCTTGGCGTAGGTTTCGAAAGCGGTTGCAACTTGCAGCGCCAACTCACGAGTTGGGGCCAGGATCAGAGCTTGCGGCTCGCGCTTGGACGGATCAATGCGGTGCAGGATAGGCAGGGCAAAGGCAGCGGTTTTACCGGTACCGGTTTGCGCCTGACCAATCATATCGTGACCGGCGAGGATGATCGGGATCGACTGCTGCTGAATGGCCGAAGGCTCTTCATAGCCGGTAGCGACTACTGCAGCGACAATATTGGGATGAAGTTCAAGAGCGGCGAAGCCGCCGATTTCCTGGGTCATGGGTCTGCCTCTAAGTGCATCCGCAAAGACCCATGCTCCAAAGCTGCACATGCCGTGTTGAGACTCAAGAGTCGCCCTGGCAGCTTTGTCGGCGGGGATTTGCGAAAACGAATGAATGAAAAAGAATCGTCAAGGAAGAGCCCGCAGTGCGGACGTGCAGCCGAAGCTGACTTCGGGGAATTGCGCTACCTAAACGCGGCCCGGTTAAAGGCCGGCGCGCACTATACCGGAATTTGCCCCAAAAGGGAGCTTTTTTTATCAGCGAAATACAGTTGTCACCGCTGTGTAACGGGGTTTTGCGGATAATCGGGCAAAGGTCTATTTTTCAAAGACCCCGGCCCTGCGGGCGATGGCGCTTAAACGATTCACCGATGTGCGGCATCTGGTCGCTGCCCCCTTTCTTGCCCTGCGAGGAAACACCCATGAATCAGCCCTGCCCCGGCCGCGTGAGTCGTGCGCGTCACGGTCACGTGCATTTAATCGGTCTGGACCGCGCCGCCAAGCGCAATGCGTTCGACCTCGACCTGCTCAACGACCTGGCCCTGGCCTATGGCGAATTCGAGGCCGACAGTGACGCACGGGTGGCGGTGGTGTTCGGGCATGGCGAGCACTTCACCGCCGGACTCGATCTGGTGAATGCCAGTTCCGCCCTCGCCCAGGGCTGGCAGGTGCCGCCCGGCGGTTGCGACCCATGGGGCGTGTTCGTCGGGCCACGGGTCAGCAAACCGGTGATCGTCGCTGCGCAGGGTTATTGCCTGACCATCGGCATCGAATTGATGCTCGCCGCTGACATCAACCTGTGCGCCAGCAACACCCGCTTCGCCCAGATGGAAGTGCAGCGCGGGATCTTTCCGTTCGGCGGCGCGACATTGCGCTTCCATCAGGTCGCCGGGTGGGGCAATGCGATGCGCTGGCTGCTGACCGGCGACGAATTCGATGCCCACGATGCGCTGCGCCTGGGGCTGGTGCAGGAAGTCATGGCCACTGAAGATTTGCTGCCGCGCGCCATCGAGCTGGCCGAACGGATTGCCCGGCAGGCGCCGCTGGGAGTGCAGGCAACGCTGACTTCGGCGCGCCAGGCGCGCTATGAGGGCGAGACCGCAGCGGCGCAGAGCTTGCCGCCGCTGGTGAAGAAATTGCTGGCCACTGAAGATGCCAAGGAAGGTGTGCGCTCGCTGGTGGAGCGCAGGCCCGGCATTTTCAAAGGCATTTAAGGCTCAAGTCGCCGGACGGATACAGTTGATCAACGTCTGCAACGAGTAGCCCAGCTTCGGCGCCAGCGCTTCAGCCCGTGCAGTCAGCGCCTGCATGTCCGGCACCTGATCGAGATCCGCCGGCACGATCAGAATGACGTTGCCTTCCTTCACCGGCAGTTCCCAGTAATGTCGGTGATAGAGCCCGCGTAACAGCGCCGCGCCCAGAGGTTTGCCGTCATCGGTGGCCCATTGATTGATGATCAGCCAGCCACCGGGATTCAGACGCTTCTGACAATCACCGAGGAAATTCCACGCAAGGTGTCCGGCGCCGGGGCCGACATCGGTGTACAGGTCGACGAAGATCAGATCCGCTGGCTCAGCGGTCGGCAGCAGTTCGAGGGCATCGCCGACGCGGATGTACAGCCGTGGATCGTCATCCAGCCCGAGGTATTCGATGGCCAGACGTGGCACATCGGGGCGCAGTTCAATGGCTTCGACGTCTTCCAACGGCAGGAACTTGAGGCAGGCCTGGGTCAGCGTACCGGCGCCCAAACCGAGAAACAGCGCGCTCTCCGGCTGCTCATGGCACAACGCGCCAATCAGCATCGCCCGGGTGTAGTCGTACTCCAGCCAGCTCGGGTCGGCGGTAAACACGCAGCTTTGCTCGATGGCATCGCCGAACTCCAGAAAGCGGTAGTCGGCCACTTCCAGCACGCGAATCACGCCGAACTCATCCTGTACTTCGGCGAGCAACCGCTCGACGCGCTCCTCAGTCATTTCGTCTCCTGGTGGTCACCGGGCGCGGTGACGCGATGGCACCGCTGTGGTGCCGTGGCAAAGCGGCGATTGTCGGCGAAGCGGCGGGAGCAGGTCACGCACTAATTGCTGCTAACATGGCCGTCCGTGCGTAGAACCTTAGAGACCGTGATGAGCCAACCCTGGAGCCCTGACAGCTGGCGCGCCCTGCCGATCCAGCAACAACCCCAATACCCCGACGCCGCGCATCTGCGCCAGGTCGAGCAGACGCTGGCCAGCTATCCGCCGCTGGTGTTTGCCGGCGAAGCGCGCGAGCTGCGTCGTCAGTTTGCCGAAGTCACCCAGGGCCGGGCGTTCCTGCTGCAGGGCGGCGACTGCGCGGAAAGCTTCGCCGAGTTCTCCGCCGCGAAGATCCGCGACACCTTTAAAGTGTTGCTGCAAATGGCGATCGTCATGACCTTCGCCGCCGGTTGCCCGGTGGTCAAGGTCGGGCGCATGGCCGGTCAGTTCGCCAAGCCGCGCTCGGCCAACGACGAGACCATCGACGGCGTGACCCTGCCGGCCTACCGTGGCGACATCGTCAACGGCATCGGTTTCGACGCCGCCAGCCGCGTACCGGACCCGGAGCGTCTGCTGCAGTCCTATCACCAGTCCACCGCCACGCTCAACCTGCTGCGCGCCTTTGCCCAGGGCGGTTTTGCCGACCTGCATCAGGTGCACAAGTGGAACCTGGACTTCATCGCCAACTCGGCACTGGCCGAGAAGTACAGTCACCTCGCCGATCGCATCGATGAAACCCTGGCGTTCATGCGCGCCTGCGGCATGGACAGCTCGCCACAACTGCGCGAAACCAGTTTCTTCACCGCCCACGAAGCGCTGCTGCTGAACTACGAAGAAGCCTTCGTGCGCCGCGACAGCCTGACCAACGATTACTACGATTGCTCGGCGCACATGCTGTGGATCGGCGACCGCACCCGTCAGCTCGACGGTGCCCACGTCGAATTCCTGCGCGGAGTGAACAACCCGATCGGAGTGAAGGTCGGCCCGAGCATGAACCCCGACGACCTGATCCGCCTGATCGATGTGCTCAACCCGGACAACGACCCGGGCCGCCTCAACCTGATCGCGCGGATGGGCGCGAACAAGGTCGGCGATCACCTGCCGGCGCTGATCCGTGCGGTGCAGCGCGAAGGCAAGCAGGTGCTGTGGAGTTCCGACCCGATGCATGGCAACACCATCAAGGCCAGCAGCGGTTACAAGACCCGCGACTTTGCGCAGATCCTTGGCGAAGTGAAGCAGTTCTTCCAGGTCCACGAGGCGGAAGGCAGCTACGCCGGCGGCATCCACATCGAGATGACCGGGCAGAACGTCACCGAGTGCATCGGTGGCGCGCGGCCGATCACTGAAGATGGCTTGTCGGATCGCTATCACACCCACTGCGACCCGCGGATGAATGCCGATCAGTCGCTTGAGTTGGCGTTTCTGATTGCCGAGACGCTGAAACAGGTCAAACGCTAAATCGCGATGACGTTGGCTCGGTCGTTTTCGACTTGAGCCAACGCCACCCGCAATCGCCCCGCACTTTCCCGCTGACAATTAAGCTGCACCTGCTCAAGCCCCAACCAGTCCGCCATGCGCCGCAAGTTCAGCGCCAAGGCCAGCATCCCCGTCTCGTCCAGCCCCGTTTCTTCCTCGTGCACCGCATGCACCGCCAACCGCCCCGCCGCCCGTTCGGCGCGCAGATCAACCCGTGCGGCAATCCGCTCGTTGTGCAGAAACGGCAACACGTAGTAGCCGTAAACGCGTTTATCCTGCGGCGTGTAAATCTCCAGCCGATAGCGGAAATCGAACAGTCGCTCGGTCCGGCTGCGCTCCCAGATCAGTGAATCAAACGGCGAAAGCAATGCACTGGCCTCAACCTTGCGCGGGACTTTTGGCTCGGGCAGGCAGTAGGCGATCTGCCGCCAACCAGCGACTTCACAGGTCAGCAGTTGCCCGTCCTCGACCAGTTCGGCCAGACGCGGGCGGGCATCGGAGGGGTTCAGCCTGAAGTAATCACGCAGGTCTTTTTCCGTGGCGACACCCAGCGCCTGCGCTGCATGTAACAACAAACCGCGCTGCGCCTCGGCTTCATCGGGCAATGGCTGGTGCAGCACGGAAGCCGGAATCACTCGCTCCGGCAAGTCATACAACCGCTCGAAGCCTCGGCGCCCGGCCACGGTGACTTCGCCAGCGGCAAACAGCCATTCCAACGCATGCTTTTCCGCGCTCCAGTCCCACCACGGCCCGGCCTTTTCCTCGCGGGTCGACAGGCTGCCGGCGCCCAATGCGCCCTGCTCTTCAACCGACGCCAACACTCGGCGAATGGTGTCCTGCTGCTCGCGACCGAACCGCGCCAGTTGCTGATAAATGTCTTCACCACGCTTGGCCCGCTGCATGCGCCAGCCCATCAGTGGATACATCGACAGCGGCAGCAACGACGCTTCATGCCCCCAGTATTCGAACAACGAACGACGCCGCCCCGAACTCCAGGCAGCCTGGTCGAGCAAATCGGAAGAATAGGAACCGAGACGAGAAAACAGCGGCAGGTAGTGCGAGCGCACCACAGCGTTGACGGAGTCGATCTGCAACAGGCCGAGGCGTTCGATCAGCCGGTTGACGTGCATGGCCTTGACAGCCGGCGGCTGGCGCCCGTGAAACCCTTGGGCAGCCAGTGCCAGACGTCGAGCCTGTTTAAGGGAAAAGGACAATGTCGCGGGCATGTGTACCTCCATGTCTGCTCGCAACCTACCTCACTGCAAGAGGGTTTGTGTAGCGATGGCCTCATCATTTATGTATCGGATCGTCCCAGAACGGCCGCACCGACTCATGTTCGACATCGGCACGGCTAACCCCGATGTCCTTCAGCGCTTCGTCGCTCAGACTGGCGAGCAGCTCACGCTCACGGTGCAATTCGTACCACCGGCTAAACTTGTGCAACAGATCGGAAACGATATGGCCGGAAAATTTTTCTTCGCCTGCGTACTCTCTTTGACCTTTCATCGTGTTGCCTCCTTTTTGGGATGGCTCAAGTCTCCCGCCGGCGCTACGATCAATCCAACGAATGTTTCTGATGGCATGCATCACGGAGATTCATCAATTGTCGGCATATCCCAGTATCGATACCGATGTCCTGCGCACCTTTGTCGCGATTGCCGATCAGGGCGGTTTTACCCGCGCCGGCGAAATGGTGAACCGTACCCAATCAGCCGTGAGCATGCAGATGAAGCGTCTGGAAGAGGACGTGCTGCAGCGCCAGTTGTTCGAACGCGACGGACGTCAGGTGCGCCTGACCGCTGAAGGCCAGGTGTTGCTCGGTTATGCGCGGCGCATCCTGAAATTGCACAGTGAAGTCTTTAATACCCTGCGCGAGCCGCACATGGTCGGCACGGTGCGGATCGGCACGCCGGACGATTACGTGATGCGCTTTCTGCCCGGGATCCTGTCGCGCTTCGCCCAGTTCTATCCGCTGATCCAGATCGAAGTGCACTGCGAGTCAACCAAACAATTGCTGCAACGCACGGACCTGGATCTGTCGATCGTCACTCGCGAGCCGGGCAACGAGATTGGCCAGTTGCTGCGCAAGGAGCGTTTCGTCTGGGCCGAGGCGCAAAACTTCAGCGCTCACGAACAGACGCCGTTGCCGCTGGCGATGTTCAACAGTGACTGTTTCTGTCGCCTGTGGGCCTGCAATGCGCTGGACGCGATGGGCCGGGAATACCGGATTGCCTACAACAGCACCAGCCTCTCGGCGTTGATGGCAGTGGTGAGCGCGGGCCTGGCGATCACCGCGCAACTGGAAAGCCTGATCACCCCGGACCTGCGCATTCTCGGGGCCGCCGAGGATCTGCCGCTGCTGCCCGAGGCCAGCATCATGCTGATCCGCAACCTGAACAATCCGTCACCGATCACCGAATGCCTGGCCGAGCACATCGTCGAAGGCTTCAAACTTTAAAGGCGAGCATCACCGCGCACAGCACCAGGAACCCGCAGAACAGCCCGCGCAGGCGTTTTTCCGGCATCGCGTGGGCCACTTTCACGCCCCAACTGATGCTGGCCAGACCGCCGATGGCCAGCGGCAGGCCGATCATCCAGTCCACTTCGTGGTGCACCGCGTACGTCACCAGCGTGACACCGGTGCTCGGCAATGCCAGCGCCAGCGACAGACCTTGAGCGACTACCTGAGTGGTGCCGAACAGACTGGTCAGCACCGGCGTCGCCACCACTGCCCCGCCGACACCGAACAAACCGCCCATGGTGCCCGACGCCGCGCCGAGCACACCCAGCCACGGCCATGAATAACGCATCTCGGAAGTTGCCGCCGGACGCGCGCCAAACATGCGCACCAGGTTGTAGGCCGACAACGCCACGAGGAACGCGACAAAACCGATGCGCATGGTTTGCGCGTCGATGCCCACGGCCCAGATCGAGCCGATCCACGCGAAACAGAATCCCATCACCGCCAACGGCAACGCATGGCGAAGTTCGATGCGGTTGCGCTGGTGATAACGCCACAACGCCAGCATGACGTTCGGCACGACCATCACCAGCGCCGTGCCTTGGGCGATCTGCTGATCGAGCCCGAACCACACGCCCAGCAGTGGAATGGCGATCAGCCCGCCGCCGATGCCGAAGATCCCACCCAGAGTGCCAAGGGCGGCGCCAAACACCAGGTACAGCAAAAACTCGATCACGGCAGAATTCCTCATACGTCAGTCAGCTCATCGTACGCAGTCAGCGCTGGCACGGAAACGCACAGCAACGCACAATGGCTGTGCTAAACTCGCATAGGCATTGAGCAGATTCATGAATCCCAACCAATTGACCGATCAGCTTGGGCTGTTCCTCGATGTACTGGAGAGCGGCAGTTTTTCCGCGGCTTCGCGCCGCCATCCGCTGACGCCATCGGCCGTTGCCCGGCGCATTGACAGTCTGGAAAGTGCTGTCGGCAGCCAGCTGTTCATCCGCAGCACCCATGCGGTGCGCGCCACGCCGGCCGGCCTGGCATTTGCCGAACGGGCGCGGCGGATCGTGGCCGAGTTGCAATTGGCTCGCGCTGAAGCGGTGTCCCTGAGCAGCGCGCCGGAAGGCTTGATTCGGGTGGATGCGCCCGCGGCGTTCGGGCGACGGCATCTGGCGCCGGTGATTGCCGATTTTCTGGTGCTGTATCCGGGGCTCGACGTGCAACTGCATCTGATCGACAGCTTTGTCGACATGGACGGCTCGAATCTGGGCAAGGTTGATCTGGTGCTGCGCGCCGGACAAATGGCCGACACCCGGCTGGTGGCCACGCCATTGGCGAGCATCGTGCGCATCGCCTGCGCCAGCCCTGACTATCTCAAGCGTCGAGGCGTGCCGAGCGAGCCCGCGCAATTGAGCGAACATGATGGCCTCGATTGGGACGGCCTCGCCCCGCCCTTCGCCTGGCGCTTCGAACAGGATGAGCAGATGCAGTTGCACCGCCCCGCCCGGGTGCGCATGAGCGCCAACAACGCTGAGGCGCTGGTCTGCGGTGCGCTCGCCGGACTCGGAATCGCGCATCTGCCGACCTGGCTGGCCAGCGAATACCTGTTGCGTGGCGAATTGCTGCCGCTGTTCTGTGAAAACGGCTTGCCAAAACCCGAAAGCGCCGGCATCTACGCACTGCGGCTGCAGCAGCAGGCCAGCTCCCGCAGCCGCCTGTTGCTGGAATACCTCAAGACCCGGTTCAGCCCCGTGCCACCGTGGGATCTGGCCCTGCAACGTGAGCTGGGCCGGCACTGACCGATTCGCCATCGGGCACAATTGTCTGGCGCATTAAAGATTCGAGCGCTAGATTCATCTGCATGACCGTTCAAGGCACCGACATGACCACCGACCGCAACACCTCCGATCACTGCGAAGACCTGCTGCTCGACAATCAGGCCTGCTTCGCCCTGCATTCCACCTCGTTGATGATGACCAAGGTCTACAAGCCATTGTTGCAAGCACTTGGCCTGACCTATCCGCAATACCTGGCAATGATGGTGCTGTGGGAGAAGGACGGTTTGACCGTAGGAGAAATCAGCGCCCGCCTGCTGACCGATCCGGGTTCGCTGACCCCGTTGCTCAAGCGGCTGGAAAGTGAAGGTTTGCTCAGCCGCACGCGAAGCCGCGAGGATGAGCGTGTGGTGATCGTTGAACTGACTGCCCAGGGACGCGCCTTGAAAGACAAGGCCCGAACCGTTCCGCAATGCATCCTCGGGGCCAGCGGCTTCACGCTGGAGCGCCTGCAAAACCTGCAAGCCGAATTGCAGGCCTTGCGCGGTCATCTGCAGGACAGCCTCGCTTAAGACTCCCCCCCTTCCCTGTGGGCGCAGCCTTGCGCCTGCAGGCGTAACGCACCTTCCTGGCTTATCCCCGAAAAATTTTTCTCTCGATTTACATTCAAAAAAAAACTTACATATCAAAAGCTTGAGATCACGACTCAGCCTGATCCGAGGGCTTGCCCGAACTTTTTTCAAAAATTTATCTTGCGCGCTAAATATTAGCGCAGTACATTCACTTCGCACCTAGTTAGCGCGCAAATAATTAGCGCAATAAACCACACTTAATGAGGCTCACACCATGCAAACTCTCTACACCGCAATCGCAACCTCCACTGGCGGCCGTGACGGTCGTGCGATCTCCAGCGACAACATCCTCGACGTCAAACTGGCCACCCCGAAAGAACTTGGCGGTGCCGGCGGCGCGGCCACCAATCCTGAGCAACTGTTCGCCGCCGGCTACTCGGCCTGCTTCATCGGCGCCCTGAAATTCGTGGCCAGCCAGACCAAACGCAAAATCCCGGACGAGGCGTCGATCACCGCTCACGTCGGCATCGGCCAGATTCCTGGCGGTTTCGGTCTGGACATCGACCTGCACATCAGTCTGCCGGGCCTGGAACAGGCTGACGCACAAAGCCTGGTCGACGCTGCCCACCAGGTCTGCCCGTACTCCAACGCCACCCGTGGCAACGTCGATGTGCGTCTGCACGTCACCGTGTAATCACTGACAACCAGGCCCGTACAGGAAATGAACATGAACACTTTCAGCAAAGCCTTGACCGGTACCCTTCTCGCCCTGTCCATCCACAGCGCATTCGCCGGGGAGGTTGAGCACAACACCCAGGCATTCCTTGATGTGCTGAACGCCGGCACCGGCAAACCGATGGAGCAGATGACGCCCAAAGACGCCCGCGCCGTACTGACGGGCGCGCAGTCCGGGGTCAAACTGACGCTGCCTAAAGCGGACGTCAGCGAGAAGACCATCCAGGTCGATGGTCAACCGTTGAGCCTGACCATCGTCCGACCGGCCGGGGTCAAGGGCGAGCTGCCGGTGTTCATGTTCTTCCACGGTGGCGGCTGGGTACTGGGGGATTTCCCGACCCACGAACGTCTGGTGCGGGATCTGGTGGTCGGCTCGGGGGCGGCGGCGGTGTTCGTCAATTACACCCCTTCGCCGGAAGCGCATTATCCGGTCGCAATCAACCAGGCTTATGCGGCAACCAAATGGGTGGCCGAACACGGCAAGGAGATCAACGTCGACGGCAAGCGTCTGGCAGTGGCGGGCAACAGCGTGGGCGGCAACATGGCGGCAGTCGTCGCCCTGATGGCAAAAGACAAAGGCACCCCGGCGATCAAATTCCAGGTGTTGCTGTGGCCGGTAACCGATGCCAATTTCGACACCGGTTCGTATAACCAGTATGCCGAGGGGCACTTCCTCACCCGCAACATGATGAAGTGGTTCTGGGACAACTACACCACCGACGCCAACCAGCGGAACGAGATCTACGCCTCGCCGCTGCGGGCCACGACCGCGCAATTGAAAGGTCTGCCGCCTGCATTGGTCCAGACAGCGGGGGCCGACGTGCTGCGTGACGAAGGTGAAGCCTACGCCCGCAAGCTCGACGAAGCCGGCGTGCCGGTGACCTCGGTGCGCTTCAACGGCATGATCCACGACTACGGTCTGCTCAACGTGGTCAGCCAGGTACCGGCGGTGCGCTCGGCGATGCTGCAGGCCTCGGAAGAACTGAAGCAGCACCTGAAGCAGTAATTTTCAGCAGGCGTAAAAAAGCCCGACTCAATGGTCGGGCTTTTTCTTTCCGCAAAAAGCAGTGCTTATTTGGCACGGCCTTTGTAGGAACCGCCTTCGCGGGTATCGATCTCGATCATGTCGCCGATTTCGATGAAGTCAGCCACCGACAGCTCGGTACCGTTCTTCAGTTTGGCAGGCTTCATCACCTTGCCGGAAGTATCACCGCGAGCGGAACCTTCGGTGTAGTCAACCTGACGCACGATGGTGGTCGGCAGCTCTACGGAAACCAGACGTTCTTCGAAGAACACGGCTTCGCAAACGTCGGTCATGCCTTCTTCAACGAAAGGCAGAACGCTTTCGATGTCTTCAGCGTTCAGCTCGTACATGGTGTAGTCGGTGGTGTCCATGAACGTGTAGGTGTCGCCGCTGATGAAGGACAGGGTCGCTTCTTTGCGGTCGAGGATCACGTCGTCCAGCTTGTCGTCCGCACCGTAAACGGTTTCGGTCTTGTAACCGGTCAGCAGGTTCTTCAGCTTGGTCTTCATGATCGCGCTGTTACGGCCCGATTTGGTGAATTCAGCTTTCTGAACCAGCCAAGGATCGTTGTCGATACGGATCACGGTACCGGGTTTGAGTTCTTTACCAGTTTTCATTGCGAATATCCGAATTTGGATGGGATTTACAAAAATCTAGGCCGCGTATCATATCCAATTTCGGTAAAACTGTACCAGCGCCGTCGCAAGATCGGCCTGCAAGGCCTGTTCCAGACACCATGCTTCGGCATTTTCCTGCAGTTCTGGCCAGTATTTACGGGCCTCAAGCCAGTGGTCGCCGATAGGCTGCCCGGCACTCCAGGCCCGCCAGAGACCGTTCATCGCCTCGACGGCAGCCGGCGAAAGGCGTTTTGTGTAGAGCGCAAGGAAGGCGTCGAGCTTGTCGAGATGGATGTCTTCATCCTGCTGATAGATGTGCCACAGCATCGGCCGCCCCGCCCACTGCGCCCGAACGAACGAGTCCTCGCCGCGCACCGCGTTGAAATCGCAGCACCAGAGCAATTGATCGTATTGATCCTGACGGACGAACGGCAGCACCTGCACGGTCAGCGACTGACGAACATGCGTTGCCCCGACGGCCAACGACTCTAACCCGAGCCAGCGGGCGACATCGCCGAGAATCCGCCCTTCCGGCACCAGCAGATGGGTCGCCGTAGAGTCAGCCGCAAGCACATCCAGCCAACTGGCGAGCCCGGCATTCTCGTAGGCAAACAGCGAAATCAGCTGCGCATCGGGCGCAGGATCGATCCCCAGACCCTGCAGGAATTGTCGCTGCGCCTCGGGATCCCGCTGAAACTGCTGACGCCGGTCCAGTAAACCGCTCTCACGCAACAAGCCGCCGGTACCCGGCTGAAACCCCGGAAAGAAAAAGTACTTCTGCACCGACTTGTACTTCACCGACGGCAGACCGTGGCAGCCAATCACCCAGTCTTCAGCGCTGAGATAATCGAGGTTCATCCACAACGGCGGCTTTTCCCGTGCGGCCATGACGTCCATATAAAGGCTCGGCAACTGGCAGGCGAACGCAGCGATCACCACGTCGGCCGCTTCTGATTCCTGCCATTCAGCCGGCCAGTACCGGACTTCGACGCCCTGCTGCCATTGCCGATCGAGGCCGATGTCGATTTCTGGGCAAATGCGTTCGAAAGCACGCAGATCATCGACCCACAGTCGCACCGTCATGGCCTGCTCGCTGACCAGTTGCCGGGCCAGACGCCAGGTCACGCCGATGTCGCCGTAGTTGTCGACGACCGTACAAAAAATGTCCCAGCGGGTGTTCAGTGGCGGCATTCAAGGCTCCCGTTGGCAAAAGCGCCGATTGTCCGCATAAATGTCTCCATGCAGAAGAGCCGACGGCAATTAATCTTCGTGCGACAATCGCCACTCGCCCGCATTCATCCGCCAGGAGGCAGCCATGCCCTACCGTCCCAACCCGCGTCGCCCGTTGCCTGTTCAGCTTAGCGCGCTGCAATTGACCGGCAGCATTGCTCTGGGTCTGTGGCTGGGTTTCCTGGCCATTGCGCTGACCTGCTGGCTCGCCTCGCTACTCTTCAGCCGGCAGTTGCAGCCGGTGGCGGAGGCGGTGCAACAACTGAGCAAGCCTCCGGTAGCCGCCCAGCCCCAGCCACAACCTGAGCCACAGAACCGCCTGTTCGAGCAGTATGAAGAAAACCTGCGCAAGAACGAACAGCAGGCACGCCTGGACCAGGCCCGTGGCAGCACACGTAATCTGTCGAACCCCAAATGCCAGTTCTGGCTGCAACAGGATCAGACGGCCCCCAGCGAAAAGAGCCGCGCCAACGTCCTGCAATTCTGCGATTGATCATGAATAAACAGATCGTTCACCAACTGATTCTCGACAAGCTGCGCGTCGACCTCGACATCGCCGAACGCGCGGCGCAAACCGCGTACGAAACCGCGACCCACGAAGAGAACATCGCCGAAAACAAGTACGACACCCTGGGGCTCGAGGCGTCATATCTGGCGGCGGGCCAGGCGAAACGGGTCGAGGAAATCCGTCAGTCGCTGGCGCTGTGCCAGAACCTGACGCTGCGCGCGTATGACGATCAGCGAGGGATTGAAATCGGCGCCCTGCTTGGTCTTGAAGACGAAAAGGGTCGCGAGCAATGGCTGTTTCTGGCGCCGGACGCGGCGGGCCTGAAAGTCGATGTGGTGGGTCAGCCGATTACCGTCATCACCCCGCGCTCGCCGCTGGGCAAAAGCCTGCTGGGCAAGTTCGAGGGTGACGAGGTGGAGATTCTGGTGGCAGGCACCCGGCAACAGTTTGCTGTCACCGAGGTGCTGTAGACGGGGACTTAGTGGACGGGCAGTTCGACACCATCGAAAAGCTCTTCCAGTTCCTGCTTGTTGTGGCACTGAATGGCCTTGGCCATGACTTCGCGGGTCAGGTGCGGCGCGAACTTCTCGATGAAGTCGCACATGAAGCCACGCAGGAAAGTGCCGCGACGGAAACCGATCTTGGTCACGCTGGACTCGAACAGTTCGCTGGCATCGAGCACCACCAGATCGTTATCCAGTTTGGTGTCGACCGCCATTTTCGCCACGATGCCGACGCCCAGGCCCAGACGCACGTAGGTTTTGATCACGTCGGCGTCGGCAGCGGTGAACACCACTTTCGGCGTCAGGCCGCGATGGCTGAAGGCTTCGTCGAGTTTCGAACGGCCGGTGAAACCGAACACGTAAGTCACGATCGGGTATTCGGCCAGCGCTTCGAGGGTCAGCTTCGGCAGCTTGGTCAGCGGGTGCCCCTGAGGCACGACCACGCAGCGGTTCCAGCGGTAGCACGGCATCATCACCAGATCGCCGAACAGCTCCAGCGCTTCGGTGGCGATGGCGAAATCCACGGTGCCGTCAGCGGCCATTTCGGCGATCTGCATCGGCGAGCCCTGGTGCATGTGCAGCGCCACGTCCGGGTATTGTTTGATGAAATTGCTGATCACCGGCGGCAGTGCGTAACGCGCCTGGGTGTGGGTGGTGGCGATCGACAGGGTGCCCTTTTTCTCGTTGGAGAATTCCTGGGCGATCTGCTTGATGCTTTCGACCTTGCGCAGAATTTCACCGGCAGTGGTGATGATGCGCTCGCCGGCCGGGGTGACGCGGGTCAGGTGCTTGCCGCTGCGGGCGAACACTTCGACACCCAGTTCGTCTTCCAGCAGACGGATTTGTTTACTGATGCCCGGTTGCGAGGTGTAGAGGCTTTGGGCTGTAGCGGAAACGTTGAGGTCGTGGTGCGCCACTTCCCAGATGTAGCGCAATTGTTGAAGCTTCATATGAATCCCTCAAAGCAGGTAGACGCCACGGGCATCAGCGACGGTATATAACTATATTAATGGTTTGAAGAATAAATCTAGAACTTTTTTATCAAAGTGCCATTATTCCCGCTTCAGCGATCCTCCCGACGCCGACGCTCCACCAGCGGCACCAGATAAACCGGTACCTTGGACAATTGCAGCAGTCGGGCTGCCGTTCGCCCCAGCGGTGTTTCGGCCCCGACCCCATGGCTGTGACTTCCTACGATCAGCAAATCGACAGAGAGTTTCTGCACCTGATCGAGAATCACCTGTGACGGATCGCCCTGCAGCACCCGCACTGCGCGTATCCGCAGCAGATCCTGCTCGCCCTCGTCCCCCAGCTCTTCGCGAAAACTGTCGAGCACCCGCTGCTCGATATTGGCAATGACGGTTTTCAGACCCTGACTGTGAAATTCGTTCAACGCCTCTTCATCGAGATAACTCTGCAACACCGATTCGGCAAACAGTCCCATGGGTTCCACCGCGTGCACCACGTACAGATCGGCATTGAACGTTCGCGCCATCGCCAGGGCATGCTGCATCACTAACGGTGCGTACAGACCGAGGTCAGTGGCATACAGCATCGAACGAATCATATGACCCCCTCGCGTGCCAACATGGCGGAGATTTGATTCAGCTTAGCAGTGCCTTGGAGAGTACGACGTGCGACGCAACGTCTTGAACCACGAGGGCTTTAGACCGCCGGTTCGTTGCTGATGCCGTGGGGCACATGACCCGTCGCCACGACTTCCCGGGCCAGCTCGCAGTGGCCGGCCTGATCGTCGAAAAAAACGTCGGCGGCGAAGGCTTCGAGGAACGCCGATTTGGTCAGGCCGCCGAGGAACAGCGACTCGTCCAGACGGATGTCCCATTCGCGCAAGGTGCGGATCACCCGCTCGTGCGCCGGAGCCGAACGTGCGGTGACCAGTGCGGTGCGAATCGGGCACTCCTCATCGGTGAACTCGCGCTGCAACAGATTGAGCGCCGCGAGAAAGCCCTTGAACGGTCCACCACGTAACGGCTCACGCGCGGATTCACGCTCCTTGGCCTGGAAGGCTTCAAGACCACCGGACTGATAGACCCGCTCCGACTCGTCGGAAAACAGCACCGCATCACCGTCGAAGGCAATGCGCAATTCGTCGCTGGCGGCACGGCTGGCACCGCCGGACAGAATGGTCGCCGCCGCAAAACCGGCGTCCAGCGCGGCGCGTACGTCTTCGGCATGGGTGGAGAGAAACAGGTCGCAACCAAAAGCCTTCAGGTACGGATAAGGACTACGGCCGCCAACGAACGCCGCGCGGGAGATCGCCAGGCCGTAGTGACCAATGGAGTTGAAAACGCGCAGGCCGGTGTCGGCACTGTTGCGCGACACCAGAACCACCTCGACCCGGGCGCGGCCGAGGCGACTGTTGAGGTTGAGCAGTTTTTCCACCAGCGGAAAGGCATCACCCGGCGCGAGGATTTCGTCTTCGTGGTCGATCTGATATTGCCGATAGGCTTCGACGCCGCTCGACTCATAGACCTTGTGGCTTTCACTCAGGTCGAACAGGGCACGGGACGAAATCGCCAGCACCAGTTTGTCATCGATATTCTTGGCCATGCCTTTCCCCCGGTGCGACCGGCTTAAACGTTACGCCGGTCGATAAAGCTCAATGTGCGATACAACGATTCGATTCGCGGCAATTCGCAGCCTGCCGCTTTTGCCGCCGCCAAAGGACGAGCGTAGATCGCCTCCAGCTCCAGCGGTCGCTTGTGCAGGAAGTCGTGGTACATGCTCGGCCAATAGTCGGGCATTTTCTCGGTCATCATGAACAGGTATTCAGCGTAGCCGGGCGGCATGTCGTGACCGCAGGCCCTGGCGCCCTGCACCACTTCAGCCATCAATGCCTGAATCAAGGCGCGGCTGTCAGTGTCAGCCATCAGTGGCGTGGTGCCGGCGCCGAGCAACACCGAAAGTCCGTTGTAGGGAATGTTCCACACCAGTTTCTGCCAGCGCGCCTGATGCAGGTTCGGCATCGCCTGGGAGTCGAGACCGGCGGCGCGGAACAGGCCGGCGCCCTCCTCGACGATCGCCATGCGCGCCGCGTCCTCCGCTGCCGGGCCGCTGTGATAACCGACGTTTACCGCCCCCAGCGCCTGATGGGTGATCTGCCCCGGCCCCTCGCGGTGGACGCAGATCAGGCACAAACCGCCCAGCAAGTGCAGGGAATCGGGCAGCAACGCCCGCAGGCTGTCCTCGACGTCGAGGCCGTTTTGCAGCACCAGCACTTTCGCGTCGGGTTTCGCCGCCTGAACAATCGACGGCGCCAACCCGGCATTGCTGGTGGTTTTGGCGCCGACCAGCAGCCAGTCGCAGGGCGGCATGTCTTCAGCCGATGAATAGGCCTGCACCGGGTTCAGCGTCAACGTGCCGTGAACCGTGCTGTCCACCCGCAAGCCGCGCTCGGCGACCGCGGAAAACTCGCTGCGCAGCAAAAAGTGCACATCGAATCCGGCCCGAGCCAGCATCAAGCCGTAGAACCCTCCGATTGCGCCGGTGCCGATAATCCCTACCACCGGCCTCTTGACGACGGCCCCCATCACGGCAACTCCTCTGCAATTCGACCCAGCGCCTGCGCCACGGCTGTGTTCAGCTCATCGGCATTCAGGCGCGTGTGCACCGCCCCGAAGAACTCGCCGTCGCGCACCACAAACAGCGCCGGCAAATGAAAGACCTGATAACGCTCGACCAGTCCGCCGTTGTCACCGGCATCGATCCAGCACACGCGATCGACCGCCAGATCGAGACCCGGCAACACTTCGCGGGCATAACGGCAACTGGCGCAGCCGACGCTGGTGAAGATCACCAGCGAAACACCGCTCATCGCCAGCAGCCGTTGATCGGCGTCGAAATCGGTCAGCTGCGATTCGACCACTATACTGGGGGAAACAATGTCAAATGGCCGACACAGGGAGTCTGTGCTCATGGGACGGTTTATTCCTCATCCGGATGATGTGCCCGTTGAATTGACCTTGCGCACACCGGAGTGTATTTCGCGTCAACGGCTGCACACTATCAGCCTCGGCGGCATCGCTTGCAATTACCACCGAGCCTGGCGCCATGGCACTGCGCTGCAAGTGCGCATGCCGACTCTAAATGCCGACATCTGTTATCCGGGCTACGTGGCCTGGTGCCTGCGACGCAAGAAAGGCTATCTGGTGGGCATCGCCTTCACCGACGAACAGACGCTGTTCAGCGCGCGAATGGGTGAGCAAGTGTGTCAGATCGAACGCTATTGCCGACTCAACGACGCCCACGACGACCTCCAGGATATTCAGGCCCTGGCCCTGCAATGGGTCGAACAGCACGCCGACGAATTCTCCCACGACACCGTTCGCAAGGCTTTTGCTCAACCCGTGCTGGACTGAACAGTGACTTGCCCATTGTCTAGCAGGCGCCTAACGCGATAAGGTTCGGCTCCCCGACGCGCTTAAATCTGCTGTGCTCCGCCGCGCGGGGATCGCTGGCGGCCGGCACCCGTGACCTGACGAGTAAACGATGGCTGATTTACCGATCAACGACCTAAACGTCGCCTCCAACGAGACCCTGATCACTCCCGATCAGCTCAAGCGTGATATTCCTCTGAGCGACGCTGCCCTGCGCACCGTCACCAAGGGTCGCGAAGTCATCCGCAACATTCTCGATGGCACTGACCATCGTCTGTTCGTGGTGATCGGCCCCTGCTCGATCCACGACATCAAGGCTGCCCACGAATATGCCGATCGCCTGAAGGTGCTGGCGGCAGAAGTCTCGGACACCCTGTATCTGGTCATGCGCGTGTATTTCGAAAAGCCACGGACCACCGTCGGCTGGAAAGGCCTGATCAACGACCCGTACCTGGATGACTCGTTCAAGATCCAGGACGGTCTGCACATCGGTCGCCAGTTGCTGCTGGATCTGGCCGAGAAAGGCCTGCCGACCGCGACCGAAGCCCTCGACCCGATTTCCCCGCAATATCTGCAGGACCTGATCAGCTGGTCGGCCATCGGCGCACGGACCACCGAATCCCAGACCCACCGTGAAATGGCTTCCGGCCTGTCCTCGGCGGTCGGCTTCAAGAACGGCACCGACGGCGGTCTGACCGTGGCGATCAACGCCTTGCAGTCGGTTTCCAGCCCGCACCGTTTCCTGGGCATCAACCAGGAAGGTGGCGTGTCGATCGTCACCACCAAGGGCAACGCCTACGGTCACGTGGTACTGCGCGGCGGCAACGGCAAGCCTAACTATGATTCGGTCAGCGTCGCCCTGTGCGAGCAGGCGCTGAACAAGGCCAAGATCAAGCCGAACATCATGGTCGACTGCAGCCACGCCAATTCCAACAAGGATCCGGCGCTGCAACCGCTGGTGATGGAGAACGTTGCCAACCAGATCCTCGAAGGCAACCAGTCGATCATCGGCCTGATGGTCGAAAGTCACCTGAACTGGGGCTGCCAGGCGATCCCGAAAGACCTCGCCGACCTGCAATACGGCGTGTCGATCACCGATGCCTGCATCGACTGGTCCGCAACCGAAAACACCTTGCGCAGCATGCACGCCAAGCTCAAGGATGTACTGCCGAAACGTCAGCGCGGCTGACAGCCGTTTCGCAGGCATAAAAAAACGCCGGGCATTGCCCGGCGTTTTTGTGTGTGCGGTGAGGTCAGTCAGATCTTGGCGGTGCGCCGCTGATGACGCTCCATGTAACGCTCCACGTAGGAGCACGACGGAATGACCGTGTAGCCCATTTCATCGGCGTATTGCAGCGCCCGTTCGGTCAGGGCTGCCGCGATGCCTCGGCCACGCAAGGCGTTGGGCACGAAGGTGCGGTAGATATCCAGGGTCTGTTTCCCCAGATCCATATAGGTCAGGTAGGCACGATGACCGTCCACATTGGTCTCGAACTGATGACCAGCCTGGTCATGGTGGATGGACAACGCCTCGCTCATCACTACTCCTCGCGGGTCTCGAATTCTGACCCCTACCTTACCGATGTTTTCCCGGCGAAGGAACATCTACGCCACCCCGTGCCTGACGGACACCGAGAAGAACTGCACCGATCTCGCGCAACCCGAGCACGTATCAAATAGTAGGCACCATTGGCAAAAATGCTCAAGGTACACTCGTCATCATGCAGAGTGACAAGGCAGTTCCGGTGGACTCAGGGCCGGTTCGGGAGACGATCTTCCCGAGCCGAAAGGCTGAACATCGCCGGATGTTGAGACTTAAGACGAGCCCCCCGTTTTAAAGTCACCTCAACATGGACAAAGATATGCGAGGTGCTGCGCAAATTCGCAACAAAAGTGTGGACGAATCCATATAGACAGACTTTGACCACTGCCTGCAAAACAACGCACGGCAACGGGAACTTTTTCTCATCAACTCGCTCATCTCGCGGCTTACAACTGAACATTTTTTATACAGCGCAGTTAAAAGTTGCTCGAAAAAGAATCAACGCCTACAATTTTTTTTGCTTCTTGCCTCACGTCAGTTTACTTACTACAAGTAATGGGTAGTATGTACGCCGGCTATTTCCTCAATCGGAGGAGACAGCCACTTAATTGAAAGTCCTTGAAGGGGAACACGATGAACAACGTTCTGAAATTCTCTGCTCTGGCTCTGGCCGCAGTTCTGGCTACCGGTTGCAGCAGCGCATCGAAAGAAACCGAAGCACGTCTGACCGCTACTGAAGACGCAGCTGCTCGCGCCCAGGCTCGTGCAGACGAAGCTTACCGTAAAGCTGATGAAGCGCTGGCTGCTGCTCAAAAAGCACAACAGACTGCTGACGAAGCTAACGAGCGTGCTCTGCGCATGCTGGACAAAGCTAGCCGCAAGTAATAATCCTTCGGGATTGTTATCAAGCCGACCCATTTTTTGGGTCGGCTTTTTTGTGCCCGAGGCTTTCTTCGGGCAACAAAAAACCCGCCGTTGCACAAGCATCGGCGGGTTCTGTCTCTCAGCTTATTGCTGCAGATCGATCAGCGTGTTCGAAACGATCGGCGGCGACGTATTCGGTGCACCGATTTCGGTTGGCAGGCCATCCTCAGCCGCGACCACATCACGCACCAAATCCCAGTTCACACGCAGATTGTTGGTGATGTCTTCACGCTTGAGCATCGCATTGATCACGGACGTATGCTTGTCGACCACCGACGGGTTGCCCTTGTCGTCAATCGGTGTGTGCGCTTCCAGATAGACCTTGCCGCCACTGCGACCGAACTTGTACGCATCGTTGATGATCCGCACCGACGTCCCCACTGGCACCATGCTGGCCATTTCCAGCACGTTGTTGTTGAACATGCGGAAGCAACCGTGGCTGGTGCGCATGCCGATGCCGAACTTCTTGTTCGAACCGTGGATCAGGTAGCCTGGCGTACCCAGGGTGAACTTGAACGGGCCCAGCGGATTGTCAGGACCGGCCGGCACCACGTTCGGCAATGGATCGCCATCGGCGGCGTGTTCAGCCTTGATGGAGGCTGGCGGAGTCCAGGTCGGATTCGGCGTCTTGGCAGTGATCGTGGTATGGGCGATCGGCGAACCCCAGCCCTCACGACCAATCCCCAGCGGGAAGGTGTACACCACGTTCCGGCCTTTCGGGTAGTAGTAGAGGCGGTATTCGGCCAGGTTGATCACAATGCCTTCACGCGGACCCGGCGGCAGGATGAAGCGGGTCGGCAAGACCACCTCGGTACCGGCACCCGGCAACCAGGCATCGACGCCCGGGTTGGCCGCGACCATTTCC
The DNA here is from genome assembly GCF_046487845.1 of Pseudomonas sp. PHC1. Classification (NCBI taxonomy): domain Bacteria; kingdom Pseudomonadati; phylum Pseudomonadota; class Gammaproteobacteria; order Pseudomonadales; family Pseudomonadaceae; genus Pseudomonas; species Pseudomonas sp. PHC1. The sequence goes on from NZ_JBJXHJ010000004.1 coordinate 182,319, forward strand.
GAATAGCCCAGATCGTTGGCGGTGCCCAGATCGGCAAAGGTGTCTTCGTACTTGGCCTTGATCACCTGTACCTGGCCGATGATGTCCTCACCGGGTGGTGGCAAGGGAAACTCCAGTGCGGCAACGGGACCGGCCACACACAGGGCGGCAAGAGACAGGCAGCGGGTGACGGCAGGAAAACGCGGCAACATCCGGAGAATCCTTCGCAAGATCGACAAGGGTATAAGAGCGCGATTGTACACCGCGCCCAGGGAATTCGGGGAGATGCGCCGATGGACCGCGATATCGGCAAAAAAGGGCTCAGAGCTCGAAACGCAGCTCAGGCCAGATCGGCGAGGTGCCACGCTTCTGCGATTCGAGGATCGCCCGGCACAGCGAGCACAGGCGCTGATCCTGAAACACCCGGCGATCCACGCTCGACCAGCGCGGTTGCGCCGGCAGCAGACTGCCGCACAGGGTTCGATCCGCCGATCCGCCGAGCTCCAGCTGACGGGTCACCAGATGCACCCGCACTTCCTGGCAGGCGAACAGATCCAGCTGTTCGTCAGGCTCGATCAGTTGGTAGGCGAACAGGGACCAGGCAGGACGCGGCATCGGGGGCTCCAAATAAGGGGGCGCCACATTAGCCGAAAGCCTGCCGCTAGAAAAGCCTCATAGCAGCGGTTTTAGCGTCGGCCAGACATTTTCCAGCAACTTGCCCTGAGCCCCGGCCGCCGGGTGCAGACCGTCGGCCTGCATCAGGTCGGGATGCCCGCCCACACCTTCAAGGAAAAACGGCACCAACGGGATTTTTTTCTCCTCGGCGAGTTTGCCATAGACCTCGGCAAAGGCATCGGTGTAGCGCTTGCCGTAGTTGGGTGGCAATTGCATGCCGAGCAACAGCACCTTGGCACCGCTCTGGCGGGAGCTGTCGATCATCGAAGCAAGATTTTGTTGCAATTGCGTCGGCGGCATTCCACGCAGGCCATCGTTGCCGCCCAATTCGAGGATCACCAGTTCCGGCTTGTGCTCTGCAAGCAGCGCCGGCAGCCGCGCCTGGCCTCCGGCGCTGGTGTCGCCACTGATGGACGCATTGACCACCTTATCGTCAAAACCTTCGGTCTTGAGCCGCTGTTCGAGCAACGACACCCACCCCAACCGGGTATCCAGCCCGAAACCGGCGCTGATACTATCGCCAACGATCAGGACTGTACCCGCCGCTGCGTTCTGGGCCATGCACATCAAGGCCAGGCCAGCACTCAAAAACCACACACGCATCGGATTCTCCATGGGCGCAAGCATTCTCACCGCGAAGAACCTTAGCAAAGTGGTTCCCAGCGCGGAAGGTGAACTGACCATCCTGCACGAACTCAGCCTGGAACTGAACAAGGGCGACAGCCTGGCGATCGTCGGTGCCTCCGGTTCCGGCAAGTCCACCCTGCTAGGCCTGCTCGCCGGCCTTGATCTGCCAAGCAGCGGCGAAGTAACCCTTGCCGGGCAAGCCCTGAGCCAGCTCGACGAAGACCAGCGCGCGCGCATTCGAGCCGAACACGTGGGTTTCGTCTTTCAATCGTTTCAGTTGCTCGACAGTCTGAACGCGCTGGAAAACGTCATGCTGCCGCTGGAACTCGACGGCCGCAAAGACGCCCGAAGCCGCGCCACTGAGTTACTGCAACGGGTCGGCCTCGGCCAGCGCCTGACTCACTCGCCACGCCAGCTTTCCGGTGGCGAACAACAGCGCGTCGCGATTGCCCGGGCCTTCGCCGCCGAACCGGATGTGCTGTTCGCCGACGAACCCACCGGCAACCTCGACAGCCACACCGGCGAGCGCATCAGCGACTTGCTGTTCGAATTGAACAAGGAACGCGGCACCACCCTGGTGCTGGTGACCCACGACGAACGCCTGGCCCATCGTTGCCGGCGCCTGATCCGTCTTGAAGCCGGCCTGCTGGTCGCCCCTCTGGAGCCTTGATGGCACGTCTGCCGCTGTTGCGTCTGTTCAGTCTCGCCCTGCGTCAACTGCTGCGCGATGCCCGTGCCGGTGAACTGCGGGTGCTGTTTTTCGCCTTGGTGGTGGCGGTCGCGGCGAGTACCGCCATCGGCTATTTCGGCGCCCGCCTCAACGGCGCAATGATGCTGCGCGCCACCGAGTTTCTCGGTGCCGACCTGTCGCTCGAAGGCAGCTCGCCGGCCCGTCCGGAACAAATCAGGAGCGGCACCGAACTGCGCCTGGATCATGCGCAGGTGGTGGAATTTTCCAGCGTCATCGCCACGGACAACGGCATTCAGCTCTCCAGCATCAAAGCGGTCGACCGCGCCTATCCGTTGCGCGGCGAACTGAAAAGCGCTCCCGCCCCTTACGCGACAGAGGAAGCCGGAGGCGAGCCGCAGCCCGGTGAAGCCTGGGTCGAAGCGCGTCTGCTGACGGCACTGGACCTGAAGATCGGCGACAGCATTGATGTCGGCATGAAGACATTGAAACTGACGCGAGTGCTGACTTACGAACCGGATCGTGCCGGCAACTTTTACAGCCTCACGCCACGAGTGCTGATCAACCTCGATGACCTCGCCGCGACCGGCGTGGTGCAACCCGGCAGCCGGGTGAGCTACCGCGAACTGTGGCGCGGTGAGCCGCAAGCGCTGGAAACCTATCGCCAACTGATCAAACCGGGCCTCGCCGCCAATCAGCGGATTCAGGATGCCCGCGATGGCAATCGGCAGATTGGTGGCGCACTGGGCAAGGCCGAACGTTATCTGAACATGGCCAGTCTGGTCGCCGTGCTTCTGGCCGGGGTGGCGGTGGCGTTGTCGGCCAACCGCTTCGCCAGTCGCCGCTTCGATGCCAGCGCCCTGCTGCGTTGCCTGGGTCTGTCGCGCCGGGAAACCCTGGTGCTGTTCAGTCTGCAGTTGACGGTGCTCGGCCTGCTCGCCAGCCTCGGCGGCGCCCTGCTCGGCTGGCTCGCGCAATTGGGCTTGTTCGCGCTGCTGCATGATCTGCTGCCGAACGACGTACCGCCAGGTGGCTTGCTGCCGGCGCTGGCCGGGATCGGCACCGGACTGGTGGCACTGGCCGGTTTCGCCCTGCCACCGCTCGCCGCACTGGGCCGGGTGCCGCCGCTGCGGGTATTGCGCCGGGACATGCTGCCGATTCCATCGAGTACCTGGATGGTTTACGGCGCAGCACTCGGTGCGCTCGGGCTGATCATGTGGCGTCTGAGTCTGGACCTGCTGCTGACGTTCGCCCTGCTCGGCGGCGGTGTGGTCGCCGCGCTGGTGCTCGGCGGCTTGCTGCTGTTACTGCTGCAGAGCCTGCGTCGCCTGCTCGCGCGCGCGTCCCTGCCGTGGCGTCTGGGACTGGGTCAGTTGTTGCGCCATCCCCTGGCAGCCGCCGGCCAGTCACTGGCCTTCGGGCTGATCCTGCTGTCCATGGCGTTGATCGCCTTGCTACGCGGCGAACTGCTCGACACCTGGCAGAACCAGCTGCCGAAAAACGCACCCAACTATTTCGCCCTGAACATCCTGCCGGCGGACAAACAGGCCTTTACCGATCACCTGATCAATGTCTCGGCCCAGGCCGCACCGTTGTACCCGGTGGTGCCTGGGCGGCTGATCAGCATCAATGGCGAAGCGGTGCAGCAGATTGTCAGCAAGGATTCGGCCGGCGACCGCGCCATCCAGCGCGACCTGAGCCTGACCTGGGCTGCCGACCTGCCGGCGGGCAACAAGATCACCGCCGGTTCGTGGTGGACCGGCCAACCCTCGGATGACGTTCCGGGCGTTTCGGTGGAAGGCAAGGTGGCCGAAAGCCTGAAGCTCAAACTGGGCGATCACATGGTGTTCAGCGTGGGCGGGGTCAATCGCGAAGCGAAGGTCACCAGCCTGCGGGAGATCAACTGGGACAACTTCCAGCCTAACTTCTTCATGATCTTCCAGCCCGGCACCCTGAAGGATCTGCCGGCGACCTACCTGACCAGCTTCTATCTGGCGCCCGGTCACGATCAGCAGATTGTCGAGCTGTCGCGGACATTCCCGGCGGTGACCATCCTGCAGGTCGAAGCCTTGCTCGAACAGCTGCGCAGCATCCTCGCCCAGGTCACCCTGGCGGTGGAATATGTGTTGTTGTTTGTGTTGGCGGCGGGGATGGCGGTGCTGTTTTCCGGGTTGCAGGCAACGCTGGATGAGCGCATTCGCCAGGGGGCGCTGTTGCGTGCGCTGGGGGCCGAGCGGCAGTTGCTGATCAAGGCGCGCCGAATCGAGTTCGGTTTGCTCGGTGCGGTCAGTGGATTGCTCGCGGCGATCGGGTCGGAAGTGGTGAGCCTGGTGCTGTATCGCTTCGCCTTCGACCTGCCGTGGCATCCCCATCCGTGGTTGCTGCTGTTGCCATTGATCGGCGCAGCGCTGATCGGTGGCGCCGGCGTCTTCGGCACGCGGCGCGCACTGAACGCCAGTCCGCTGACAGTGTTGCGCGAGGGTTGATAGACTCAAGCCGTCCTAATCAAAAGAAGTAGCCATGAGCCGTTATCGCCCTCCCCGCACCGCCGGCACCGCGCTGATCACCCCCGAAGGTGAAGCGCGCATGCGTGCCGAATTCCATGAGCTGTGGCATGTGCGCCGCCCGCAAGTGACGCAATCGGTCAGCGAGGCAGCGGCTCAGGGTGATCGTTCGGAAAATGCCGAGTACACCTACGGCAAGAAAATGCTGCGCGAAATCGACAGCCGCGTGCGCTTTCTCACCAAACGCCTTGAAGCGTTGAAAGTGGTCAGCGAAAAACCGAGTGATCCGAACAAGGTCTACTTCGGCGCCTGGGTGACTATTGAAGATGAAGAAGGCAAACAGTCGCGCTATCGCATCGTCGGCCCGGACGAACTGGATCTGAAACTGGGCCTGATCAGCATCGACTCGCCACTGGCCCGCGCCCTGATCGGCAAGGCGCTGGATGCTGAAGTGCGGGTACAGACGCCCACCGGCGAACAGTTCGTCTACATCGTGGCGATCGAATATCCCTGACGCTCAGCGCCGGGTGATCAGGCCCTGGCGTGCGACGCGGGTCAGTTGGCGAATCATTTCCGGCGCCTCTTCACGGCTCGGGGCCTGAATGACGGCCAGATCGAAACTGTCATCGGCAAAACGCGCCAGCGACTCACCGTCTTCGACAAACTGGATCAGGAATGCGGCAGGACCGCCGCTGCGACGTGGCCAGCCATCGAGATAACGCAACAGCGTCGGCTGATGTTTGCCGCCAAGCAGGATTTTCGGATTGCGCTGAGTGATATGTGCCGTGATCGGCGCGGGACGTGCTGGAGGGCGTAGTGCATTCATCGTGTCGTGTCTCTGCCTCAAAAGTCTGCATGGCAGGTGAGAGGCAACACCGAACCAGCGCTTTAGCGGTATTTCGAAGCCCTGTTCCGGCTTCTGACGGCAACTGAAGAATAGTCACCTGGCGCCCCGCAAGTAGCTGTTTAAATCGGCGCATGAGCGGCATCCTAGAGAACGTGACCGGCCAGTGTCAAGAATCGGCCGCAACAAAAAAGGCCCGCACAATGCGGGCCTTTTGCTTGAGCCAGAGCCTTCAACCGGCGATGGCGCGATCCACCGAGAGCTTGCCGGCACCTTCGATCAGCACCGCGAGGCTGCCGCCAAGCAGGGCCAGTGCAAACTCGTAACCGTTGTTGGCCATGAACAGACCGTTGCTGATGTGCACGGTGAAGATGGCCACCAGCGACAGGAAGGTCAGACCCAATGCAGCCGGGCGAACCAGCAGGCCGATGATCAGCGCCAGACCGGCGAAGAACTCGGTACCGCCCGCCAGAGTGGCCATGAGGTAACCCGGAGTCAGGCCAATGCTTTCCATGTATTGCGCGGTACCCGCCAGGCCATAGCCACCGAACAGGCCGAAGAGTTTCTGCGAGCCGTGTGCGGCGAAGATCACACCGACGACAATGCGCAGGATGGTCAGACCGTAGCCGGCGCGGGTGAACAGAACCTTGTTGATCAGAGAGCTCATGTTGCGTTTCCTTGTTGTCAGAAGTGCTTGTTGGTTGGTCGCCATATTAATCAGTTAATTTCATGTTAAAAGCGCAAAAATTCCGCCATAACAATCAATTTATTAGATCATTTGCGTGAGACAACTTTCTGTCCCCGGGGCTCCAACGACTCCCGCTCCCGGTCGAACGCCAAGTAATACTTGTTCACGCTATTAACATAGCTGACGGCCCCCATTCCCACCTGCTCCATGGCAATGCGCTCGACCTGGAAGAACCACTGGTTGGGATTCAGACCGCGCCGTCGCGCTTCGGCACGCATCCCCTGCACCCGCTCCGGGCCGATGTTGTACGCCGCAAGAGTGAACGCCATGCGCTCGCGCTCGTTGAGTTTCGGGCTGTTGAAGAACTTGCGGCGGATCATCGCCAGGTACTTGGCCCCGGCCTGCACATTCGCATCGAGATTCTGGATATTGTTGACGCCAACCCGCTGTGCGGCGGACGGGGTGATCTGCATCAGCCCGGTCGGGCCCTTGCCGCTGCGCGCGCTGGGCTGCAGCGCCGATTCCTTGAAAGCCAGCGCCGCCAGGTTGAGCCAGTCCATGTTTTGCGCTTCGGCGTGTTTCTGCAGGGTCGGACGCAGTTTTTCCAGACGCTGGCGATCAGCCTTGGCCAACGGATAGTGAACTTGATAAAGCCGGCGGTAGATCCGCAGAAAGGCCGCATCTTCGTTCGCCGGCTTCTTGTAGCCGGTCAGGAAGCGGTCGATGCTCGCCCGCAACATCGAGGCATCACGGCGCACGAACCAGTATTCCTCGCCCGGTTCGCTGATCATCACCTGCCGGTCGAAACGCAGCTTGGGCAGGATCTTGCCCCAACGCTCGGCAATCGGTTGCTCGACGATGGTCAGGTGGAAAATCCCGCCCTGGACCATCTCCAGTACATCCTCGACCGCGAGAGTCGGATCGACCCATTCAATCTTGATCGGCGCCAGTTTGTGCAATGCCAGTTTCTGGTTGAGCTGACTGACCGCCTCCCCCGCCGCACTGCCGGTGGGCAACGCCAGGGTTTTGCCGGCGAGTTGCTCGACCCTGGTGTAGCGTTTCTCGCCCTTGATGCCGACCAGCAGCAACGGCACGTTGCTGGCAATCGGCTCACTACTGGCGACCGCGTGGCCCGGTTGCAACTCGAGCAGTTCGCCCGGCGCAACAAGGTCGCCCTCGCCACGCTGCAGCGCGCCGAGCAATTGATCCTTGGCTTTGGGGATGATCTTGAGGGTGATTTCCTGGCCGTCGCGGGCGTGGCCGTTGAGGTATTGTTCGAAGGCGCGCAGACGGTGGTATTCGATGCCGATGGCCTGACCCTGGACTTCGCCGGAGCTGTTGCGGCTCTGGTTGACCAGCACCCGCAGGACACGGCTGCTGCGGATCTCGGTCAGGTCGCGAACCTTGGCCGCCGGCACAGCTTGCAGCGGTCCGGGCAACCGCGCGACCGCGGTCATCGGCAACAGCAGCGAACCACACAGCAGGAGCAAAACCGAGGGACGAACCATCCACTCTCCGGAAAGAATACGGGGTGTTTTTACCGCTGAGCGGCCGTAAAACACCGACGAAAACAGAGCGCCTGGAGCGCTGATAAAGTGCGAGAGACTGGCACAGTGATGGCAACTCTGCCAGCCCGGCCTGTCTCGCGGCCTCAACAGACAGCCATAAGCCGTTGTAGTTCTTGGCTTTTCTTATAAATCTACAGCTCTGATATGCTTTCCGGCCTTCGGCCCGAGGTAGCACCATGCAACTCATCGATATCGGCGTCAACCTGACCAACCCCAGTTTCGCCGACAAACACCAGGCCGTGCTCGACCGCGCCTACGCTGCCGGGGTCTGCCAACTGGTACTGACCGGCACCAGTGTCGAGGGCAGCGAACAGGCGCTGGAACTGTGCCAGCAACTGGATCCGGACGGCCAGCGACTGTTCGCCACCGCCGGCATTCACCCGCATTCGGCCAGCGACTGGAACGCCGATAGCGCGCGGCGTCTGCGCAGCCTGCTGCAGGAATCGAACGTGGTAGCGGTGGGCGAATGCGGGCTGGACTTCAACCGCGATTTCTCGCCGCGTCCGCAGCAGGAAAAAGTCCTCGAAGAGCATCTGGCGCTGGCCGTCGAGCTGCAATTGCCGGTGTTCCTCCACGAGCGTGATGCGAGCCAGCGTCTGCTGGAAATCCTCCGCGACTTCCGTGATCAGTTGCCCGCCGCCGTGGTGCACTGCTTCACCGGTGAGCAGAAAGCGTTGTTCAGTTACCTCGATCTGGACTTGCACATCGGCATCACCGGCTGGATCTGCGACGAGCGTCGCGGCACCCATTTGCACCCGCTGGTGAAGGAAATCAAGCGCGGTCGCCTGATGCTGGAAAGCGATGCACCGTACCTGCTGCCGCGCACACTGCGGCCAAAACCGAAAAACGGGCGCAACGAGCCGGCGTATCTCACTGAAGTGTTGCGTGAAGTCGCATTGCATCGAGGCGAAACCGAGGCAGACCTGGCCGCCCACACTACCGCCTGCGCACGGGCGTTCTACGGTCTACCTAACCTGCCCTGAAAGAGGCAGATGCATCACTTGTTGATGCACATCAAGAACCGGGCATCTGGGTAGCGGCACAATAATGGCACCTTGCCAAAACTGTTTCCGCTATCAGAGAAGACCTCCATGGGTGCCTGGCTTAGCAATATTTCGCTGAAATACAAATTCTGGGCGGTCAACGCGGTCGCTTTTGTCACCACTTTGTTGCTGGTGCTGTACGCCGTGCAGCTCGAACAACAGGCCCGCAGCCACGCCGCGCAAACCTCGGCCCAGGCCCAGGCGCAATTGCTCAAGGCCTGGCCGACCGGGCAAGCGCTGCCCAAATCCGATCAGGTGCTGACCTTCAAACGCGGTGACGCACCGCGCCTCAACGATCAGCCGCTGCTGGAGATGACCGACAGCAACGGCTGGATCGAGATCAGTCACTTGCCATTGTTCGGCGAAAACCCGCTGCTCGGCGCCGAGGTATTCAGCCGTGCCGATGGCCAGCAGGTCGCCGTGATCGCCTACGCCCCCAGCCTCAGCCAGGTATTTCGCGAGCGCTTCGCCAACTATGCGGTGGCGGTGTTCATCCTGATGCTGGCGATGCTCGGTGCCTCACAGTTGCTGATCCGCTTCCTGCTCAGTCAGCTCAACACCCTCAAGGACGTGATGCTGCACGTGGAGAAAACCGGCGACCTCGCCGCCCGGGTGCCGCTGGCCTGCAAGGATGAAGTCGGGCAGATGGCCAACGCGTTCAATGCAATGCAGGCTGGTTATCAGCGCGTGGTGACCACCGTGGCCAACACTGCGCGGCAACTGGACGTCGGTGCCGCGCGACTGGCATCGAGCATGAACGAGGTGCGTCACGGCATGCTCGGCCAGCAGAGCGAAACCGATCAGGCCGCCACGGCGATCAACGAAATGACCGCCACCGTCTACCACATCGCCCAGCACGCCGGCGCGACACGCGACCTGTCGCAGACCGCCGACGGCCTGGCCGGCAGCGGTCAGCAAGTGGTGACCCGCGTCCAGCATTCGATTGCCGGCCTGTCCAGCGGCGTGCAGCAGACTGCCGAGATGATCCAGCGCCTGGCCGAGGACAGCCAGAAGATCAACGGCGTGGTCAGCGTGATTCACAGCATCGCCGAGCAGACCAATCTGCTGGCACTCAACGCCGCCATCGAAGCGGCCCGTGCCGGGGAAATGGGTCGCGGGTTCGCGGTGGTCGCCGATGAGGTGCGTAACCTCGCCAAACGCGTGCAGACCTCCACCGATGAAATCACCACCATGGTGTCGGCGTTGCAGGCCGGGACCCGCGATGCGGTGGACTTCATGCAAGAAAGTTCGTACAAGGCCGACGACTGTGTGCAGCAGGCGCAAGAGGCCGGTGAAGCGCTGGCGGAAATCACCGGGGCGGTGGCGCAGATGCGCGAAAGCAACACGCAGATTGCGGTGGCGGCGGAACAACAGAGCCAGGTCGCCGAAGAGATGAACCGTGCAGTGGTGAGCATTCGCGATGTGACCGAAAACACCGTGCAGCAGACCGTGGATTCGGCGACCACCAGCAACGACTTGGCGAAACTGGCCGGGGAGCTGAACCAGGCGATCGGTCAGCTCAAGCTCTAGGGGTCAACATCAGAAATGGCCATTGTCCCTATCACTTCAATAGCCAACCTTGATTCGCCGCCCCGGCTGCCCGGGCCTATTCTTCAACCATGTACCGAGCATGGATCGAGGAGCAGCAACATGGGCAAACGTCACCCCAACCTTCCCGCGTGGCAATGGCGCGCGTACCCGAACAACCATCAGCACCCGACCAATCTGGTGCTGCACCTGATTGCCGTACCGCTGTTCATTGTTGCGTTTCTGTTGATCGTCTCGGGTGTGTTCAGCCTGAGTCTGGCCAGCGTGGCGATCGGCGTGATCGGCATCATCGCGGCGCTGGGTCTGCAGCGTCATGGTCACAGCCTGGAGGCGCAAGCCTCCGAGCCGTTCAGTGATCGCAAGGATGCCGTCTCGCGCCTGTTGGTCGAGCAGTTTCTGACCTTTCCGCGGTTCTTCCTCAGTGGCGGCTGGTATCGCGCCTGGCGTGAACGCCATCGCCGGCATTGAGTCAGGCGAAGATCGTTACCGTCTGCCGACTCATGGCAATCAGTTCGCCCTTCGCGCTCCACAGCTTGGCGGCGACATGGCCGTAACCGTCAGTCGCATACTCGATGTCCGCCAGATACTGGCACCAGTCCAGCGTGCTCACATCCCGTAACGGCTGAACGAATTCGATGGTCCAGGTCAGCGTGCTGCCCGGCGCCGGTTTCTTCAGGTACGGCAACAGCGCGGGTGGCCAGGCATCGACCAGCGCCAGCAGGTGCGCTTCGTTGACCGGCTCTTCCTTCACATCGCCACGCAAACGCACCCAGCCGCCCATCAGCCGCGATTGATTGCCGGTGAACGGCATGCCGCCGACACTCCAGCGCATCGCCAGATGACGCATGAACTCGGGGGTTACGCCTTTGATATACGGCAGCTCCTGGCAGTCTTCCCAGTGCTTCATCTCCGGCGCCGGATAGGCTTCAACCGCCACTTCCGACGGCCGCGAAGCCCCGAAACTGCCTTGCACCATCGTCACCACCTGACCGTTCTGCACCGCACGCCCCAGCACCTGGCTGACCGCCTTGCCTTCGCGAAGTACCTCGACCTCGAAGCTCACCGGCACTTCGGGCTCGACCGGGCCGACAAAAGTGATGGCCAGCGAACGCACCGGTCGATCGGCCGGCACCCTGGTGCGCATCACTTCAAATTGGAGGGCGGCAACCAAGCCGCCAAAACTGGCTCGGCCCTGCCCCCACTCCGCCGGAATCGTGACCTCCGGTTGACGACGGACAGCATCGATCAGATCGCAAAAGCGCATGGAAACCTCGGACACGAAAAAGGGAATGACCGGATCTTAACCAGCGCGGCAGAGCGGCGCAGCGTCCATTCCGGTCAAAGAGACTGACAGATAAGACAGCAGTGCTGCGCGCCAACGGGTTTCAGGATTTGAAGCAGGTCGCGTCGAGTTTTTCCAGCACCCGGTCAGCCTTGCTTTCGGCCTGGATCATGGTCGCCTGCCAGGTGGCGACGCAGGGTTGAAGATCCGGTTCCTGCTCGGCGCGGGCCAGCCATTGCCAGCAATCGTGCCAGTCACCGAGTGCGCCTTGTGCGGATTTCAGACGGGGCAACGCAGCTTCGGGCAGACGATCGAGTTCCGGATAAGCCTCGATGCCGTAGCGCACGCGCTTGATCAGCAAACGCAGGCGATGGCGGTCGTGGGCCGGGTCGTGCAGCGCCACGTCGAGGTTTTTCCATTGTTTGCCCAGACGTTTTTCGATGCGTTTATCCAGGCGCTTGAGCAACCCCTGGCGCTGGGACGCACGCAGAAAACGTGGAAAGGCATCGAGGATCATCAGCAGCGACGCCACTTCGGCGCTGGCCGCCAAGGCCGGATAAGCCTCGGCCATCTGCGCCATGCGCCGTTGCGCGGCTTCGGGCTGATCATGCTTGATCAGCCAGGCCGCCAGCACCTCGCGGTCGCGCCACGGCGTGGTCAGTTGCCCGACGCTGGCCGCCGCGCTTTCCAGTTGCTCTACACCCGGCAAGCCGCGCAACGGTCGCAGCAGACTGCGCAAGCGCCGTACGGTGGTGCGCAGGTCGTGCAGTGCTTCAGGGTCGGTTCGAGCGGTCAAACGGGCCTGACAGGCCAGCAGCCGTACTTCCAGGCTCAGGACATGGGCCACCAGCCGATCAACCAACGCAGACATTACTTGCTCCTGAATTCAATGACGCTGCATGAGTGTGCGCCAGCGCGAGCGACCTGCCCTTGCGCCACGTCAGCAGCTTAGCGCCCCGCGCGGGATTCGCGAATATAGAAACGCGCCTTCTCGGCTTTCCTGGTGCAGCCTTCGAATCCTTCGAATTGCTGCTGGGTCTTGGCCGCCGTCAACAGCGACAGCGCCTTGGAATAGCTGACGGTGCCGGCAAACCCTTCGGCCTTGGCCAGATCCAGTTCATGCCACGCCGCGTCGAGCTGGCTGCCGCAGCTGTCGCGGTAAGCGGTCTTGCCGGCGCAACCGGCCAATGCCAGGGCCATCAACGGCACACAGATCCAGGCTTTCATCACTCACACCTCGAAGATAGGTCAACAGTCGTGCAGGTAAGACGGTGCGCCAGCGAAAAAGTGCCTTGGGCCCCGCGATTACAGCGCACGGCAAAAGATAACGCCGACAGGTCAGGAAGTATCGAAAAAACGACGCCATCGCCGCCCCGAGCGACCCCGGCGATTGAAGCCCGGCACTCGATGGGTGCATTGTGGAACCTTGTCGGGAGGAAGTTGGATGAAAAAGCGTGTCGCACTGGTGCTGGGCTCGGGTGGCGCCCGGGGTTATGCCCATATCGGGGTCATCGAAGAGATCGAACGACGGGGCTATGACATCAGTTGTATTGCCGGCTGTTCAATGGGGGCCGTGGTCGGCGGAATCTACGCCGCCGGCAAGCTCGACGAATACCGCAACTGGATCGAAAGCCTGGACTACCTCGACGTGCTGCGCCTGGTGGACGTCAGCTTTCGCCTCGGCGCGATCCGTGGCGAGAAAGTCTTCGGTCAGATCCGCAAGATCGTCGGCGAGATCAACATCGAAGACCTGCGCATTCCCTACACGGCGGTGGCCGCCGACCTCACCAACCAGCAGGAGATCTGGTTTCAGGAGGGCTGCCTGCATCAGGCCATGCGCGCCTCGGCGGCGATTCCCAGCCTGTTCACCCCGGTGATGCAGGGCAACCGAATGCTGGTGGACGGCGGCATTCTCAACCCATTGCCGATCGTGCCGGTGGTGTCGAGCCATTGCGACCTGATCATCGCGGTCAACCTCAACTCAACCAACCAGCGCCATTACAAATTGCCGGTGATCCAGCGGCCCGCCGCGTTCCGTACGCGCTTTGACAGCCTGATCAATTCGCTCGGTTCGAAGATGCCGTTCCGCCGCAAACAGGCCGAGCAATTGCTGTTGCTGGAGCAGGAAGCGCTGCGTGCCGAAGCCGCAGACATCAATCCGTGGGTCGAAAGCGCCGAGCCGGAAGCCCAGCAACCGGCCGCCGCGCCTGAACGCGATGGCGCACCGAAGTCCGCCACCGGATCGTTCATCGTCGATAACGTCGGGCCTGCTTCATTGCTCGACCTGATCAACCAGAGTTTCGAGGTGATGCAGACCTCGCTGGCGCAGTACAAGATCGCCGGCTACCCACCGGACGTGTTGATCAACGTGCCGAAACGGGTATGCCGGTTCTTCGAGTTCTATAAGGCGCCGGAACTGATCGCGCTGGGCCGAGAGATTGCCCGGGATACCCTCGACCGCTATGAGAGCGAACAGAACTGAGTCGGCGTGAAGGCCACGAGAACAGCTGCGCGGCGGTTATCCGCTCCCGGAGCAAGCCGCGTTGCTCGCAGGCAAGTCTCTACAGGTTTCGACCCAAAGCGACGAATACATGCCCACTGTCGTTGGTCTGCTCGTCCCCGTTCGCCATGTCCTTGGTGTAGTAATTGATTCCGGTCCCCAGTGGCGGTGGAGGTGGAGGCTCGGGCGTCTCCGCCGAACCCGTCGTCGACCAGAACTGTCCGCCCCCCAATGGCCACACGTGACCAAAGCGCTGATGGAGAACCGTTAAATCTTCGAGGGTAGCCAACCTCACTCGCTCCCGGTTCGCGTCCTGAATCAAGGCGCTCAATCGGCCTGGACCGAAGGTAAAGAAACGATATCCATTGGGGATGATCAAGCGGTAACTTTTGGACTGACCACCAGCTTCGGTAACTGTTACCAAGACTTCGCCAGCAGTTAACGCAGTGACAGTGCCTTGATCATCAACGCAAGCGATTCGGGAATTGCTTACCGTGTAGGTGTAAGGTTCTTTTCCGCCCCGGGGTTGGCGCTGATAAAGGGTGTCGGGAGAAGCGGCTGGCATCAAACCGGAATGCGCCTGCAACGAATGAGCTATTCCCGAGATCGAGACATCGGATTCGTCCATTTCAAATTTTTTATCAGTGTCCATAAGTACTCCGGTGCGATATGCCCGCCAGGTTGATCGAACAAATAACCGAGCCACTGGCCCTGATCATTTGAAAGAAGAACCTACCGCTGACAACTCACCTATCGCACCTGACAGAACTGACAGTCACGATGAACGGTATCCCGGTGAAGAGTGCCCGGATCCCATCAGACTTTTGTGAATGGTCGATGGAACCTACTGATCCAATAGCCGATACCCCACCCCCGCCTCGGTCACGATGAACCGGGGCCTGGTCGGATCGTCCGCCAGTTTCTGCCGCAGATGACCGACCACGATCCGCAGGTAGTGGCTGTCCTCGGTGTGGGTCGGGCCCCAAATGTCCTTGAGCAATTGCTGCTGGGTGATCACCCGCCCCGGATGCCGCGCCAGTTGCGCCAGCACTGCATATTCCTTGCGGGTCAGGGCGACTTCAACGCCGTCGAGCAGCACCCGGCGATAGGCCAGATCCACGGTCAGCGGGCCGAAATTCAACGCGGCCTGCTGCGCTTCGCCGGCGGGTGCCTGGCGCAGCAAGGCGCGCACCCGGGCGAGAAACTCCTGAATGCCGAACGGCTTGGTCACGTAGTCATTGGCGCCGCCATCCAGCGCCTGGACTTTCTGCCCTTCGCTCGCGCGTACCGACAACACCAGCACCGGCGCCGTGGCCCATTCGCGAAACTCGCGCAGCACTTGCTGGCCGTCCATGTCCGGCAGGCCAAGGTCGAGCACCAGCAGATCCGGTTTGTTCAGCGCCGCCTGGGCCAGGCCCTCGGCGCCGGTGCCGGCCTCGAGCACCTTGTAGCCCTGAGAAGCGAGGCTGATACGCAGGAACTTGCGGATCTGCGGTTCGTCATCGATGACCAAAATGGTCGCGGTCTGGCTCATGAATTCACATCAACACAAAAGAGTGGCAAGAGAGTAGCGCAGTGCGGATCAGGCTTCACCGTCCATCCCCGGTTGCGTCTGCAACGGCAGGTGCAGGGTGATGCAGGTGCCGCGTCCGTCGATGCCGTCGCCGACGCTGATTCGCCCGCCGTGGGCGCCGACCATGCCCTGACAGATCGCCAGCCCCAGCCCCGTGCCCTGCCCGCCCCGATCACCTCGGGCAGCGGTGTAGAACATATCGAAAATCTTCGCCCGCTCATCGACCGGAATCCCCGGCCCTTCATCGCTGACCGAGAAAAACACTTCGCTGTCATCCGCCCCGGCGCGCAATTGCAGACGGCCGTGGAACGGCGAGAAGCGTGCGGCGTTTTCCAGCACGTTCACCAGCGCCTGCTCGATCAACGCGGCATGCACGTACAACAGCGGCAACTCGGCCGGTACATCGGTGCTCACTTGCAGCGACGACAACACCGCCCGCAGACGATTGAGCGCGCTGCCGACGATGTCCGCCGGCGACACCCAGTCCCGCGCCAGCTTCAGGGCGCCGTGGCCGAGACGGGTCATGTCCAGCAGGTTCTGGATGTAGCGATCGAGACGTTCGGCTTCGTCGCGGGTGCCTTCGAGCAGCTCGCGACGATCCGCCAGCGGAATCGCTTCGCCGAGCGCCAGCAGGCTGTCGATGCTGCCGCGCATCGAAGTCAGCGGCGTGCGCAAATCGTGGGACACCGAAGCCAGCAAGGCACTGCGCAGCTGTTCGGTTTCGCCGTGCAGGCGCGCAGCTTCCAGGTCATCGGCCAGTTGTGCCCGGGCCAATGCTTGAGCCAGGGGCTGACTCAACGCGGTCAGCAACCGACGGCGTTGGCCGCTCAATGTCTGACCCTCTTTGGCACACACACCGAGCAGCGCCAATGGCCCGTCCTCCACTGACAGCGGCCACCACCACCAGCGCCCGAACGGCAACGTGCCGGTGCCCATGCCCGCCGGTTGATCGTGTTGCCAGGCCCAGTCGGCGGCGGCGCGTTCGGATTCGGTGAACTGCAAAGGCCCGCCGGTCTCGACTTTCCAGCCGCCCTGCCCGTCGCGATTAAGCAGGCACAGTTGCAGATCGCTCCAGCCATTGAGGTGCTGCGCGGCGGCGCTGACCACGGCCTGACGGTCGGTGGCGGCGGTGAGTTTGCGCGACAGATCCAGCAACTCGGTGGTCTCTTCCTGGGTATCGCGCAGCGCCTGCAATTGCCGACGCTGGCGCGCCGCGAGATTGCCGGTGAGCGCCGCCATCAGCAGGAAGAACAGCAACGTCAGCACGTCTTCTTCGCGCTGGATGCTGAAGGAGAAATTCGGTGGGATGAACAGAAAGTCGTAGGTCAGAAACGACAACGCCGCACAGGCCAGCGCCGGGCCGAGACTGCTGCGCACGGCCACCAGCAGCACCGCCGCCAGAAACACCAGCGAGATGTTCGGCAACGGCAGCACGCTGGACACCGCCCATGCCAGTGCACTGGCCAACACCGTGGCGACCAGCGCCAGCGCATAGTCGAACCACACCAGCGTCGGTGCTGAACGCGGGCGCGGTTGATGCTGTTCCTGATCACTGTCCAGCACGTTGATTTCCAGGCCATGGGCCTGACGCAACAAACGCGCCGCCAGTCCACCGCCAAACAGACGCCTGCGCAGGCGCGGCCGCGACTGGCCGACCAGCACCAGACTTGCCCGGCGTTCAGCCGCATGCTGAATCAGGGTTTTCGCCACTTCGCCGGCCCGCAGCAACACCACCTCGCCACCGAGGCGTTCGGCCAGTTGCTGGGCACTTTGCAGGCGCAGGCGCGATGGCTCGTCCCGCACGCTGCCGTTGTCGACGTGCACCAGACTCCACGGCAAATGCCGGCGCTGGGCGACCCGACTGGCGTGACGCACCAGCCGTTCGGCCTGGGCATCGCCATCGACCCCGACCAGCAAGCGACCGCGCACTGCCGGTGCGGCCTGGCCGAGTTGGCGATAGCCCTGAGCGAGATCGTTATCGACCTGCGCGGCAGCGGTCTGCATCGCCAGTTCGCGCAGCGCGGTGAGGTTGGTCTGGGTGAAAAATGCATCGATCGCGGCGCGTGCCTGCTCCGGCACGTAGACCTTGCCTTCGCGCAGGCGCTCGAGCAGTTCCCGGGGCGGCAGGTCGATCAGCAGCAGTTCGTAGGCCTCCTGCAACACCCAGTCCGGCAAGGTTTCGCGCACCTGCACACCGGTAATGCCGCGCACCTGATCGTTGAGGCTTTCCAGGTGCTGGACGTTGACCGTGGTGTACACGTCGATGCCGGCGGCGAGCAGCTCCTGAATGTCCTGCCAGCGTTTGGCGTGGCGGCTGCCGGGGGCGTTGCTATGGGCGAGTTCGTCGACCAGCACCAGTTTCGGCTTGGCGGCGAGCAGGCCGTCGAGGTCCATTTCTTCAAGCGTCACACCGCGGTATTGCGAGCGCACCAGCGGCAATTGCGGCAGGCCGCCAAGCAGCGCTTCGGTTTCAGCGCGGCCGTGGGTTTCAACCACCCCGGCGATGACTTTCACGCCCTGACGCAGTTGGCTGTGAGCGGCCTGCAACATCGCGTAGGTCTTGCCCACGCCCGGCGCTGCGCCGAGAAAAACCTTGAGCCGGCCGCGTCCGTCGCGGGGCAGTTCTGCTAACAGCGCGTCGGCGCGGCCGGAGTCACTCATGCTTGAAGCTCTCTCTTCCTGGTGTCATCGCGATTCATAGCTTTTCCAGCGCCATGTTCAGCTCCAGCACATTCACCACCGGCGGGCCCACCAGCGGCTGTTCGACGTGCGCGTCGAGCAGTTGCTGCAAGGTCGCCACCGGCACATTACGCGCTGCCGCGACACGCGCCAGTTGATAGGCAATCGCCGCCGGTGGCAAGTGCGGATCGAGGCCACTGCCGGAGGTGGTCAACAACGCCAGCGGCACCGGGCCCTGACCGGGCACCTGCAACTTGTTGGCGTCATCGATCACCCGAGTGGCCAGCGCCGGATTGCTCGGCGACAGGTTGCTCGCACTGCTCGACACGGTGGCGAAGGCACCGGCTGATGGACGTGGATGGAACCAGGCATCGCCGACAAAATCCTGAGCAATCAACGACGAGCCGCGCACCTTGCCTTCGGCGTCGCGCACCAGACTGCCGTTGGCCTGCTCGGGGAAGGCAACTTGCGCGACGCCCGTAACTACCAGCGGATAGGCAACGCCGGTGACCAGGGTCATCAGCACCAGCAGGCTCAGGGCCGGACGTAACAGTGTGGACATCTCAAAATCCTCGAATTCGTGCTTGAAGCGGTGTACCGGGCACACCGCTGTTCAGGTTCAAACCAGATGCAACGCCGTCAGCAGCATGTCGATCGCCTTGATCCCCACGAACGGCACCAGAATCCCGCCCAGGCCATAGATCAGCAGATTGCGTCGCAGCAATGCCGCCGCACTCGCTGCCTGCACCCGCACGCCGCGCAGGGCCAGCGGAATCAGCACGACGATAATCAAAGCGTTAAAGACGATGGCCGACAGGATCGCGCTCTGCGGACTGCTCAACTGCATGATGTTCAGCACGCCCAGTTGCGGGTAGATCGCCGCGAACAGGGCCGGCAGGATCGCGAAGTACTTGGCCACGTCGTTGGCGATGGAAAAGGTCGTCAGCGCGCCACGGGTCACCAGCAATTCCTTGCCGATCTGCACCACGTCCAGCAGCTTGGTCGGGTCGCTGTCGAGGTCGACCATGTTGGCCGCTTCGCGCGCCGCTTGCGTGCCGTCGTTCATCGCCATGCCGACGTCAGCCTGGGCCAGCGCCGGAGCATCGTTGGCGCCGTCGCCGCACATCGCGACCAGTCGACCGTCGTTCTGCTCGTGACGGATGCGCGCCAGTTTCTTCTCAGGTGTCGCTTCGGCCAGCACGTCGTCGACGCCCGCTTCAGCCGCGATGGCAGCAGCGGTCAACGGGTTGTCGCCGGTGACCATCACCGTGCGAATCCCCAGCTTGCGCAGCTCGGCGAAACGCTCGCGGATGCCCGGCTTGACCACGTCTTTGAGGTGGATCGCACCCAGCAGTTTGCCGTCGGCGCAGACCAGCAACGGCGTGCCGCCGCTCTGGGCGATCTTGTCGATTTCCCGGGACAGCGCCGGGGCCAGATCCTTGCGTTGTTGACCGAGGAAGGCCAGCAGCGAATCCACCGCGCCCTTGCGAAACACACGGCCCTGATAGTCGACACCGGACAAGCGGGTTTCCGCACTGAACGGCACGGCGGTCAGGGTTTCCGGCGCCGGTTCCGGCTGCGGATTGGAGCCGCGCAGGTACTCGACGATGGACTTGCCCTCGGCAGTTTCATCGGCCAGCGAGGCGAACAGCGCGCCTTCGGCCAGTTCACGGGCATCCACACCCGGCGCGGCATACACCGCGCTGCAACGCCGGTTGCCGAAAGTGATGGTGCCGGTCTTGTCCAGCAGCAACACATGCACGTCACCCGCGGCTTCCACCGCACGACCGGATTTGGCGATCACATTCAGGCGCACCAGACGATCCATCCCGGCGATACCGATGGCCGACAGCAGACCGCCGATGGTGGTCGGAATCAGCGTGACCAATAACGCCACCAGGAACACCAGCGGCAGGCTGCCGTTGGCGAAGTGGGCGAACGGCTGCAGGGTCACGACCACCAGCAGGAAGATCAGGGTCAGGCCGATCAGCAGGATGTCCAGCGCCACTTCGTTCGGAGTCTTCTGGCGTTTAGCGCCTTCGACCAGCGCGATCATCCGGTCCAGAGTCGATTCACCGGGGTTGGCGGTGATCTTCACCAGCAGCCAGTCGGACACCAGTCGGGTGTTGCCGGTGACGGCGGAACGGTCGCCGCCGGACTCGCGAATCACCGGCGCCGATTCACCGGTGATCGCCGCTTCGTTGACCGCCGCGATGCCTTCGATGACTTCGCCGTCACCGGGGATCATCTCCCCCGCTTCGACGCGCACCAGATCGCCCTTGCGCAGGCTGGTGGCCGGCACGACCTGGAAGCTGCCGTTAGCCAGCTTGCGTCGGGCACTGAGGCCTTCGCTGCCGGCCTTGAGGCTGTCGGCGCGGGCCTTGCCCCGACCTTCGGCCAGCGCTTCGGCGAAATTGGCAAACAGCACGGTGAACCACAGCCACAGCGCGATTTGTGCGGCGACGAAAGTCGGCACGCTGCTGTCGGGAATGAAGCACAGCACGGTGGTCAGGATCGCCGTCAGTTCGACCACCAGCATCACCGGCGAGCGCTGCAACTGGCGCGGGTCGAGCTTGACGAACGCTTGCACCAGCGCCGGACGCCACAGGGCGCTGATCGCGGTTTTCGCTTGTTCCGGCGCCTTGATGGCGGCGGGTTTGATTGCGGGCATATTCATCATTGACTCCTTAGAAGCCCATGCTCAGATGTTCGGCGATTGGGCCCAATGCGAGGGTCGGCAAGAAGGTCAGGCCGCCCACCAGCAAAATGGTCACGGTCAACAGGGTCACGAACAGCGGGCCGTGGGTCGGGAAACTGTTCTGGCCGATCGGTGCGGTTTTCTTCATCGCCAGGCTGCCGGCCAGGGCCAGTACCGGGAGGATGTAACCGAAGCGGCCGATCAACATGCAAAGGCCCAGCATCAGGTTGTGGAACGCTGTGTTGGCGCCGAAGCCGCCGAACGCCGAGCCGTTGTTGGCACTGGCCGAGGTGTAGGCGTAGAGCAACTGACTGAAACCGTGCGGGCCGGGGTTGCTCACCGCCGCCACCGGGCCCGGCAGGCTCGCAGCAATCGCGCCGAGCACCAGCACGCCGACCGGCATCACCAGCAGGGTGACGACCAGCAGTTGCACTTCACGGGCCTGGAGTTTCTTGCCGAGGTATTCCGGGGTGCGGCCGATCATCAGGCCGGCGAGGAACACCGCGATCAACACGTTCAGCAACATGCCGTAGAGCCCCGCACCGACGCCGCCAAAGATCACTTCGCCGACCATCATGTTGACCAGCGCGACCATGCCGCTGAGCGGGTTGAGGCTGTCATGCATGCCGTTGACCGAACCGTTCGACGCCGCCGTGGTAGTCACCGACCAGAGCACGGTGGCGGTGGTGCCAAAGCGCGCTTCCTTGCCTTCCAGCGGCGCGGTCTGTTCAACGGCGACGTTGTTCAAGGCAGGGTTCGGTTGATACTCGGCCCACAGCGAAGTGGCGCCGCCGATGATGAACAGCGCGAGCATGCAGCCGATGATGGCGCGGCTCTGGCGCAGATCCTTCACGTAATGGCCGAAGGTGAACACCAGCGCCACCGGGATCAGGATGATCGACGCGACTTCGAACAGGTTGCTCCAGGCGGTCGGGTTCTCGAACGGATGCGCCGAGTTGACCCCGAAGAAACCACCGCCGTTGGTGCCCAGTTGCTTGATCGCAATCTGGCTGGCGGCCGGACCCAGCGGGATCACCTGATCGACGCCTTGCAGAGTCACCGCATTCACGTATTGGGCGAAGGTCTGCGGCACGCCCTGCCACACCAGGTACAGCGCCAGCAGCAGGCACAGCGGCAGCAGGCCGTAAAGGGTGGCGCGGGTCATGTCGACCCAGAAGTTGCCGAGGGTCTTGGTGGATTTGCGTCCGATGCCACGGCACAGCGCAACCAGCACGGCGAGGCCGGTGGCGGCGCTGACGAAGTTCTGCACGGTGAGGCCGACCATCTGGCTCAGATAGCTGAGGGTTGCCTCACCACTGTAGGACTGCCAGTTGGTGTTGGTCATGAAACTGACCGCCGTGTTGAACGCTTGCGTCCACTCCTGGCCCGGCAGGTTTTGCGGGTTCAGCGGCAGGTGATCCTGGAACACGAGAATTGCGAACAGCAGCAGAAAACCGGTGAGGTTGAACGCCAGCAACGCCAGCGTGTACTTCTGCCAGCTCTGTTCATCTTGCGGATTGACCCCGGCGATGCGGTAACAGCCACGTTCGACCGGGCCGAGAATCGGCGTCAGCCAGGTGCGCTGGCCCTCCATCACTTTGTAGTAGAAGCGCCCGAGGAACGGCGCCGGCAGCAAGACCACCGCGAAGAATGCGAGGATCAGCCCATAGTCATAACTGTGCATAGCCGCTCCTAAGTCCGATCCGCGCGCAACAGCGCAACCAACAGATAAATGAACAGCCCCACTGCCAGCAGCAGTGACACCCCGTCCAGAACGCTCATGGAAGATCTCCGTGTTACGGCGTATTGCCGCGTGTGGAGGCATTGTCGGAAAGGAGGCTGTAAAGGAACGAGACCGAGGGTGCGCGCGAGGCATAAAGAAAGCGTAAAGAGTGGGTTTACGGCGGCGTTACAGCACAGTCTTGCGTCGTGTGGACGGGCCTCTTCGTCGGATCGCCGCCCGGACCAAGCCCACTCCCACAGGGATATGCGTTATTTGGACGAGCGCATTTCAAAATGCGGGGGTGGGCTTGCTCGCGAAGACGGCAGCAAAGACAACATCGCACCCAACTGGCGCACAATTGTGTGGGCATTGCGCCGCGAACATCCCCGATACGACAGCTTTCAGCTCTTTACGACCCGCCAATACAAAATGGCACGCCCACTGCACACGCCCTTCCCCGAGCTTTCCAAACCGTTCAGGGAGCAACGCATGAACACACAACTCAAACCCACACTGGGCACCTTGCACCTGTGGGGCATTGCGGTGGGGCTGGTGATTTCCGGGGAATATTTCGGCTGGAGTTATGGCTGGGGCGTCGCGGGAACACTCGGCTTTCTGGTGACCTCGTTCATGGTCGCGACCATGTACACCTGCTTCATCTTCAGTTTCACCGAACTGACCACGGCGATTCCCCACGCGGGCGGGCCGTTTGCCTACAGCCGTCGGGCCTTCGGTGAAAAAGGTGGATTGATTGCCGGGCTCGCGACGCTGATCGAATTCGTCTTCGCTCCGCCGGCGATTGCCCTGGCGATTGGCGCGTATCTGAACGTGCAGTTTCCGGCCCTCGATCCGAAACATGCAGCGGTCGGCGCGTATATCGTCTTCATGGGGTTGAACATTCTCGGTGTGAAACTGGCCGCGACCTTCGAGCTGATCGTCTGCGTACTGGCGGTGGCCGAGTTGCTGGTGTTCATGGGCGTGGTCGCCCCGGCCTTCAGTTTCAGCAACTTCGCCCTCAACGGCTGGGCCGGTTCGGACATTTTCGGCGCTCCGGCAATTGCCGGGATGTTCGCGGCGATTCCGTTTGCGATCTGGTTTTTCCTCGCCATCGAAGGCGCGGCCATGGCGGCCGAAGAAGCCAAGGACCCGAAACGCACGATTCCCAAGGCCTACATCAGCGGCATTCTGACCTTGGTGTTGCTGGCCATGGGCGTGATGTTCTTTGCCGGTGGCGTCGGCGACTGGCGCACCCTGTCGAACATCAACGATCCGCTGCCGCAGGCGATGAAAACCGTGGTTGGCGACAACTCCGGCTGGCTGCACATGCTGGTCTGGATCGGTCTGTTCGGACTGGTGGCGAGTTTCCACGGCATCATTCTTGGCTACTCGCGGCAATTCTTCGCCCTCGCCCGCGCCGGTTATCTGCCCGCCTCGCTGGCAAAGCTGTCGCGCTTCCAGACCCCGCACCGGGCGATCATCGCCGGCGGTTTGATCGGCATCGCGGCGATCTACAGCGACGGCCTGATCAACCTCGGCGGCATGACCCTCACTGCCGCGATGATCACCATGGCGGTGTTCGGCGCGATCGTGATGTACATCATGAGCATGCTCAGCCTGTTCAAACTGCGCAAATCCGAACCGAATCTGGAGCGCACCTTCCGCGCGCCGTGCTATCCGCTGATTCCGCTGATTGCACTGGTGCTGGCCGTGGTGTGCCTGGTGGCGATGGCCTGGTTCAATGCGCTGATCGGGCTGATCTTCCTCGGCTTCATGGCCGTCGGGTTCGGCTACTTCCTGCTGACCGGCCAATTGCGCGCCAATGCTCCGGCAGACGCCATGCTCACCGGACTGTAAACCGCCAAGGGCATAACCGGCCTAGAATGGAACCACTGCGAATGCAATTCGCTCAAAGTGGTATACAGCGTTGCACGGCGAAACCCTCGCCCGTCGACCTGTCTTTAAGGAGAGCCGTTATGCCCTGGTATGCCTGGTTGATTCTGGTCGTTGCAATCGGCTCGATCGTCGGCGGTCTGATGATGTTGCGAGACACCGCCAACAAGGTCGAACTGACCGACGAACAACGCAAACGCGTTGCTGAACGCAATGCCGAAGCGGACATCAAGGACGCGCAGGACCGCTGAACGAAAAACCCCGCCTGAATCGGCGGGGTTTGTTGTTTGTCGCGGTTATTTTTCCCACTCTGCCTTGGCAATGTGCAAGCCATGCAGGCCTTTGTACGCCGCGCGCTCTGGCTGGCTCCAGCCTTCAAGTAACGCATCGTCCATACGATAGATTTCCACCCCGAGCGGGCGGCACACGGTCAGCGGATCCTGCGCGTCCGGCCCCCACATCGCCAATGACAGATCTCCACCCGGGCAGGTCGACAATGCGCACAGCAAGTCGATTTCGGCGAAGAACTCCAGGTAGTCGCCCTTCTGCGCCGGGCAGGCCTTCATGAAATACAGGTCATCGTGATTCAGGCCGGTGCACTGAAAGATGTTCAGCACATCATGCACGTCGAATTCGGTCAGGCCATGGGGCAACACGGCGCGGGTCAGGTTGGAATGGCAGTGATGATGGAAGTCCTCGCCGGTGAGCATTTTGTTCACATAAGGATCGCAGCGCGTGCCGAGCAAATCGTGCAGGCGCCCGCCGTGCTCGTCGATGCCGTAGCCGGCCAGGCTGTCATCGGTGATGGTCACCAGCGGACGCAGAAAAGGCAGGTTCGACCATAACCGGTCATGGGTGCTGACATGCGCGCCCTGCAGTTGCCGGGTACGCGCCGCCCACATCCGTTCGCGCGGATCGTGTGCGTTCCACACATTGAAATCGCCCACCTGGGGCCCGACCGGTGTGGTGACACGAAACACATGCCCCGCCGGCACATGCCAGGCACGGCCGGTGCGGATCGGTACTTCGAATTGTTCGATCAGCGTCCGCCCGTCCTTGCGGTCTCGAATCCGTTCGTAGAAAGGTGTATTGACCTGTAACGCCGAGCCTTTGCTGACCTGATAGGCAGCCGGGTAGTCTTTGTACATGATTCTCCTGCTCCTCATGTGATGGGCAACTTTTCAAGCTGCAATCACTATCCATGCCAACCCGATGCGCCCGTTGGGAATGTATTGGATGCATCGGCATGGTTTTTGGAAGTAGAAGTACAGTCACCATTCAATTTTCATTGGTTAAGATGGCGGTCTCGTTGCGGAGAGTTTAGATGCGTTACTCGCAGGATCATAAAGCCCAGACCCATCAGCGTATTATCAAGGAAGCCTCCGAGCGTTTTCGCAAGGACGGCATCGGTGCGACCGGCCTGCAGCCGTTGATGAAAGCGCTGGGCCTGACGCACGGCGGTTTCTACTCGCACTTCAAGTCCAAGGACGAACTCGTTGAAAAAGCCCTGCAAGCGGCCGGCGATCAAGTGGCTGGCTTGTGCGCGGAGATCTTCGCTCAGGAAAATGCGCTGGCGCTGTTCATCGACACCTACCTGTCCGAGTGGCACCAGACCACGCCGCATGAAGGCTGCCCGCTGGTCACCCTTTCATCGGAGCTGGGCCTGCGTGGTCAGCCTAGCCCGACCAGCGATGAAGTGCTCAAGGCGCGCCTGGACCAGATAGAAGGCACCCTCGAAGGCGAGAACGCCGCCGAGCGCAGCATCGTCATCATGGCGACACTGGCCGGGGCGCTGCTGCTGTCTCGCAGTGTCGCGGATGCCGGGTTTGCGCAACGCATCCTCGACGTCACCCGCGAACACCTCAAGCGGTCGGAAGCCTAAGCCTGCCAGCGCTTGAACAGCACGCTGGCATTGACCCCACCAAACCCGAAACCGTTGGACAACGCATATTCGATCGGCATCGACCGCGCCTGACCGTGGACGATGTTCACCCCTTCGCTCGCCGGATCAGGATTGTCGAAGTTAAGCGTTGGCGGAACGGCTTGATCGCGGATCGCCAACAGCGTGAAGATCGCTTCCAGACCTCCCGCCGCACCCAGCAAATGGCCCGTCGCGGATTTGGTCGAAGTCACGGCGATTGAGTTTTGCGCTCCAAACACTGACTTGATCGCAGCCAGTTCACCGAGGTCACCCACCGGCGTCGAAGTCGCATGCGCGTTCAGATGCTGCACCTGATCCGGCGTGATGCCGGCCTGGGCCAGCGCCAATTCCATTGCCCGCCGTGCACCGCTGCCGTCCTCCGGACCGGCGGTCAAGTGATAGGCGTCGGCGCTGGTGCCATAACCGACCAGTTCGGCCAATGGTTGCGCGCCCCTTGCCAACGCGTGCTCCAGCGACTCGATCACCAGCAGCCCGGCGCCCTCGCCCATCACGAAACCGTCACGTCCACTGTCGAACGGACGCGAGGCGCGTTCAGGCGTGTCGTTGTAGCCGCTGGATAAAGCACGTGCTGCCGCGAAACCGGCAAGACTGACGCGATCGATGCAGGCTTCCGCACCGCCGCATACCGCGATGTCGGCCTCACCGGCACGAATCAATCGAGCGGCGTCACCGATCGCCTGTACACCAGCCGCGCACGCGGTCACTGGCGCGCCGAGCGGCCCCTTCAGGCCGTGCTGGATCGAGACATGCCCCGCCGCAAGGTTGACCAGAAACGAGGGAATGGTGAACGGCGACAAGCGTCGCGGGCCACGGCTGTCGGTGGTGCGTACCGCATCGGCGATCGCGCCGAAGCCGCCGACACCGGAGCCTATGATCGTGGCCGTGCGCTCCTGAGCGCCGGGTTCGGTGGGATGCCAGCCCGCTTGCTCAAGCGCCTGCCGTGCAGCCTCCATCGCGAACAGAATGAAGCGGTCCATTTTCTTCTGTTCTTTGGGTGGCGTGGCGCGATCCGGATCGAAACCCGCTTCGGCATCCTCCTCCATCGTCGGCACCACGCCGCCGACCCGGGTCGGCAGATCGGCAATGACCGCTTCCGGCAGGTTTCGCAATCCCGAACGCCCGGCCAACAGGCGCTGCCAGACGACTTCGACGCCGCTTCCCAAGGGCGAAACCAGGCCCATACCCGTGACAACTACTCGACGCTGATCCATATCGGGTTGACCTCTCTCGACTTGATTTACTTGTAACGGCTGGCGGCCGAGCTATGGGACAGATTGGGCGCCATCACATGACGTGCGGCGACGAAGGCTTGCCATTCCCCGGCATCGGGCAGCGAAGGAATCGTGACCAATTCGCCCTGATCCAGGCCGGACAGCGCGGCATCGACCATCTCGCCCGCCTCCATGACCATTTCCGCCGGAATGCCGCTGGCATCGAATCCGGAGCGTTCCCAGATTTCGGTCCGGGTGACGCCCGGCAATACCGCTTGCACCTTGACGCCGGTGCCTTCCAGTTCCGCATTAAGCGTTTGGGTGAGGCTCAACACATAAGCCTTGCTGGCACTGTAGGTGGCATTGAAACGCTCAGGAAACAGGGCAACCACCGACGCAATGTTGATGATCGTGCCGCGCCCGGCGCGGGTGAACGCCGAGGCGGCTGCGGCTGCCAGCCGGGTCAGGGTCGTGACGTTCAGCTGGATCAGCTTCTCCAGTTCATCGGGATCGGCGTTGGCCAGCAATCCGTTGGACGCTACGCCAGCATTGTTGACCAGTAGCGTGATGCTGGAATCGCTGCGCAGACGCTGCTCAAGCTTGATCACATCATCCTTTTGCGTCAGATCGGCCTTGAGCACTTCAACCTGAACGCCATGGGCGTCTTGCAGCTTGCTGGCCGCAGACTCCAGACGCTCCTGATCACGCGCCACCAGTAACAGATCAAAACCACGTGCCGCCAGTCGCTCGGCGTACACCGCACCAATGCCGGAAGAAGCGCCGGTGACCAGCGCCGTACCTTGAGATTTCGGGGAATTCATGACAGTACTCCTGGTATGCGTGAGGAAAGAGCGACCGCTGAAAAGCAGAGGCTTCAGGGGCGACTGAAATTATTATAGGCATAATACAAAGGCAATATGATAGTCGTAATTTTCCATTATCCGACGGAAAGGCAATCATCCTCCTTCGACGTTTCCATGAACCTGAAAGCAAAAAAGGCCGGTCAATGACCGGCCCCTTGGCGTTGAACAATCAGCTTAGTTCACTTCCAGCTTGTCGCGATTACGATCGAGGATCGCCTTGCCGATACCCTTCACTTCCAGCAATTCATCCACGGATGCAAACGGCCCGTTTGTTTCACGATAAGCAACAATCGCTTTCGCCTTGGCCTCGCCCACGCCTGCCAGTTCCTTTTGCAGAGTGGCCGCGTCGGCACCGTTCAGATCGACCTTCTGATTTTCAGAAGTGGCTGACGCGTCCATCACCACGGGCGCCTTGTTCGCCTCCGACGAAGCCAGAGGCGCAGCAACTGCGGCGATCGAGGCGCTGGTCAGCAAGGCAAAAATCAGGGAGTAGAAATATCCGGTACGCATATGTGACGCTCCATCATCAATTGAGAAAGCAGCTTTTCCGAAGCTGCTCTCCAAACTTAGGCGATGATGGGAGCCTGTCAAAAACGTGTCCGTTACAGGATGTGAAACAATCAGGGTTCGAGGCGGCGCTGCTGGTAGATCCAGTCGACGATCTCGCCGTCGGGGGTATAGCCGCTGACGGTTTCACGCAGAAGTTGACGGACGCGAGAATAATCATCGGCGTCCACAGCAGCGAGTAGTTCACCCAGGCGTGTTTTCAACACATCCCATGGCAAGTGATCTTCACTGGCGGTCATGATCATCGGATGCGGCGTCGCGGCAACGTTGTCGCCAATCAGCAGTTCTTCATAGAGCTTTTCACCGGGACGCAACCCCGTGAACTCGATGGAAATATCGCCCTGCGGATTGCGTTCGGAACGAATGCTCAAACCAGACAGATGAATCATTTTCTCGGCCAGCTCCACGATTCTCACCGGCTCGCCCATATCCAGCACGAACACATCGCCGCCCTGCCCCATGGAGCCCGCCTGAATCACCAGTTGCGCGGCTTCCGGGATCGTCATGAAGTAGCGGGTGATTTTCGGATGGGTGACCGTCAGCGGACCGCCGGACTTGATCTGGCTGTGAAACAGCGGGATCACCGAACCGGACGAGCCCAGCACGTTGCCGAAACGGACCATGGTGAAGCGGGTTTTGTTGACCCGGGAGACGTTGGCCTTGTCGCCGAACAACACCGGCGCGACTTCTCGACTCAACGCCTGAAGCGTGAGCTCCGCCAGACGCTTGGTACTGCCCATGACGTTGGTCGGACGAACGGCCTTGTCGGTCGAGATCAGAACGAAATTCGAAACGCCCGACTGCAACGCCGCCTGTGCCGTATTGAGCGTACCGATCACGTTATTCAACACGCCTTCGGCGATATTGTGCTCGACCATCGGCACATGCTTGTAGGCCGCCGCGTGGTAAACGGTGTCGACCTTCCAGGTTTTCATCACATCCAGCAGTTTGTCCTGATGGCGGATCGAGCCGAGAATTGGCAGCAAACGAACAGGCGTCGACTCACGACTGCCACGCTGCTCGAGTTCCGAGAGAATGCTGTAGAGGTTGAATTCGCTATGTTCGAACAGCAGAAGCGTCGTCGGCTGCAACGAAAATATCTGCCGGCACAGTTCAGAACCGATGGATCCCCCTGCGCCGGTGACCATCACCGTCTTGCCCTTGATGCAGCGTTCGAGCAAATCCGGCTGAGCCGGCACTGAGTCACGCCCCAGCAGGTCGGCAATATCGACTTCTTGAATGTCTTCGACTTTTACCCGGCCACTGGCCAGGTCAGTAAAGTTGGGAACGCTGCGAACGTGCAGCGGAAAACCTTCCAGCAGGTTGAGAATTTCCCGACGACGGGCACGTGTCGAGGAAGGCAGCGCCAGAAGAATTTCCTGGGCACCGGTCACGTCGATCATTTGCTGGATATGTTTGGGCTTGTAGACCTGCAGCCCGGAAATCGAGCGGTCCGAGATACCCGGATCATCATCGATGAACGCCACGGGACGCAGCACCCGGCCCATGCGCAGTGCCGCAACCAGTTGATTGCCCGCCACGCCGGCACCGTACACTGCCACTTTGGTCAGCCCGTCGTCGCGGTTGGTGAAGGGCACGTGCTGGGCTGCGGTAAACCAGTCGCCCATGAAGTATTGGCGCATGCACAGGCGCAGACCACCAATGATGACGAGGCTCAGCCACCAGTAGTTGAAAATAATAGAGCGGGGAACCACGGCCTCGTGATTGCTGTACCAGTAAACCACCAGCGCCAGGATCAGCGATGAAAGACTGACGGCCTTGACGATCGCGATCAGCGCATCGTTACCGAAGTAACGCATGACTGCACGGTACATTCCGAAGCGAATGAAAAGCGGGATTGCAACGATCGGGGCACTGACGAACAACCAGAAATGTACTTTAAGCGGGTTGTACATATCGTCGATGCCAAGCCGGACGATGAACGCAAGCCAAAGAGACCCCCAGACCAGAAACACATCTGTGGCAACTTGAATCAGTCGTTTTTGCCTGCGTGGCAAACCTAACAAAAAGGCGCGTAATTTATCCATAAACCTCAACCGACCAGGCACGTTGGCCTACTTAATCCGCCTTCATTGTACGTAATAATTGGAGACCAGACGGATTTTGTCTAACAGTCCTTGCCCTGTGTCGCTCTGACTTCGGACTCGCCCGCATGGAACTTCACGGCCAAAACCAGCAATGGCACGTAAGCAATTATCAGGCCCGCCATACCATCCAGCCCCGCCACTAACACAGCGATGGCAATCGGCAGCAGCCACAACACGTTAATCAACGCCACGGCAACGGTCACCGGCAGATGCCGTCCATACACCCGCGAGGCATACTGGTAGGCATGACTTCGGTGAGCCTCATACACCTTCTCGCCTCGCAGCAAACGCCTGAGCAATGTAAACGTCGCATCCACGATAAACACACCCGGCAAGATCAGCCATGCCCACAAGAGATCCGGGCTGAGCGACGCAGCCTGCAATGCAAGGACCCCCAGAGTGATCCCCAGGAATCCGCTTCCGGCATCACCCATGAAGATTTTTGCCGGAGGGAAATTCCAGACCAGAAACCCCAGAACCGACATCGCCAACAGCAATGGCGCCCAGACAAAGCCCTCATGACCGTTTATCCAATAGAGAAGACAGGCTGAACCACAGACACTGATTGCCTCGACACTGGCCAGGCCGTCGATCCCGTCCATGAAGTTGTAAAGGTTCAACATCCATACCAGATAGAACAGAGCGAAGACATCGCCAACCCAGCCTGGATCGAAGGTCATACCAAACACTTCCACCGGTGCCAGCCCGCCGGTCCACCACAACACCCAGGCCGCCGCAGCAAAATGGCCGAGCAGACGCCAGCGAGCCGCAATATGGCCATGATCATCCATGAAGCCGATAACAGCCACCAAACCGCCCGCACCGGCAGCACCCAGGAAAAAACCTGAATCGATCAGCCCTGCTGCCCACATTGCCACCAGGCCAGACAAAAAGGTCACCACAATCGATACTCCACCGCCACGCGGAGTGGGAACGGTGTGAGAGCTGCGATCATTCGGCACGTCGAGCATGCTGCGGGCCAGCGCATATCGGCGGAGGCCGGCAGTCAATACAAACGAAAGACCGCAGATAGCAGGTATGAGCCACCAGAAAATCATCGAGTACATCACTCCAAAAAATAAAACTGTCGCACGTAATGCCCCCTGCTCTCTTTGATGAAAACAAGTGAGGCAGGCAAATAAGGGGAGTCGGCGGCAGACCGCGCTCGGTGCATCAAAACCGCTAAGGATACACGACGGAATGTCCCTCGGATGTCTGACAGCGAGCGATGCGTACAGCGGACGGGCTGTTTTTGCAGGTTTTCCTGCAAAAGACCATGAACGAAAAGGGTGACGCGACCTACCTTGCAGATTAAGATTACGGGCTTTTTTTTCGAAATGATGGACGACAGCCGATGGCCGACGTCTCGAGGGACTTTAAATGGCATTTTTTCCGGTGTTTCTTTCGGTTGTCTTTGTAGTGCGCAACCAATCAAACCATATTGGAAGTATCCTGGCAGACGCAGTTGAACGGATGTCCACGCTCGTTAGCGACTACGAACTTATAGTTGTCGATAATGCTTCGGATGACGACAGCATATCGATATTGAAAAGCCTGACCGGCGAAAACGGCCTGCCCAACCTGCAAGTCTATGCGCTGACCAAAGAAGTCGATGCCGATACCGCATCGTGGGCTGGCCTGGAAAACGCTCTGGGCGATTTCGTCGCAGTGATCGATCCGCTCGTTGATGACATCGCTTTCTTGCCTGAAATGCTCGACAAGGCAGTCAGCGGTGCAGACGTGGTTTTCGCCAAGAACAAACAGAAGCCCGCACAAAGTCTCGCTTACGAAGTCGCCTATTCGGTCTTCAACAAAGTCTACAAATCGTTCAACGGTATACATCTTGCCACCGAGGCGCCGCAGTATCGGGTGCTCAGCAAGCGCGTCATCAATTTCATCCTGCAGCACCCTCAACCGTCGGTAACCTATCGCCACCTCCCGGCGACAGGCGGTTTTGCCCGTGCCAATCTGAATTACAGTTCCAGCCCCCGAGTTACCCAGAAAAAAAGACTACGCGAAAGTATTGATCGAGGCATGCTCCTGTTGGTGTCGACCACTCGGGCGCCCATGCGTCTGGTCACTTCCCTTTCGCTGTTTGGAGCAGTCGCGAATCTCATCTACAGCTTTTATGTTGTCGCCAGCGCCTTTCTCAAAACAGATATTGCACCGGGCTGGATCAGTCTCTCCTTACAACAATCCGGTATGTTTTTCCTGATTTCGCTGGTGCTCCTGGTATTGGGTGAATACATCCTGCACATGACCAGCCTGACCAATGAAGGGCCGCTGTATCATATTGCCCAAGAGTTCACCAGTGCGCGCATAACCCGCCGTGAAAAGCTGAATATCGAAGAAGTCGCATCGCCTGAGACGCCACCATCCTCCTCAGGCCGAGTGGCGTGATGTCGACGACCAATATGCAGGATGCGGTCGTTATCGGAGGAGGGTTCTACGGCGCAGCGATCGCGGTTTACCTTGCCAGACAACGCGGCATGAAACAGGTCACGCTTATCGAGCGTGAATCTTCGCTGTTGAGCCGGGCCTCTTATAACAATCAGGCTCGCGTACACAATGGCTACCACTACCCGCGCAGTTTCACTACGGCATACCGCAGCCGGGTCAACCTTCCGAAATTCGTTCAAGACTGGCCTGAAGCTGTAAAACAAGACTTCACCAAGCTGTATGCGATCGCGCGACGAAATTCGAAGGTTACTGCGAACCAGTTCGAACGCTTCTACAGGGAAATCGGGGCAAAAATCGAGCTGGCCAGCCCTGCACTTCGATCACTGTTTGAGCCTCGGCTGATCGAAGAGGTTTTTCTGGTAGAAGAGTACGCATTTGACTCGACCCAACTCGCCAGATGGGCGTTACGTGAACTGCAGGAGAGCGGTGTCCGCATTTGCCTGAATACCCAGGCCGTAGCCATTGCCAACAGCCCGAATCAATCGCTGAACATTACCCTGGCTCCCGAAGGCAAAGACCGGGAACAGATCAGCGCTCGATACGTCTTCAACTGCACCTACAGTGGCCTGAACCAGTTTGGCGGCGACTTTCCTGGTACTCGCACTGCGCTGAAACAGGAAATCACCGAAATGGCGCTCATGCGAATGCCGCCAGCGCTCAGCGAGCTGGGTATCACCGTAATGGATGGACCGTTCTTTTCCGTTATGCCCTTTCCAGCTCGTGGCTTGCATACGGTTTCGCATGTTCGTTACACGCCTCACCTGCACTGGGCCGATGACCCCAATACCAATCCCTATCAAAAGCTGGACAGCTATCAAAGGGATACCCGGGTCGATCGAATGATCCGCGACATTGGACGCTACTTGCCTTCAGTACTGGACTCGGAATACGTCGACTCACTCTTTGAGGTCAAAACCATTCTCAGCAAAAATGAAGGTGACGATGGCCGACCTATTTTGTTCGAGAAACACGAAACCCTTCCGGGCTGTTATTCCATCCTGGGTGGCAAGATCGACAATATTTATGACGTGCTGGAAAAGCTCGAGACTGAAAACCTGTCCGGCGCGCAAACCACTTCTTCCGAGCAATCACAATGAATTCGCTGATTGAAATTACCATCCCGGTCCTGAACGAAGAGTCAACGCTGGCCGAGCAGGTTCGTAAAACCCACGATTATATTCAAACCAACCTGAGCGATATCGGCACCATTCGCATTGTCCTCGCGGATAATGGATCCACCGACCGAACTCAAGAGATTGCTCTGGAGCTGGAAAAAAACCTTTCCGACGTTCGCTACCTGCGCCTTGAACAGCGCGGAGTCGGTCGTGCGCTCAAAGCGTCGTGGACGCAATCGAGCGCCGACATCGTCGGCTACATGGATCTCGACCTGGCCACCGACTTGAGCCACCTGCGCCCGGCGCTAGAAGCGCTGAAAGCCAACAAGGCAGATATTGTGACAGGCTCGCGCCTGGCCAAAGGCGCCAGGGTCATCGGACGCAAACCTCTCAGAAACGTGACCAGCTTTGGCTTCAACCTCATCGTCAAACTGATTTTCCGAACATCATTCAGCGATGGGATGTGCGGGTTCAAATTTCTCCAGCGCAGTGTTCTCGCCCCTTTGATGCAGACAGGCGCCAACAGTGACGGATGGTTTTTTGCAACCGAGTTGCTGATCACCGGCGAACACTTGAAATACCGCGTGATGGACTTGCCGGTCACCTGGACTGACGACCCGAACTCGAAGGTGAAAGTGCTCAAACTGACCATCGAGTACCTCAAAGCGATGTTTTCCCTGCGCCAGCGCCTGAACAACTCAAAGCGTGAAGCATGAAGAACTCGAATCTTTCGCCAGACCATAAACAGTTGGTATTGGGTACCGCCCTCTGGGGCTGGGGTATTGAACGTACCCAGGCGTATGAGTTGCTCGAGCAATTTTTGCTCAGCGGCGGAACAATGGTCGACACCGCGACGAACTACCCTATCAACAAGCGTCAGGAGGACTTCGGTCTCGCTGTTCGCTGGATTGCTGACTGGGTCAGTCAAAACACCAGTTCGAAACTCGCACTGACTGTCAAAATCGGCTCGAAGGACAATATGGGCTCGCCTGAAGTCAGTCTGAGCCCGGAAGATATAGATCGCGCATCGAGTACCCTGCACAGTCAATTTGGCTCGGCACTTTCCTGCGTTTCGATCCACTGGGACAATCGCGCAGAGGACGACATCGACGGCGCGACCATTGCAGATACCGTCGAGGCCATGTCCAGACTTGAACAGCAGGGTCTCGGTATCGGTCTTTCGGGTATCAGACATCCCGAGCTTTATTACAAGGCCGATCCGTCGCTCTCTCGCAAGTGGGCCATTCAGGTCAAAGAGAACCTCAAGACCCATGCTGCTCGCGCAGCCTACGAAGCCTGGTTCCCCGATGCGAAGTATCTGGCCTACGGTATCAATCTTGGCGGCCTGAAGACCGAAGCGACCAAGACAAACAGTTCGATGGAATTGCGCAACATCAATATTCCTCAGGCGTTTACACAGAAGCTCGTCGACTTCCTCAACGAGCCGCACGCATTCGAACCAAGACCCACAACGCTCAACGAACTGGCCCTCGCCGCTTCCTTTGTAAACCCGTCGCTGTCCGGGATCGTCATTGGCCCCAGAAACACCGACCAATTAGACAATACCCTCAACTATTGGAAATCGCTGCAAGCACAAGCAGACACAAGTACAGGGCAGAAAGTCTTCACTCGACTGTTCGAAGAATTACCGTCCGACTAGGAAGACTCGCTGACAATGCAACCGCTCAAATTCATATTTGCAGGCGTCGCCAATACGGCCATCGGCTATGGCGTTTTCCTGCTACTTGTCACATTGCTGGACATGAACCCTTCCTATGCGAACGCCATCGGCTATGTCATTGCCTTGATAGCCGCGTTCATCCTCAACAAGACTTTTGTGTTCAACCAATCCACCACTGATCGAAGCACGATACCGAAGTTCATTATTGCTTTCGGCATTGCTTTTGGAATCAACCAGCTGGTGTTGATCTCCGGGTATCGCCTGGCGGGCCTGGATCCGAAAATCGCGCAAGTATTTGCCATGATTTCTTACACCATCAGCTTTTACACGCTGAACAAAAAATTTGTATTCAACAAAAAAACAGATATCGATTAAAAAAGACACTACACAAGGACACAACAAGTGCCGACCAACCCCATCAACAAGCGCGTCACAAACGCCTTGTTCTCACCGCTTAGTTATGGCTTAGCTCTTCTGCTCTCCATGGCAGTTGGTGTTATTTTTTTTATTGCCAACAACACAACTATCCCTGCACCACTCCCACCAGAAGAAAATTATATTCCCGCACTGAAGGTTAACTTTGATCAGTGCACAACTGGAAAATACTGGATAACTGTAAATGGCTGGGCACTATTGGACCGGCCTGACAGCGCGACAAAAATCCACCTATTTGCCACCGGGCCAGGCGGCTCTATAAAGCTGACAACACGGCGTCTGCAAAGAAAAGATGTCAGTGACTTTCTAAAAATTCACAGTGATTTCCACTTGCACGGTTTTTACGCATCTGCAATAGGG
Source organism: Pseudomonas sp. PHC1 (assembly GCF_046487845.1). Taxonomy (NCBI): domain Bacteria; kingdom Pseudomonadati; phylum Pseudomonadota; class Gammaproteobacteria; order Pseudomonadales; family Pseudomonadaceae; genus Pseudomonas; species Pseudomonas sp. PHC1. The sequence continues at coordinate 219,570 of NZ_JBJXHJ010000004.1, forward strand.
CGCAACCTGAGCCAGCGGTACGGTGAAAAAGTAAAAATCTTCATTGAAGACTCGAAGGGCTTAATTCACTACGGAGGCGAAAATGTCTGCACAGCAAATTGATTCCAACACCCAAAAGACACTGGCCTTTGTGTTATTTATTGCCTTGTTCTACTTGTACTTCTTTCTAACTCTGGAACTCAAACCTTTTTCCGACGATGTAACTTTTCTATCAGTTGCCACATCAGGCGAATCACCGCTCCACTATTTAGCCAGGCGCTACAACGCCTGGACAGGTAGGATCGTTATTGAAGCAGTCATGTACACCACGATCGCCTATTCTGCGTTCTGGAAACTGGCAATACCTACTTTATTGCTACTTAGCATCTACGCCACCTGGAGAGTTTTCTTTTCCAAGACAATCGACTTCCGCTATGGCATTCCGATCTGCATGGCTTTAATGCTGTTAACAGGCCATAACATCCTCGACACCACCATATATTACGTGACCGGATTTTATAACTACTTGCTGCCGATTTCAGCAGCAGTTTTTGTATGCGCAACATTCATGCGCCCCTCGTTATTCTCTACCCCCGAGAAATTTCTCGCCATTCCTCTCGCACTGATCGCATCGCAGTCCGAGCAGGCCGGCATATCAACACTCGCACTGTTTACCGTTTCTTTATTATGGGACAAAAAGAGTTCATTAGCATATAGAAGCACACTACTGGTAATCGTTGCCATTGGATTTGCGTTTCTTATCACTGCCCCAGGGAACTACCTGCGCCTCGTCTCCGAATTGCGCTACATGCCAGAATTCAATGACTACAATATAATAAAGAAAATCTCGACTGGCTTTGATGTTTTCAACGCCCACTACACCGACACAAGAAATCTATATCCAAAAGCGATCGGAATACTAATAACGATGCTTGCCTTTCAAAAACAATTCAAATTCAAAAAAATTGCCTTTGTATTGATGGCGATCGGAGTATTCCAAGGAAGTATTTTTTCTAACATCTTCAACATAGGAACAAATGAGTATTACTCCCTGCGCTACGCAAGCACAGGACTCGGCCTAGAGTACTTTTTGTCCTACACGCTTAGTATTCTTTCGCTTGTCAGCATGATCTACATCATGAAACAACTGTTAGAAAATGACGCGAGCTTCTATCTCGCCACTTTCTTCCTGCTCCTGCATACCGCAGTTACGACTCTGGTAGGTCTTTCTCCGACAGCATATGAATCGGGCTACAGGGTTCTATTGACAGGTGACATGATAAGCCTAATGTTGATTTGCCTGCTCATTAAAGAACTCATTGATCAGCGCAGTCATTGCGTGCTGCCTACCCCTTCGAAATAACCCCTCGATCAAGAGTTTCATGTACCGAACACTTGGTTAACAGGTGTTCGGTACATATAAAGGGATAAACGGAGGGAATGGGCGATGGGTATCTATAAGCAAACCATTCAGTCAAGAACCCAGCTCAAAATCCGCAATCAGTTTTAACGCCAATACTTTTCCATACTGACGCAACTCTGGTACAGCGGTAGCCTCCCAATAGTCCGCCTTTAACATAGGCCCTATATAGAACAACCAATCGGACGCCTTTCCCTCCTGACTTAGCACGGCCAATTCACTGCTAACACACAACCCAAGGTTTAACGCATCGACCTTCAAAAGACCATCGCGCTCCAGCTGTAGGATCAAACGATCCTCAACCCGCCTAAGATTGGTGTTAGGTCCTGTACAATTTACGACTTTGGCGACTTTCAAGCTTGTAACGAATTGCTCGCCTCTTGCTTGAATATCAATATTCATGCCTTCTGCACAAGTTGTTACAGCCTTGATCCGTCCCGCTATTGAGCGAATTTGCCCGCGCGACTGAGCCCTCTCGAAGCGGCTGTACGCCTCCGGGGCCACTCGATGGCGATGAACATCCCAATAAGGCTGGAGGTGCCGCAGAAACCGTTGACGCTCGACGTTGGGCAGACGTTTCCACAACGTAGGAGTAATGGGCCGCAATGCACCCAGAACATTTCGCCAGTCAACACCCCGCTGCTCACACAAATCGACTTCAGTACGAATTACCCGCATGTAACTACGTACGGTTGACGCAGTGCTCATTAACTTAGCAACGATGTCCGTAGACAGCAGCTCAGCGTTACGGCTTGCACGATGAGGAGCAGGGCACAAACCGCGACGCGAGAGCATATGAATTGGCCCCCGATGCCCTTCATGTATCAGTCCGAGCGCAACGTCGAGCGCGGTTAGCCCGGCCCCCACAAGCAGAATCGGTAAGTCGACATCTGGAGTGGCTGCTTTACTGATCGCCCAAGGGTCAGATTCATAAAGATCAGATTCAACGTGAGATGTAAAACAATCCAGATCAACAGGTGAAAAGTTACCAAACGCGAGCACCACTCGATCCGCGATAACTTTTTCACCGCCGGCCAACTCAACAACGCCTTGCGCACCTTGTGCCTTTATTGAATGCACTTCGGAAACTAGTCGTTCCAACCGCACGCTCTTCGAGCAATGCTTTTCGGCATCATCCAGAACCGACGTCAGATACTCTCCATAAATCTTGCGTGGAATGAATGACGATGCCGTGCAGGCAGGATCCCTCGCCTGGCAGAAGCGCAGAAAGTGTTCAGGATCATCGACGTCCGCACTCATATTCCCCGCAGGCACATTGAGCAGGTGTAACGGGCTGTTGGTGCCGTACGCCAATCCTCGCGCCATGGTCCCGGAGCGGTTGATGAGTACGACTCGGACATCGGAGGGGCAGCGACGCAAGAATTGTGCTGCCGTTACTGCTCCGCTGAAACCAGCGCCAATGATGACGAGGGTTTTCATTGATCAAACCTTTTATCCAGATATTCCAGCACTCTTGCGATGGATTCGGACAGGTCTTCGGCAACGGTGTTGATGCGAATATCCGGATTGACCGGCGCCTCATAGGCAGAGTCGATGCCGGTGAAGTTCTTGATCTGGCCCGCCCTTGCCTTGCTGTAAAGTCCTTTCGGATCGCGTCGCTCACACTCTTCCAGCGAGGTGTCGATAAAGACTTCGACAAATGCTTCATTGCCGATGACGTCACGCGCCATGGCGCGATCACGATGAAACGGGGAAATGAACGCGGTAATCACGATCAACCCGGCGTCGATGAGTAACTTCGACACTTCTGCAACACGTCGAATATTCTCGACCCGATCAGCATCGGTAAAACCCAGATCCTTGCACAAACCCATGCGCAAGTTGTCGCCATCCAACAGAAATGTGTGCCGGGCCTTGGCCACGAGTGCCTGCTCCAGAGCATTGGCGATCGTCGACTTGCCCGAGCCACTCAAACCCGTCAGCCAGATAACAGCCGGTTTTTGCCCCTTTACCTGAGCTCTTGCCGACGCACTGATGGCGGTAGCGTGAAAAACCAGATCCTTGCTCATACGATTAACCTTATTCGAATCAGACTACAAGGCCCGCCAGCAACTGGCGGGCCTTCTGCTCTAAGCGTGGGGCAACAGGCGATCACGCAGGGCCTTGATGCGAGCCTCGCAGATCCGGTAAGACTCGCTAGCCAGCAAGTCCGCACGCTGTTGCTCATCAGTCAGCGCAAGCGTATGGGTATCGCAACCGATCCGGTGAATGTAATCGCCGATAAAATCACAGGAACGCAGTGACGCCCAATCGGTACCGTCGCGCGTGAACAACTGCATGGTCAGATAGTAGTCTTCCATGTACTTCATATCATCGAAGTAGGTGACTGCTTCCAGATCGCACTTGTTCAGATCGAGCAGAAAACTGTGCAGCGGCGCGTGGTTATGCTCGATGAAATCACGGTAGTTATCACCGTAATCGTAAATCTTGTCACGCTTGACGATGCAACCAGTCGCCGCATCCACCATGGTGGAGTAGACACGTGCAAAGGTTGCATTCTTGCCACTGGACTTAATCTGTTCCAGTTGTGAGCTGTAAGCCCACGGAAACAGCATGTCGTCATAATCAAGAAATGCTGCGTAACCACTGCCGACTGCCTTGAGCGCATCGTTCAACATCAACGAGCGCAAATCCGGCGCTTGCTCCGTCGAGAAGTAACGGCGAATCACCGGAGCACAATGCTCATTCCACGGCAGTTGAGCGAGCTGCGCTTCAAGAATTGCGATTTCCTGGTCATCCATATCCTGGATGGCCAGAACAGGCAAAACCTGACTACCGGATTGAGCGACCAACGAAAGAAGTGCATTGATCAGCGATGCACGGTCACCACGACGGTGGTAACGCACGATGGTCGATACCGTGTCGAGCGATGATCCTTGGATGCCGTTATCCGGCAGCAGTCGGAAACATGAGGCCTCACAGCAGATCTTGTAGCCGATCGTCGGTGCATTCGGACGCAACTCCATGCAGGCAACCTGATCAGGCTCGATACTGAAGTTGACAGTACTTTCACCCTGCACAAACGATGGATCGTTTCGCAGACTGGCCGACACGGAATACCCCTTGTGCCGCTTGGCCATTTTCAGCAACGACTCGATGGCCGTTGCAGGGAACAGGCAAATATCGCTGAACTGCAACGTGAAGTCGCATTCGGCAGGCGCAAGCCCGGAGATCTTGACACCTTGCGCCTGCAACGTCTGGTGAAGCTCTGGGTTTTCGAAAGAAACCGAGCAAGCTTTGAACGCATCTGAACTGGCAAGGCATGCCAGGAACTTGCGACGCGACTCAGGTTCAGCCTCCAGGCGTGCCACTGCTTCAGGTGTCAGCACCACATTCAGCTTCAATTCTGCTGGCAGGACACAATCGGTGGTCGCCGAAAAGGACTGGCCGGACAACGCCCGTCCGATGGAGTTGAGGTAGCCGTAACCAAAGCGGGTATCGGGCTCAAGGTGCGCCCCCTCAGCCCATTCGTTCCAGGCGTTTACCACTACGTAGCGGCGATCTTCAGGCAGGTGCTGCTCGGAGTAATCCACCAGAAACTCCATCCAGCTCTGGAATTTTTCCGTAGTGAAGTGGTTAAGCACGTACGCCCGGTTACCGTAACGAGCAGTGTTATCCCAGGTTGGAACCAGCGACCGGAACAGCGTGAAATCCTTGCCCAGATCCTGCCCCATGTAGTGATCGGCAACTTCGCTGTAGTTAATGACGTTACCTTCCAGAGGCCAGTAAGGGCGCAACTGGCTGCGAGTGTCCTGAACCGCGTCGGCAGTCCAGTCATGCAGTACCCGTTCGACGGCAGAGTCCATGCCATGGTCTTGCGGATTTGTCGCACCGCGCGTCAGCGTCGCCACCATATATGGCGCCTTGAGACCCTCGCGCTCGCACTCTTCGCGCCACACAGCCAGGTAGTCGTCGATATGTTCGATCGAGGACGGACGATACACGTGCAACATCGGACGGCCATCTACTTTGATATAGCGCTCGTCTTTGAAGAACGGAATGAGATAGCGAATAAAGCCGCGGGCGTCTTCTTTCGAATAGACCTGCCCCAGCAGGATTTCCGCCTCGTTACCATCCCAGCGGCGAGTCCAGTTCTCGTTAGCCCAGCAGAAACAGAACGGCATATCGATCTGCTGATTATCCAGCAGCATTTGTGCCGGCTTCTCAAGGATCATTCTTCCGGTGAACCAGTAATGATAGAAAATCAGGCCGTGGACACCTGACTTCTGCATCATTTCAGCCTGCTGTTCCAACCTGGCCGGGCCGTCCAGATGGTAGTAACCGATGTCCTCGTGCGGGACATGTTGCTGATAATGACCATAGAACAACGGATTGGCCGAACGGACTTTGTACCACTCGGTAAATCCGGTGCCGTGCCATTCATCATTCTCGGGTGTCGGATGAAACTGCGGCAGGTAGTACGCCAGCACCTTGATGGTGTCGTGTGTGATGCTCGCAGAGTAATCAACCTGTGGCTCGTAATACTCCCGGGGCTCGTGCGAAATCTGCGGAGCTTCCAACTGATAGTTACGTCCCTCACTGGTGGTTGTATTGACCAGTACCAGGCGTTCCAGCGAACGGCTCAGCAGATCACCGGCAACGGCGTCTTCATTACTCGCGAAGTGCTCGAATTGCAATGGCAACTGCAGCAGGTCACTGATAGTGCCAACCCGTGCCCAGAACAGCCCGACTCGAGGGAATTGCGCACTCGGGAAAGTAGTCGCATCGATCTCGCGGTACTTTTCCAGAGCCGTGGCAATCACGTTTCCGGTATCAGTCCAGCCAGCCTGGTGGTAGATGGCAGACTCAGGTCGGGTGTCGACGGGATACACAACCTTCGCGTCCCCACCGAGCAATTGAAGAATCTGCCCGACATTGGCAGGGGAACCGCATAGTAGCTCCAGGCGCTCTTTCAACCCGGAACCGTTATCGTTATCGTCGCTGCCGGCTTCGTCATGGAAGTGCGCTATTACGTCGTAAGCTTTCAATCGACTGCCGAACTGGACAATCAGCGCAGCAATCGCTCCAACCTGCCCGGGGACAACCTCAACGACCAACTTGCGCAACAGAGGCACTGCTGCACGCAACGCTCTATCGTCAAACTTCAAGCTATCGCCGCTGCTGCGAGAAATGAACAGATCGAATTCGACCGGGACATTTTTGAGGTAGCTGAGCCATTGGGCCGACAATTGCTCACCGCTCAAATGAAGATGAACGGCAACCATTCCAGGCGCTGTTGTTGGTGCCTCTGGCAGGTAAGGATCCAGGTAGTAAGGCACCACTTTGAGTACTTCGTACTCAGTCAATGCGGCGTCGCCAAGCGGTTTTGAAACCTGATTCAACGCCAGTCGCTTCTGGCTGAGCTTGAGCTTGCGGACTGCAATAGCCAGTGCATGACGCAAACCGCCACGGCGAGCTTCGCGTACAAAACGGCTGAGCAGCTGCGGCTGTTGCGCAACCAGATTCAACAGTTGTATGGCGAGGCGATGGCGACCGACCTTGCGGGATAGATGGTAGTTACGACCTTTGGTGTCGTGGATCGACCGGCCTTCGTAGTACCCGTGGCGCAAATAATGGATCAGCGGATTGATACGGCGTAACCGCACGTCCGGATAGTTGTCGAGATAGGCCTTGGTGGAAAATCCTGCCGACGGGTCACGCCCCTCACGCCAGCCCTGCTCAAGATAGTGCTGCAACGGATCGACACCCGCCGCCCGAACATCTTCGTAGGTACTGAGGTAGTAAGCGGCATCGAACAGCTCGCTCTGAGCCGGATGATCATCTCGATAGCGAAGACCGAACCGCTCTGCAATGCGCGAGACAAGGGATTTCAGCAAAAAGCGTCCAGAAGAATAACGACGCAGGTCAGCCTCAAGGCTCTCAATTGATAGCTCCGCGTCTGAAAGAGACGTCTTGAAAACACCATACTCAGTCTCGAGCCAACGACGGTGTCCATCGAGGTTTGAGTAATCGGCCTTCAACGCTTCGTGTCGTTTATCAAGTTCGCCGTAGTCGGCGGCTAGCGTCGTGATGTTTTGTTCTTTCAGCCTCAGTTGCACATTCAGATCAGCGTTGTTTTCATCGAAACGACGCATGAGTCGATAGGCAGGCAAACGTTCGTTCATCGCCTCGCAAAGGCTGTTGACAGTGCTGACGACCGCTTGGTCATCTGCACGCTCATCACGCGAGAGTTCCAATAGCAGAAGGCTGAGGTTCAAGACATCGGCCGGTACTGCGGAATCCTTTTTGAGCTCGTCCAGCGTAAAGCTGTTGTGCTGCAGCGACCGCTGGAGAAAGTTGCTCTGATATTCCAGGAACTCGGAGCCCTGCGGGTCAAACGGCAACCCCAGCGACTCAGACATGCGTCGCAGCTGCTTCTCGGGTTCCTGAAGCATCAACTCGTAATTTACAAAAACACGCGATGCTCCCTGGCTATATTTCATACTGAACAGCATGTGCTCAAGCCAGAGAAAGTAGCCTTTCTCAACTTCGAACTCGTTCCGCTTGACCAACGAATGCGCAACGTTTATCGGGTTACGGAAAGCAATGACATAGCTGACCTGCAGACCCAGTTCGGCAAAGATCTCCTGCCAGAATGGCAGCAGTCGGGACATCCGTGGGTCTTTTACGCCGAAACACTTGATTTCGTTGATTTTCTCGCGCAGATGCTCGATTGCACGCGCCTTGTGGCTCTGCGCCACCGGAGAATCCAGCTCTTCCCGGCGAATGGGAAGCAGACTGTCCCAGGCGTGCCCCAGATCCGCCAGCAACTCTTCGTTGTAAGCGGTAATCGTTGCGTCTTCAAAAAAGCCTTTTTCGTTATTGCCCGATTCGGCAGGCAACAGGTTATCGCCCAGATCCACACCAAGGACTTTCAAACCACGCGTAATGGCACTCGTACCGCTTCGGTGCATGCCCAAAACTACGACTATTTGTTTATGATCCATAAGATTAATTATGCTCAACACTTGAAATGGTAAAAGCTGGGATACATTTGAAATCTACTGTCCCGGTTGCCGTGATTGCAGTTTCCGGCAGAACACGAAACAGGCAGGCGTCGATCAGACGATGCAGATAGGTCTCCTCTTCCCCTACGACACCGACCACCCCAGAGTTGAGGAAATACGTTCCGGGGTTCAAATTGCACTCGAACTTGAATTCAACATCGACTTCAGCGTCGGCAGCCACGTAGGTAATGGCGTCCTGCGCGCTCGCCGCACTGGCCGCCCCACCAATCTCGATACCGGTGAGCGTCTTGATCATCATGCCAAAGCGAACAGCCCCCGCTCCCGTCGAAAAGGCGACGCGATAGGTATAGCGGTAGCTGTCACCGCGTTTGAGGCAGTTAACCTGTTTACCGACCGCATTGAGGATGCGCGGCTCGCTGATCAGAACGCCGTGAGACTCGTAGGACATCATACTTTTGGAAACGATATGAGGATCGAAGTATTCCTCAAGTCCTTTGTCCTTCGCCTGCGACGCCTCGACCGCCACCTCGGTGCGCTGGGCCTCCCGCTGCAGTTCAAGACGTTCGAGTACACCGGTCTTGATCGATTCGCGGATTTCCGCAACTTTGTCCGCAGGCGCATAGAGCAGCTTCTGATACTGGCCGACAATGACCTTGGGAACACCTTCGGCGAGCTTCTCTCCCTTATCCAGCAGAATCGCACGCGTACACAGTTCGATCACGGCACTACCGGAGTGCGAAACAAACAGAATGGTCGCGCCACTCGCCTTGATTGCCTCGATCCGCGCGAAGCATTTGCGCTGGAACCGTTCATCGCCGACCGACAGCGCTTCATCAACAATCAGGATTTGCGGGTCTACGTTGATCGCCACGGCAAAAGCCAGACGCACCATCATGCCACTGGAGTAAGTCTTGACTGGCTGATCGATGAATTCGCCGATTTCCGCAAAGGCTTCGATCTCGGCAAAACGGGACTCGGTCTCAGCGCGCGTCAGTCCAAGCACCGCAGCGTTCATGTACACGTTTTCGCGACCGCTGAATTCCGGGTTGAATCCCGAACCCAACTCCAGCAAGGCTGCGACACGACCGTGGGTCATGATGTCGCCGTGTGTCTGATTGAGCGTGCCGCAAATCATCTGCAACAGCGTCGATTTACCGCTACCGTTTCGCCCGAGAATACCAACGGTTTCGCCTCGGTCGATGGTGAAAGAAACATCCTGCAGCGCCCAGAACTCACGAAAGTACTGCTTGCGGCCGCGTGCGAACATTTGCATCAGCCGATCTCTCGGCTTGTCGTAAATATGGAAACACTTACTCAGGTTGTTGACGGCAATGGCGGTATTAGAGGACATCGGCGAACCCTTTACGCGTTTTTTGGAACCACGCAAATCCTAGCCAAAAGACAAGAGCTGCAGCGATATAGTAGAAACCCAGATGAATCAGACTTGGCAGTTCGCCCCTGAAGAGCAGAGCCCGGGTATCTTCAATTGCCGGGGTCAGGGGGTTCAAAAAGAGCAGATGCCGGTATTCTTCAGGCAACGCCGTGATCGGATAAAAAATCGGTGACAGAAACATCAGAACGGAAGTGCAGACACCGATGATCTGACTGACATCTCGCAAGTACACGCCCATAGAGGCGAGAAACCACACCAGGCCGACAACGAAAATGATCAGAGGAGCCAGAAATACCGGAAGCAACAGAATGGTGTACTGAAGCTTTCCGAAGAAAATCAGATACGCGATCAGCCAGACACTGAGGCTGACGAGAAAGTGAAACATAGCCGCGCCAAGCGTAACCCATGGAAGTATTTCCAGCGGGAACACCACTTTCTTAACATAGTTGACGTTGCCGATAATCAGACCCGGGGCTCTGTTTATGCACTCGGCAAACAGATTGAAAACGATCAGACCCGCAAACAACATGAGCGCAAATTCGGTTTTCGAACTGCTATCGACGCTCCATCGGGCTTTGAACACAACGCTGAATACGAATGTGTAAATCACCAGCATCACAATCGGATTGAACAGTGACCACAGCATGCCCATGATCGACCCGCGATAACGCCCAACGATCTCCCGCTGCACCAGCGCCCGGATGAGACCTTTGTTGCGCCAGATGCTATTGAGCATCTCCTTTGGCGAAGCAGAAAAGTTCAGCATTGTCTCAAAACCTCAATAAATCCGAGGGAGTTTAAATTCCTCAGCAAACTCTCTCGTCCTGCCATCACTTGAATTACCACAACACTCTTCCTGAAAAAGGCCAAGTCCGACTGCGGATCAGATTCCATTGAATACCGCCGCCAAAAGCAGCCCAAGGTTGCCCCATAAGGATTGCCGGTAGACGCCAGATCGCCGTAACCAGATGATCCGCGCCAATCCGCGAGAATTTCGTGCCCGCTGAAACAGATCCAGCCTCATCCGGCTTTCTTCATTCAACTGGAATCTGGTCGACTCCAGCGCCGCAATATTCTTTTGATTCCACCCACGGAAACGACCGCGGAACTGCATCCGTACTCTGTTCAATTGCGCCATCAGGCCCGATGTAGAGCCGATGAGGTTTGCTCCGTGCTGCCTGTAGAGAATGGTTGGCCGAACGTCGTAAGTGATTCGCCCTCCAGCACCTGAGACGAGGAGATACGCCCACCAGTCATGCGAAACGATGTCCAGACTGGATCCTGCCTGCAGGAACAGCTTATGGGCAGCCTGATTGAAGACCATTGTGTTGCCCCCTCCCACGCTTTGCACTAGCGCATTGGCAAATCCGACGGGACGCTCAAACAGAGGAGAAAAACCTATGGGTGCCCCCTCCTCATCGATCAATTCGGTCCTGCCACAGTAAAGAGCCGGCTCCTGTGGGGAGGTGCCCTGAAGTTCGCACAGGGCACGCTCCAGCTTGTTTTCTTGCCAGATATCATCCTGATCGGCCCAGGCATAGAAATCGGACTCGATGGAATGGTCACAGGTCAGCGAAAGGAAGTTGGCGGCGTATCCACGTCCTGGTCCTTGGCGAATCGACAGTTTGCCCTCTCCCCAGCGCTCGGCGTATTCGCGTAATAATTCCAGGGTAGAGTCGTCAGAACTATCATCCGACACCACGACAAACCAGTGGGGATAGCTTTGTCGCGCAATGGACTCCAACTGCTGTGCCAAAAAACGCTCGCCATTGAAGGTGCACAACAGAACGGCAACACGTCCGCAAGGACCACCTGGTTCCTGCTGAAGCCGGTCGACAATGCGGGGATCCGGACTGCGGTTTTGAACATCCGGGAAAAGAGGGGCTATCACCGAGCACTCCGTTGCTTAAAGGAGAAAATTTCACCTGTGCCGATTCGTTCAACACGAGCGAGCATTCGACGTACAAGGAGAGCGCCATCGGAACGGCTCATGCGCCACTTCCAGCTGCGCAAAATGTGCAATTATAACGACGAAACATTGCCATTTGATAGCCCAGTGACATTATCGCTTTGCAAACGCTGGAAGCAGGACCGTCAGCCCCGACAAGACATGGATAACGTGAATATTGCAGAGCAGAGCAGATGAGCGCCGCGGTGGCGGCGCGTAGGGTATCAAGCCGCCATCGTTAGAAAAAGGGTGGCAGTTTGCCAATGTCGAAGTAGCAGGCAAAGGTCATCAACGGTCAGCCGTCTCCACTCAAGTACGCTGCCGCGAGTGATACTGGCACGCCGTCCGCTTCAACGCATCATCGACGCCAATGACAGGCGACCACCCCAGCCTATCGATAGTTTTACTGATATCGACCTGCAATGACCCACACAATCGCTGCGCGAGATCAGCACGACCGATCAGCGATGCGCCCGTCTTCAACACCCAGGAAGGAATCGACAGTAAGCGAGGCTTTACACCCAGGGCACTCGCCATACGCGTGAGCAATTGAGTAGTGGACAAGTCTTCTCCATCACTGACCAGAAAGGTGTTTCCCGCCGCCTCTGGATGACTGATGCAGACATTGAGCAAATCCACCAGATTCTCAAGCGCAACAAGGCTGCGATGGTTATGTATCGCCCCAAGCGGTAACGGAGTACCTCGTTCAAGCCAGCGCATCATGCTCAGGAAATTGGCCCCGACACCGGGGCCGTAGACCAATGGCGGCCGGATGACGACGACCTCCATACCCGTTTCGACGCTGATTGCTCGCAAGGCGTCCTCTGCTTCGCGTTTTGACAGGCCGTAAGGATCGAGCGGCGCCGGTACATCGTCCGCCTTGAAGACAAGTCCCGGCAGGGTCATTTCACCATTGACCTTGATCGAACTGACGAAAATGAATCTTTTAACGCCAGCTTCAGCTGCACTGCGTGCCAGACGAACAGTCCCTTCGACATTGATTTTGCGAAACCGCTCAAGAGCCCCCTCTGCCGACTCATTCATCACATGCACTCTCGCGGCACAATGAACAACCACGTCAATGCCAGCCAGAGGAGGGAGCAGGACCTTGTCCCCCATGTCAAATGTCACAATCTGGCATAGACCACTCAACCTCGTTTCGCCGCGCACAGCAGCGACAGGGCTGAATACCTTGTCCCGCAGCAGTCGAAACACAAGCGCCTCTCCGACAAACCCGGTCGCGCCCGTCACCAAAACTTGAGAACCGATCATTTAGCCTTGCTTCCAACCAGCGCCGTAGCCCAGCAGATACAAAAGAAAAACAGCTTGTCCCGTACCCTTCGCCGACAGTCTCTGGCGCTGAACGAAAGTTTTATCAGTTGCCGGCGCCCCAAAGGCAGCCAAGGCTCGACAAATGAATTTCGATCAAGCCCCACCAGCCGAACGATCTGCCTGACCTGAGAAAACCACCACCCGTCATGAATGGTCTTGTAACGCATGAGCAGAGAACCGATGCCGGCGTTCGCGCCAACCTGGTTACTTTCATGCTGGCGATAATCCATGGAGGGACGCGCGTCGATGAACCAGCGGAATCCGCGGCTGCGTGCGAAAGCGTAAAAATACCAATCGTGGAGAGTGACCTTCTGCAAGTCACCCCAGCTCCCCAGCATGGCGGCCCTGAGTGGATGCGCCAGCTCACGAGTGAAGACGTATGTACATCCCGGCCCAGCGGCCTCGAACAGGAAATCCCAGGAGGTCTGGGGCTGAGCCTTGTCCAGCAGTTGTGTGCGGCCATCCGGCCAGAACGCAACAACATTGCTGGAGTAGGCATCCACGCTTCGCGCCTGAATTTCGCCGATCGCCCTCTCGAGCTTGTCCTGATACCAGACATCATCCTGATCGGAGAACGCGATGTAGTCGTATTCTTCGAGGGATACATCACGGATCAATCTGAAAAAGTTGCGCGCGGCACCACCGAACGCACCGACGCCAGGGAGCACATGAACACCCTGGCACCTGGCCGCATAGGCGAGGCACCAGGCCTCGGTACCATCAGTCGAGGGATCAACACTGATATAGACGCTCAGGTCTACACCGGACTGTCGAAGAATCGAATCGAGTTGCTCTTCGATCCACTGCATTCCATTGAAGGCCGCCAGCAAAACCGCAACCTTGGGATGTTTTACTGGCATGCCCTTCCCGCCTGAACCGATTTTAACTTTCTCACCCGAAAACGCTTTGTTATTCGAATCAGTGAGAAGGCGAGTCCAGCAACTTCTGCAAGTATTGACCGTAGCCCGTCTTCTTCAAGGCATCAGCTTGCTCAGCCAGCTGATCGGCGGTGATCCAGCCATTGTGGTACGCAATTTCTTCCAGGCAGGCCACTTTCAAACCCTGGCGTTGCTCAATGGTATGAACGAAGTGACTGGCTTCAAGCAAAGAGTCGTGAGTACCCGTATCCAGCCAGGCAAAACCGCGACCGAGCATCTCGACATTCAGCGATTTCTGCTCTAGATAGGCGCGATTCACATCAGTGATCTCCAGCTCTCCCCGCTCGGAAGGCTTGATGTTCTTGGCGATTTCCACGACTTGATTGTCATAGAAATAAAGACCTGTAACCGCATAGCTGGATTTTGGCTTCAGTGGTTTCTCTTCAATACTCAAAGCGCGACCGGACGCATCGAACTCCACGACACCGAAACGCTCAGGGTCGGAAACGTGATAACCGAATACAGTCGCGCCGTGCTGTTGAGAGCTGGCCGAACGCAAGTTGTCAGAGAAGTGCTGACCATAAAAGATGTTATCGCCCAGGATCAGACAGCAAGGATCCTTTCCGATGAACTCCTCACCAATGATGAAGGCCTGCGCCAGACCGTCCGGGCTCGGCTGCTCGGCGTAAGTCAGCTTGACTCCGTAAAGGCTGCCATCGCCCAGCAACTTACGGAAACAAGGCAAATCTTCCGGGGTGGAAATGATCAGGATTTCGCGCATTCCGGCCAGCATCAAAACCGACAGCGGATAAAAGATCATCGGCTTGTCGTAGATCGGCAGCATCTGCTTGGAAACACCAAGGGTCAACGGGTGCAGGCGCGTACCTGAGCCGCCGGCGAGAATGATGCCTTTACGATTTGTCGTGGTCATTTATTAAGAACTTCCCTAAGCATTCGGGTTACACCACTTTGCCAATCCGGCAAGTGTAGAGAAAAATTGTCGCGCAACTTCCGAGTATTCAAACGCGAGTTTAGAGGCCGACGAGCGGGTGTTGGATACGCCGTTGTATCGATCGGATTGATCTCAGTAACAACAAGCTGCTCACCATTATCCCGGGCAAACGCGATGACATGACTTGCATAGCCATGCCACGATACTTCGCCACTCGCTGCGAGGTGATACAAACCCGCCAGTTCCGGCTGCTTTAGCACATTGCGAATCGCGATTGCCGTGACATCGGCGATCAGGTCAGCACCCGTAGGCGCTCCGACCTGATCGGCAATCACACTTAGCGTTTCGCGATCTTTTGCCAGCCGTAGCATGGTCTTGGCGAAGTTATTGCCGCGAGCACCGTAGACCCAGCTGGTTCGGAAAATCAGATGCTTGCAGCCTGATGAAATGATTGCCTGCTCACCCGCGAGCTTGCTCGCACCGTAATGGTTGACCGGTGCAACGGCATCGGTCTCCAGCCATGGCATGGAGCCCTCACCACTGAACACGTAATCGGTTGAGTAATGGATCAGCCAGGCACCCAGCACAGCCGCCTCTTCAGCCATGAGCTTACATGCATGGCCATTGATACGATCGGCCATCTCCACTTCAGATTCGGCCTTATCAACTGCGGTGTATGCGGCGGCATTGACAATGACATCTGGCTTAAGCGTGCGGATCGTCGCACGCAAGGCTTCGAGATCCGACAAATCACCACACAAGCCATCGACAGCATGACGATCCAGCGCAACCAACTCACCAAGCGGCGCAAGGGAGCGTTGCAGCTCCCACCCTACCTGACCATTTTTACCCAGTAGGAGGATTTTCATGCCTTGGTCGAGCGATCTGCGTAGTTCTGGTCGATCCACTGCTGGTAGCTTCCGCTTTTGACGTGAGCGACCCATTCAGTGTTGTTCAGGTACCACTCGACGGTCTTGCGAATGCCGGTTTCAAAGGTTTCTTCCGGCGTCCAGCCCAGTTCACGCTGAATCTTGCTGGCATCAATGGCATAGCGCTGATCGTGACCCGGACGATCCTGAACGTAAGTGATCAGGCTCGCATGCGGGCGATGCGCAGAGTCGGGACGCAATTCGTCGAGAAGAGCACATAGAGTGTTCACGACTTCAATATTCTGCTTTTCGTTGTGACCGCCAATGTTATACGTCTCGCCAACGACGCCTTCGGTCACGACCTTGTAAAGCGCACGGGCGTGATCTTCCACATAAAGCCAGTCACGTACCTGGTTTCCTTTGCCGTAGACCGGCAACGGCTTGCCTTCCAGCGCATTGAGAATGATCAACGGGATCAACTTTTCGGGGAAGTGGCAAGGACCGTAGTTGTTCGAGCAGTTAGTCACAAGCGTCGGCAAGCCGTAGGTACGAGCCCAGGCGCGGACCAGATGATCGGAGCTGGCCTTGCTTGCCGAATACGGCGAACTTGGCTGATAGGGAGTGGTTTCGGTGAAGAGATCTTCCGGACCTTCGAGGTCGCCGTAAACTTCGTCCGTAGAGATGTGGTGAAAGCGGAAAGCTGCCTTGCGCGCATCATCCAGCGCAGCCCAATAATGGCGTGCAGCTTCCAGCAGTGTGTAAGTACCAATGATATTGGTTTGAATGAACTCGGAAGGCCCCGAGATGGAGCGATCCACGTGAGACTCTGCGGCCAGATGCATGATCGCATCCGGTTGGTGCTCACGCAGGACACGGTCGATCTGCTCACGGTCGCAGATGTCGACGCGCTCGAACGTGTAACGCGAGTTTCCGCTGACTTCGGCCAACGACTCAAGGTTACCGGCATACGTCAGCTTGTCGACGTTTACCACTGCGTCGGTAGTGTTGGAGATGATATGACGGATAACAGCTGAGCCGATGAACCCGGCTCCGCCGGTTACTAGAATTTTCACGCGAAACCATACCCTTGAGTTGCTGACAGGGCTGCCAACCGAGCACTGTCTAATCCATACAATGCAAAAGCCATCAGTCCAGCCGGCTTCTGACAGAATCAGTCCGTACCGACGTGGGAATAGGCCACTATCGGACAAGCGCAGCATTTTACAGCTTAATGAACGTTTTACTAATGGATATAGACAAGCAGTGGCTAAAGTTTAGTTCGCCTTCCTTTCCATGTCGTAATCAGACAAGACGCTTACGTGAGCCTCTGGACGTACGTCCCAGAAACCAGCCAAAAACCGGCCCGATCAGCATGCCCACCAGCAAAGCACCAACTGTAATCACTGACACCGGAAGTTGCGGCCCTGCCCAGCCAAGAAACAACAGGGAGACCGATTGCTGATTTTCGAGAACGAACGCAAGGATCACCAATACCAGCAATAGAATTAAAACGGAAAGAAAAATGCGCTTGAGATTACTCATTAGCGGCTCCTTGCGTAACGGCGACCATCAAGCCCCCTCATCCTCTTCTTCATTCACGCGATCACGCAGCTCTTTGCCTGGCTTGAAATGCGGAACAAATTTTCCGTCAAGGCTGACGGACTGACCGGTCTTTGGGTTACGACCGACGCGCGGCGCACGATAGTGCAAGGAAAAACTGCCAAAACCACGGATCTCGATACGATCCCCCGTGGCCAGACACTGGGACATTTGCTCAAGCATGGTCTTGATGGCCAGCTCCACATCTTTGGATGAGAGCAGCCCTTGATGGGTGACAATTCGTTCGATCAACTCCGACTTCGTCATATTTTTCCCTTCTTTTTCAAGCAGCTAGGTCAGCGCTTGAAAGGTTTTAGCACGCCCTGAAGATTTTGAACAGCCCAGGGCTTGACATATCTTTCCGCTCGCCGAAACGCCCATTTTCAGGGCATCGGATCACAAGCCCACCAACGCTCACTCACCGACAAATCACCAACATGGTTCGAGTGACGTAGCCTGCCGGATTGAAGCCAAAGGGAAACTCATCTTCATCCCGCGCATCATCAGACCGCGTGATCACCTTGTAACCGGCTCCCTTGCATTCCTTGGCGGCGCGCCTCTGACACCGCTCCCAGCCCGAACCCAAGCCTGAGCAGTCAACCTCGATGCCACTCACTCCGCGTACCGCATGGGTCTTGGCGCTGGTAGTACAGCCCGCCAACACCAACATGCCCACCAGAACTATAAACTTGTTCATTCACTTCCTTATGCCAGGCGCCTGCCCGACTACTGCGATCTTCAGCCTAAGCCTAGACGCGAATAGACGATTGATCCGATTAAAGAAACAGACCGCCCGGCGAAGGAAATGGTTTCACCGATGGACCACGAAGAAGCACCCACTAAATCGCAGGCACAAAAAAGGGCGACCGAAGTCGCCCTTTTTTAATGATCAGACAGAACTCAGTTCTGTTTGGCCATTGCTTGACGCAGCAGTGCCGCCATGGTGGTGTCAGCTGCTTCGCCTTCCGGAGCTGCTTTCAGGCTCTGGATGGCTTCTTTCTCTTCAGCATCGTCTTTCGATTTGATCGACAGCTGAATTACACGGCTCTTACGATCAACGCTGATGATCTTGGCTTCTACTTGCTGGCCTTCTTTCAGAACGTTGCGCGCGTCTTCAACGCGGTCACGGCTGATTTCGGAGGCTTTCAGAGTCGCTTCGATATCGTCGGCCAGAACGATGATGGCGCCTTTGGCGTCAACTTCTTTCACGGTGCCAGTAACGATTGCGCCTTTGTCGTTAACCGAGACGTACTCGGAGAACGGATCGCTTTCCAGTTGCTTGATACCCAGGGAGATACGCTCACGCTCCGGGTCAACCGACAGGATAACGGTGTCCAGCTCGTCGCCCTTCTTGAAACGACGTACGGCTTCTTCGCCCACTTCGTTCCAGGAGATGTCGGACAGGTGAACCAGACCGTCGATGCCGCCGTCCAGACCAATGAAGATACCGAAATCGGTGATCGACTTGATGGTGCCGGAGATCTTGTCGCCCTTGTTGAACTGGCCAGAGAAGTCTTCCCATGGGTTCGACTTGCACTGCTTGATGCCCAGAGAGATACGACGACGCTCTTCGTCGATGTCCAGAACCATGACTTCCACTTCGTCGCCGACTTGTACGACTTTCGAAGGGTGGATGTTCTTGTTGGTCCAGTCCATTTCCGAAACGTGTACCAGACCTTCAACGCCTTCTTCCAGCTCAGCGAAGCAGCCGTAGTCGGTCAGGTTGGTTACACGAGCGGTAACGCGAGTGCTTTCTGGGTAACGGGCTTTGATAGCAACCCATGGATCTTCGCCCAGTTGCTTCAGGCCCAGGGAAACACGGTTGCGTTCGCGATCGTATTTCAGAACCTTGACGTCGATTTCGTCACCAACGTTGACGATCTCGGAAGGATGCTTGATGCGCTTCCAAGCCATGTCGGTGATGTGCAGCAGGCCGTCCACGCCACCCAGATCGACGAATGCGCCGTAATCGGTGAGGTTTTTGACGATACCTTTGACTTGCTGGCCTTCCTGCAGGGATTCCAGCAGAGCTTCACGCTCGGCGGAGTTCTCGGCTTCCAGGACGCTGCGACGGGAAACGACAACGTTGTTGCGCTTCTGGTCCAGCTTGATGACCTTGAATTCCAGCTCTTTGCCTTCCAGGTGCGTGGTGTCGCGCACTGGACGGACGTCAACCAGGGAACCTGGCAGGAACGCACGGATGCCGTTAACGTCGACAGTGAAGCCGCCTTTAACCTTACCGTTGATAACGCCCTTGACCACTTCCTCAGCTGCGAAGGCTGCTTCCAGAACGATCCAGCATTCAGCGCGCTTGGCTTTTTCACGGGACAGCTTGGTTTCACCGAAACCGTCTTCAACCGCGTCCAGCGCAACATGAACTTCGTCACCGACATTGATAGTCAGTTCGCCAGCGTCGTTGTAGAACTGCTCCAGCGGGATCAGCCCTTCGGACTTCAGACCAGCATGAACGGTTACCCAGCCAGCTTGGTAATCGATATCAACGATAATAGCGGTGATGATGGAGCCTGCCTGAAGGTTCAGGGTCTTTAGGCTTTCTTCAAAGAGTTCCGCAAAGCTTTCGCTCATTTTAATTCCTGTTGATTAGGGCGAAAAATACGCCCATCTCCACATCCCAGACGATGCGGGTCAGTTTCATTTAAAGGAAGCCACCGCAGGACTATGACTGGTCCCCTGCGGCCTTCCTGGTCACCCGGTGATATCGCGAATGGCAATCTCACTCATGATGCGTTCAAGCACCTGATCGATGGACAACTCCGTGGAATCCAGCTGTATGGCGTCAGCCGCCGGCTTGAGCGGGGCCACCGCTCGCTGGGTATCACGCTCGTCGCGCGCACGGATCTCATCTAGCAGACTCGACAGACTAACACCCTCGACTTTGCCCTTCAACTGCAAATATCGGCGGCGCGCCCGCTCCTCGGCGCTGGCGGTCAGGAAAATCTTCAGGGGCGCATTGGGAAATACCACCGTGCCCATGTCGCGACCATCAGCCACCAGACCCGGCGCTTCTTGAAAAGCACGCTGACGCTGCAGCAGCGCCTCGCGCACGGCGGGCAATGCAGCCACTTGCGAAGCACCGGAACCGACGCTTTCCGTGCGGATGACATCGCTGACTTCGTCACCCTCCAGAATGATGCGTTGCAACTGACCGTCGGTCGCCGCGATGAACTGCACATCCAGATGAGCGGCCAGTTTCTTCAGCAGCTCTTCATTGGTCAGATCGACACCATGGTTGTGCGCAGCAAACGCCAACAGGCGATACAGCGCACCGGAGTCCAGCAGGTTCCAGCCCAGACGCTTGGCCAGAATTCCGGCTACGGTGCCTTTGCCCGAGCCGCTTGGCCCATCGATGGTGATGACCGGTGCAATGCTGTTCACGACTGAGCCTCTTGCGCCACACGAATGCCGACCTGCGCGCACAGCGCCAGGAAGTTCGGGAACGATGTCGCGACGTTGGCGCAGTCATGGATGCGGATCGGTGCCGTGGCGCCCAGGGAGGCCACGCTGAATGCCATCGCGATGCGGTGATCGCCATGACCATGCACTTCGCCGCCGCCGATCTGGCCGCCGTCGATGATGATGCCGTCCGGGGTCGGTTCGCACTTGACGCCCAGCGCCAGCAAACCGTCCGCCATGACCTGGATACGGTCCGATTCCTTGACCCGCAGCTCCTCGGCGCCGGTCAGCACGGTGCGCCCTTCCGCACAGGCCGCCGCCACGAACAGCACCGGGAATTCATCGATGGCCAGTGGAACCAGCGCTTCCGGAATCTCGATACCTTTGAGTTTAGCCGCTCGCACACGCAGATCGGCAACCGGCTCGCCACCCACTTCACGCTGGTTTTCCAGGGTGATGTCAGCGCCCATCAGACGCAGGATGTCGATCACGCCGGTACGGGTCGGGTTGATGCCGACGTGCTCGAGCACCAGCTCCGAACCTTCGGCGATCGACGCGGCCACCAGGAAGAATGCCGAAGACGAGATGTCGCCCGGCACTTCGATGTGGGTCGCAGCCAGCTTGCCGCCGGACTCGACGGACGCCGTCGCGCCGTCAACGCTCACCGGATAGCCGAAGCCGCGCAGCATGCGCTCAGTGTGATCGCGAGTCGGGGCTGGCTCGGTCACGGTGGTCTTGCCTTCGGCGTACAGACCCGCCAGCAGCAGGCAGGACTTAACCTGAGCACTGGCCATCGGCATGGTGTAGGTCAGGCCTTTGAGCTTGTGACCGCCACGAATGGTCATCGGTGGACGACCCTCGGCAGCGGTTTCGATCACGGCGCCCATTTCCCGCAGCGGGTTGGCGACGCGATTCATCGGACGCTTGGACAGCGAAGCATCACCGGTCAGGGTGCTGTCGAAGTCCTGCGCGGCCAGCAGGCCGGACAGCAGGCGCATCGAAGTGCCGGAGTTGCCCAGATAGATCGGGCCCGGCGCAGGCTTCAGGCCATGCAGGCCGACACCGTGGATGGTCACGCGGCCGTGATGCGGGCCTTCGATGACCACGCCCATGTCGCGGAACGCCTGCAGGGTCGCCAGGGCGTCTTCGCCCTCGAGGAAGCCTTCGACTTCGGTGACGCCTTCAGCCAGGGAACCGAGCATGATCGAACGGTGGGAAATCGATTTGTCACCCGGTACGCGAATCCGACCGGACAGGCGGCCACCAGGTTGAGCCAGGAAAATCAGATCGTTGGAATTCATAGCGTCCACATAGGCCCTGCGGGCCAGGATTTTACTGAAATGCTCGCGGGCAACCCGGGCGCGCGTGAAGACGCCCAACAATTGGTGCCCATCCCCTGCATCGACCGCGTCGCGCAAGGCGTCGAGGTCGCTGCGAAATGTATCGAGTGTGCGCAGGACAGCCTCGCGATTGGCGAGAAAGATGTCATGCCACATGACCGGGTCGCTTCCGGCGATTCTTGTGAAATCGCGGAAACCGCCCGCAGCGTAACGGAAGATCTCAAGATTTTCATTGCGCTTGGCCAGCGAATCGACCAGACCGAAGGCCAGCAGGTGCGGCAGATGACTGGTCGCGGCCAGCACTTCATCGTGACGCTCGACCTGCATGTGCTCGACGTCGGCGCCCAGCTCGCGCCACAAGCGATCAACCACCGCCAGCGCAGCCGGATCGGTCTGCTCCAGCGGGGTCAGAATCACTTTATGACGACGAAACAACTCTGAGTTGGAGGCTTCCACCCCACTCTGCTCGGAGCCGGCAATCGGATGGCCCGGTACGAAACGCGCCGGCATGCCGCCGAACGCTTCGGTCGCCGCGCGCACCACGTTGCCCTTGGCGCTGCCGACATCCGTGAGGATCGCCTGACCCAGATCCATGCCGGCCAGACGAGCCAGCACTTTTTCCATGGCCAGGATCGGCACCGCTAACTGGATCACGTCCGCGCCCTGGCAAGCCGCCACCAGATCGTCTTCGCAGCGATCCACAACGCCCAACTCGACCGCCAGCTTGCGTGATTGCGGATCGAGATCGACCCCGACCACTTCGCGGCACACGCCGCTTTCACGCAAGCCTTTGGCAAACGAACCACCGATCAACCCCAGACCGACCACCACCAGGCGCCCGATCATAGGTGCAGCAGATTGCAGCGCAGTGACATCAACCACGAGCCAGAACCTTGCGCAGCGCTTCGAGGAAGCGGCTGTTTTCTGCCGGCAGACCGATGGTAACCCGCAGATGGTTCGGCATGCCGTAGTTGGCCACCGGACGCACGATCACGCCTTCGCGCAGCAGGCCCTGGAACACCGGAGCCGCCACCTGACCGAGGTCGACGCAGATGAAGTTACCCTTCGACGGAATCCAGCTCAGACCCAACTCGCGCAAGCCCGCTTCCAGCTGTTGCATGCCGGACTCGTTGAGCTGACGGCTCTGCGCCAGATATTCCTCGTCCTTCAGCGCCGCACAGGCCGCGGCCAAGGCCAGACTGTTGACGTTGAACGGCTGGCGTACGCGGTTCAGCACATCCGCCACCACCGGGGTGGACAAGCCGTAACCAACGCGCAGTGCTGCCAGGCCATAGGCTTTGGAGAAGGTGCGCGAAACCAGCAGGTTCGGGTAAGCGGCGAGAAAATCCAGACCATCCGGCAGATCGCTGCCTTCGGCGTATTCGATGTAGGCCTCGTCCAGCACCACCAACACATGCTCCGGCACGTCCTGCAGGAACTCGTCCAGCGCTTCGGCGCCGAACCAGGTGCCGGTCGGGTTGTTCGGGTTGGCAATGAACACAACGCGGGTGTTGGCGTCGATGGCCGCCAGCATCGCTGGCAGGTCATGCCCCCAATCCTTGGCTGGAACAACCTTGGCCTGCGCGCCGACTGCCTGGGTCGCAATCGGGTAGACCGCGAACGCGTGCTCGCTGAACACCGCGTTCAGGCCCGGCGCCAGATAGGCGCGCGCCACCAGCTCGAGAATGTCGTTGGAACCATTGCCCAGGGTCACCTGGTTCAGCTCGACACGGCACTGCTCGGCCAGCAGGGATTTCAGGGCAAAACCGTTGCCGTCCGGATAACGGGTCAGCTCGTCCAGCGCTTCGCGTATCGCGGCCAGCGCTTTCGGGCTCGCGCCCAACGGATTTTCGTTGCTTGCCAGTTTGACGATGCTTGCCGGATCCAGGTCCAGTTCGCGAGCCAGTTCGTCCACGGGTTTGCCCGGCACGTATGGCGAAAGTTGTTGCACGCCCGGCTGTGCCAGAGCGAGGAAGTTGCCACTCATTTGCTACTGCCCCTTAGAGAACCGCTTTCGGGTAGGAACCCAGCACCTTGAGTGCTACTGCTTCCTGACTGATCTTTTCCAGTACACCTTTGATCAGCGGATCACGGTGATGACCGACGAAGTCGATGAAGAACACGTAGGTCCATTTGCCGCTGCGCGACGGACGGGTTTCGATCCGGGTCAGGTCGATCCCGTTGTCATGGAACGGCACCAGCAACTCGTGGAGCGCGCCGGGCTTGTTACTCATGGACACGATGATCGAAGTCTTGTCGTCGCCGGTCGGCGGCACTTCCTGGTTACCGATCATCAGGAAGCGCGTGGAGTTGTCCGGACGATCCTCGATCTTCTCGGCCAGACGAGTCAGGCCATACAGCCCGGCCGCCATGTCACCGGCGATCGCCGCCGAGTTCCATTCCCCCTTGACCCGCTTGGCCGCTTCGGCGTTGCTGGACACCGCCACACGCTCGACATTCGGGTAATGGGCGTCCAGCCACTTGCGGCACTGGGCCAGCGACTGGGCGTGGGAATAAATGCGGCTGATGCTGTCCGTCTTGGTGTTTTCACCGACCAACAGGTGGTGGTGAATCCTCAGCTCGACTTCGCCGCAGATGACCATGTCGTGCTCAAGGAAGCTGTCGAGGGTGTGGTTGACCGCGCCTTCGGTGGAGTTCTCCACCGGTACCACACCGAAATTCACCGCACCGGCCGCCACTTCACGGAACACTTCGTCGATCGCCGCCATCGGCTTGCTGATCACCGCGTGACCGAAGTGCTTCATGGCCGCCGCCTGGGTGAAGGTGCCTTCCGGACCGAGATAAGCCACTTTCAGCGGGTTCTCGAGGGCCAGGCACGACGACATGATTTCGCGGAACAAGCGCGCCATCTCTTCATTGCCCAGCGGCCCCTTGTTGCGTTCCATCACGCGCTTGAGGACCTGCGCCTCGCGCTCGGGACGATAGAACACCGGTTGCTCGCCTTCGGCCAGACTGGCCATCTTGACCCGGGCGACTTCCTCGGCGCAGCGGGCGCGATCACTGATCAGCTGGAGGATCTTCTCATCCAGGTTATCGATGCGAACGCGCAGCGCCTTGAGCTCCTGCTCGGACATCAGGAATGCTCCTTCTCGAATTCAGCCATGTAGCCGACCAGCGCTTCGACAGCGTCCAGCCCCAGGGCGTTGTAGATCGAGGCACGCATGCCGCCAACCGAACGATGGCCCTTGAGGTTGAGCAGGCCGCGGGCGTCGGCGCCGGCCAGGAACGCCTTGTCCAGACGCTCGTCAGCCAGACGGAACGGCACGTTCATCCACGAGCGGGCGTTGGTGCTGATCGGGTTGGTATAGAAGTCGCTGTTGTCGATGAAGCCGTAAAGGCGCTCTTTCTTCGCCTTGTTGCGTTGCTCCATCGCGGCGACACCGCCCTGCTCCTTCAGCCACTCGAAGACCAGGCCCGAGAGGTACCAGGAATAGGTGGCCGGCGTGTTGTACATCGAACCGTTGTCGGCCGAGACCTTGTAGTCGAGCATCGTCGGGCACGAACTGCGGGCGCGGCCCAGCAGGTCTTCACGAACGATCACGACGACCAGACCGCTCGGGCCGATGTTCTTCTGGGCACCGGCGTAGATCAGGCCGTACTGCGACACATCGATCGGGCGCGAGAGGATATCGGAGGACATGTCGACCACCAGCGGAACGTCACCGGCTTCGGGAACCCAGTCGAACTGCAGGCCGCCAATGGTTTCGTTGGACGCATAGTGCAGATAGGCCGCACCCGGGGTCAGCTTCCACTCGTTCTGGCCAGGGATGGCCAGGTAGTCATAAGGCTTGGCACTGGCGGCAACGTTGATGTTGCCGAAGCGACGCGCTTCCTCGATGGCCTTCTTCGACCAGATGCCGGTTTCGACATAGTCGGCAGTGCCGTTCTCGGGCAGCAGGTTCAGCGGAATCTCGGCGAACTGCTGGCTCGCACCGCCCTGCAGGAACAGCACTTTGTAATTGGAGGGGATGGACAGCAGGTCGCGCAGGTCTTGTTCGGCCTTCTCGGCGATGGCCACGTAGTCATCGCTGCGATGGCTCATTTCCATGACCGACAGACCCTTGCCATGCCAGTCGAGCATCTCGGACTGGGCACGCAACAGGACAGCTTCAGGCAGCGCAGCGGGACCTGCGCAGAAGTTAAAGGCTCGTTTGCTCACATCCACTCTCGCTATGCAATCACGGTAGCGGACAGAGCAAACACTCTGCCCTGCTACGATTTGGTTAGTCTTGCGACTCTTCTTCGTCTGCGGCGTCGGCCTGCAGGTTGTCGACCGCATCGTCCGGTTCGGCGCCGATCACGCCTTCTTCCAGCTCGACACCTTCTTCGCCTTCCAGCTCGTCACCTTCCACTTCCGAAGGCTCCTGAACCCGCTCCAGACCGACCAGGGTTTCGTCCTTGGCCAGCTTGATCAGGGTCACGCCCTGGGTGTTACGACCCAGACTGGAGACTTCGTCGACGCGGGTACGCACCAGCGTGCCCTGGTCGGAAATCAGCATGATCTCCTCGCCGTCGAGCACCTGAACCGCACCGACCAGACGGCCGTTACGCTCGTTGCTGACCATGGCGATCACGCCCTGACCGCCACGCTTGTACTCAGGGAACTCGGTGATCGCGGTGCGCTTGCCGTAGCCACGCTCGGAAGCGGTGAGGATCTGGCTGCCTTCTTCCGGGATCAACATCGAAATCAGCTTCTGCCCTTCCGGCAGACGCATGCCGCGCACACCGCGGGCGGTACGACCCATGGCACGAACGTCGGATTCCTTGAAGCGGGTCACCTTGCCGCCGTCGGAGAACAGCATCACTTCACGCTCGCCATCGGTGATGGCGGCGGAGATCAACACGTCGCCTTCGTCCAGCTCCAGCGCGATCAGACCGACGCTGCGCTGACGGCTGAAGGATTCCAGCGGGGTCTTCTTCACGGTGCCGTTGGCGGTCGCCATGAAGATGTAGTGACCTTCGGTGTATTCCTCGACCGGCAGCATGGTGGTGATGTACTCACCGTCATCCAGCGGCAGCAGGTTGACCAGCGGACGACCACGGGCGGCACGGGACGCTTCCGGAATTTCGTAGGTTTTCAGCCAATACACCTTGCCCTTGCTGGAGAACAGCAACAGCGTGGTGTGGCTGTTGGCAACCAGCAGGTGAGCGATGTAGTCCTCATCCTTCACGCCGGTAGCCGATTTGCCTTTACCGCCACGACGCTGGGCCTGGTACGCAGCCAGCGGCTGGGTCTTGGCATAGCCGCCGTGGGAGATAGTCACGACACGCTCTTCTTCCGGGATCATGTCACCCAGGGTCAGGTCGAGACGGGCATCGAGGATTTCAGTGCGGCGCACGTCGCCGTATTCGGCGCGGATCACTTCCAGCTCTTCGCGGATCACTTCCATCAGGCGCACGGCGCTGTTGAGGATGCGGATCAGCTCGCCGATCTGGTTGAGGATCTCTTGATACTCGGCCAGCAGCTTTTCGTGTTCCAGACCGGTCAGGCGGTGCAGACGCAGTTCCAGAATGGCTTGCGCCTGCTCTGGCGACAGGAAGTACTTGCCGTCGCGCAGACCGTATTGCGGATCGAGGTTTTCCGGACGGCACGAATCGGCACCGGCACGTTCCACCATCGCCACCACAGCCGAGGATTCCCACGGCGTGCTGACCAGCGCTTCCTTGGCTTCCGACGGAGTCGGCGAAGCCTTGATCAGGGCAATGACCGGGTCGATGTTCGACAGGGCAACGGCCTGACCTTCGAGGATGTGACCACGCTCGCGCGCCTTGCGCAGTTCGAACACGGTACGGCGGGTAACCACTTCGCGACGGTGACGGACGAAGGCTTCCAGCAGGTCCTTGAGGTTGAGGATCCGCGGACGGCCGTCGATCAGCGCAACGATGTTGATGCCGAATACCGATTGCAGCTGGGTCTGGGCGTAGAGGTTGTTGAGGATCACCTCGGGCACTTCGCCGCGACGCAGTTCGATCACGACGCGCATACCATCCTTGTCGGACTCGTCGCGCAGCTCG
Organism: Pseudomonas sp. PHC1; assembly: GCF_046487845.1. Lineage (NCBI taxonomy): Bacteria > Pseudomonadati > Pseudomonadota > Gammaproteobacteria > Pseudomonadales > Pseudomonadaceae > Pseudomonas > Pseudomonas sp. PHC1. Next base: position 247,719 of record NZ_JBJXHJ010000004.1, read on the forward strand.
GTGATGCCTTCGAGTTTCTTCTCTTTTACCAGCTCGGCGATCTTCTCGATCAGACGCGCCTTGTTCAGCTGGTAAGGGAGTTCGGTGATGACGATCTGCTGACGACCACCGACCTTGTCGATGTCCTCGATGATCGAGCGGGCGCGCATGTAAATGCGACCACGGCCGGTGCGGTAGGCTTCGATGATGCCGGCGCGACCGTTGATGATCGCGGCAGTCGGGAAGTCCGGGCCGGGGATGTATTGCATCAGTTCATCGACGGTCAGCTCGGGGTTGTCGATGAGGGCCAGGCAACCGTCGATGACTTCACCGAGGTTGTGCGGCGGAATGTTGGTCGCCATGCCCACGGCGATACCGCTGGAACCGTTGACCAGCAGGTTCGGCACGCGGGTCGGCATGACCGCCGGGATCAGTTCGGTGCCGTCGTAGTTCGGCACCCAGTCCACGGTTTCCTTGTGCAGGTCGGCCAGCAGCTCGTGCGCCAGCTTGGTCATGCGCACTTCGGTGTATCGCATGGCTGCAGCGTTGTCGCCGTCCACCGAACCGAAGTTGCCCTGACCGTCCACCAGCAGATAACGCAGCGAGAATGGCTGCGCCATGCGCACGATGGTGTCGTACACCGCAGTATCACCGTGCGGGTGATACTTACCGATCACGTCACCGACGACACGGGCAGATTTCTTGTACGGCTTGTTGAAGTCGTTGCCCAGCTCGCTCATCGCGAACAGCACGCGACGGTGCACGGGCTTCAAGCCATCGCGCGCATCCGGCAGTGCACGGCCGACGATCACGCTCATCGCGTAGTCGAGGTAGGACTGTTTCAGCTCGTCTTCGATATTGACCGGGAGGATTTCTTTGGCCAGTTCGCCCATGAGAAGCCTGATTCCTTTTTCTGGTGAAACTTCGCCATATCCATAGGGGACGCACGAAGCTCGTCGATGCAGGCCGAGTGCCATGCGCCGACTTACGACAAATCGACAAGTTGACCCTGGATTTGCGCAGTGAAGACAACCCCGTGGGACTGCCTCGGAAAACGCCGGATGTTATCACAAGAGCCGCCACGCACCTATCCCCCAGATGCGCATGGAGCATAGTTAGTTGACCGATGACAGGCTTAACGGAGACGAGAGAGGCTCAGAGCTTACCTGAATGCAAATTTCGGGATGAAATTGCGGATGTTTATTGACTTTCAAGGCCCCATCGCTGGCAAGCCAGCTCCCACAGGATCAGTGGCGAGCACAAAACCTGTGGAAGTCCGCCTGCTGGCGATGGCAATTCAGCGGGAGCCGAACCCCTTAATGCAGGCGCTTGCGGCACATCAACTGCGCCATCTTCGCGGTATCCGGGCGCTCGACGATGCCTTTTTCGGTGACGATCGCATCGATCAGGTCTGCCGGGGTCACGTCAAACACCGGGTTGAACGCCTCAACGTCAGCCCCGACACGTTTGCCGCCAACCTCCAGCAACTCGGCACCATCGCGTTCCTCGATCGGGATGTCATCACCGCTGGCCAGATTCATGTCGATGGTCGAGCTCGGCGCCACCACCATGAAGCGCACGCCGTGGTGCATGGCGTTGACCGCCAGTTGATAGGTGCCGATCTTGTTCGCCACATCGCCGTTGGCGGTAATCCGGTCGGCGCCGACGATCACCCAGGTCACGCCCTTGGTTTTCATGATATGCGCAGCGGCAGAGTCAGCGTTCAGGGTCACCGGAATGCCTTCGTTGGCCAACTCCCACGCGGTCAGGCGCGAACCTTGCAGCCACGGCCGGGTTTCGTCGGCGTAGACGCGCTCGACCATACCCTCGATGAACGCCGCGCGAATCACCCCGAGCGCCGTGCCGAAACCGCCAGTGGCCAGGGCGCCGGTGTTGCAGTGAGTCAGAATCGCCTGGGCATTGCCCTGGTGCTTGCGAATCAGGTCGACACCGAGCTGGGCCATGGTCAGGTTGGCTTCGCGATCACTTTCATGAATGGCGATGGCTTCGGCTTCCAGCGCCGCCAGTGGATCGGCGTTCTCCTTCAAACGGTCCAGCCGGTCGTGCATGCGGTTCAACGCCCAGAACAGGTTGACCGCCGTCGGCCGGGAATCGGCCAGCAGCATGAAATCCTCTTCCAGCGCCGCGTACCAGTCGCCGCCCTCGGCAATCCGGGCACGGGCCGCCAGCACGATGCCGTAGGCGGCACTGATGCCGATGGCCGGCGCACCGCGCACCACCATCGAACGAATCGCCTCGGCCACGCCGGCAGCGCTGGTGTAGGCGATCCAGTTTTCCTCGAACGGCAAAACGCGCTGATCCAGCAGGTGGAGCGCGCCATCACGCCAATCGATGGCCTTTACTTTCTCCGCAGCCAACAGTCGATCGCGCATCCCTCACCCCGCACTCATGAACAAAAGCCGCCGATTATAGCGATCCCCCCGCGAAGACGCTCGGGTATACTTCGCCATCCTTTACAAAAGCACTGGAACCGACCCTCGATGCCGAAACCTGCCGTTGCGCTCGACTTATTATTGCTGCCGACCTGGCTGGTACCCGTCGAACCCGCAGGCGTTGTGCTCAAGGAGCATGGCCTGGGCATCCGCGACGGGCGCATCGTGTTTATCGGCCCGCGTGCCGAAGCGCTGAAGTGCAACGCCGCCGAAGTCCGTGAACTGCCGGACGTACTGCTCAGTCCGGGCCTGATCAACGCCCACGGCCACGCCGCGATGACGCTGTTCCGTGGTCTGGCCGACGATCTGCCACTGATGACCTGGCTGGAAAACCACATCTGGCCGGCCGAGGGCAAATGGGTCGATGAAGACTTCGTGCGTGACGGCACCGACCTGGCCATCGCCGAGCAGATAAAAGGCGGCATCACCTGTTTCTCGGACATGTACTTCTTCCCCAAGGTTGCCAGCGAACGCGTGCACAACAGCGGAATCCGCGCGCAGATCGCGATTCCGATCCTCGACTTCCCGATTCCGGGCGCCGCCAGTGCCGATGAAGCCATTCGTCAGGGCGTCGAACTGTTCGGCGACCTGAAGCATCACGAGCGCATCAAGATCACGTTCGGCCCTCATGCACCCTACACCGTGGGCGACGAGAACCTGGAAAAAATCCGCGTGATCGCCGAAGAGCTGGACGCGTCGATCCACATGCACGTCCACGAAACCGCTTTCGAAGTGCAGCAAGCGGTCGAACAGCGCGGCGAACGCCCGCTGGCCCGCCTCGGCCGGCTCGGCCTGCTCGGCCCGCGCTTCCAGGCCGTGCACATGACCCAGATCAGCGATGACGACCTGGCGTTGCTGGTAGAAAGCAACACCAGCGTGATCCATTGTCCGGAGTCGAACCTGAAACTGGCCAGCGGTTTCTGCCCAGTGGAGCGCCTGTGGCAGGCCGGGGTCAACGTGGCGGTCGGCACCGATGGCGCGGCCAGCAACAATGACCTGGACCTGCTGGGTGAAACCCGCACCGCCGCCCTGCTGGCCAAAGCCGTCGCCGGCTCGGCCACCGCGCTGGACGCCCACCGGGCTTTGCGCATGGCCACGTTGAACGGCGCAAGAGCCTTGGGGATCGAAGCCGAGACCGGCTCTCTGGAACTCGGCAAGGCCGCGGACATCGTCGCCTTCGATTTGTCCGGTCTGGCACAACAACCGGTCTATGACCCGGTCTCGCAACTGATATATGCCACCGGCCGAGACTGCGTGAAACACCTGTGGGTCGCCGGCAAGCAGTTGCTCGACGACCGCCGCCTGACTCGACTGGACGAACAACAGCTCGGCGAAACCGCCCGGGCCTGGGGCCGACGCATCAACGGCCACACCGAATCGTAAACACCCCGGGGCAAACTCCGGGGCTACAGCCTTTTTCAAGTTTTAGAGGATTGAATCATGAGCAACGTCGACCACGCCGAAATCGCCAAATTCGAAGCCCTGGCCCATCGCTGGTGGGACCGCGAAAGCGAGTTCAAACCGCTGCACGACATCAACCCGCTGCGGGTCAACTGGATTGACGAGCGCGTCAACCTGGCCGGCAAGAAGGTCCTCGACGTCGGCTGCGGCGGCGGCATTCTCAGCGAAGCCATGGCCCAGCGCGGCGCGACCGTGACCGGCATCGACATGGGCGAAGCGCCGCTGGCGGTCGCGCAACTGCATCAGCTGGAATCCGGCGTGAACGTCGAATACCGCCAGATCACCGCCGAAGCCCTGGCCGAAGAAATGCCCGAGCAGTTCGACGTCGTCACCTGCCTGGAAATGCTCGAGCACGTACCGGATCCGTCCTCGGTGATCCGCGCCTGCTTCCGCATGGTCAAGCCCGGCGGCCAGGTGTTCTTCTCCACCATCAACCGCAACCCGAAGGCGTACCTGTTCGCCATCGTCGGCGCCGAATACATCATGAAGCTGCTGCCGCGCGGCACTCACGATTTCAAGAAATTCATCCGCCCGTCCGAGCTCGGCGCCTGGAGCCGCATGGCCGGCCTGACCGTCAAGGACATCATCGGTCTGACCTACAACCCGCTGACCAAGCACTACAAGCTGGCGGCGGACGTTGACGTCAACTACATGATCCAGACCCTGCGCGAGGAATAAGCCGATGGCCATCAGAGCAGTCCTTTTCGACATGGACGGCACTCTGCTCGACACCGCGCCGGACTTCATCGCCATCTGCCAGGCGATGCGCGCGGATCGCGGTTTGCCACCGATGAACGACAAACACATTCGCGACGAAATCTCCGGCGGCGCCAAGGCCATGGTCGCGGTGACGTTCTCGATGGATCCGGAGTCGCCGGGCTTCGAGGAGTTGCGCCTGGAGTTCCTCGAGCGCTATCTCGTGGGCTGCGCCGTGCACAGCAAGCTGTTCGACGGCATGGGCGAATTACTGGCCGACATCGAGAAAGCCAATCTGATCTGGGGCGTGGTCACCAACAAGCCGCTGCGCTTCGCCGAACCGATCATGCAGCAACTGGGGCTGGCCGAGCGCTCGGCCCTGCTGATCTGCCCGGATCATGTGAAGAACAGCAAGCCGGATCCCGAAATGCTGATCCTTGCCTGCAAGATGCTTGATCTGGATCCGTCGACAGTCCTGTTCATCGGCGATGATCTGCGCGATATCGAATCCGGTCGTGACGCCGGCACCAAGACCGCCGCCGTGACCTACGGCTACATTCATCCCGACGATAACCCTCGGCACTGGGGGGCGGACGTGGTGGTGGATCATCCGCTGGAATTGCGCAAGGTACTGGATAACGCACTCTGCAGTTGCTGAGACCTGGCGCGGCGCGTCATTGGCTGCATTCCCGCGCGGACGGTTCGACGCCTGGACGCGGGAACGATCTGACTCTTGATGAGGTTTTTTATGTTTGATTACTCCGCTCGCCCCGAATTGCTCAAGGATCGGGTCATTCTGGTCACCGGTGCCGGTCGCGGCATCGGCGCGGCCGCCGCCAAGACCTACGCCGCCCACGGTGCGACCGTATTGTTGCTAGGCAAGACCGAAGCCAACCTGACCCAGGTCTATGACGAGATCGAAGCGGCCGGGCATCCGCAGCCGGCTGTAATCCCGTTCAACCTCGAAACCGCCCTGCCCCATCAGTACGATGAGCTGGCGGCGATGATCGAGACCGAGTTCGGCCACCTCGACGGCCTGCTGCACAACGCCTCGATCATCGGTCCGCGCACGCCGATCGAGCAGTTGTCCGGTGAAAACTTCATGCGCGTCATGCAGGTCAACGTCAACGCGATGTTCATGCTCACCAGCACCCTGCTGCCGCTGCTCAAGCTGTCGCAGGACGCTTCGGTGGTGTTCACCTCCAGCAGCGTCGGGCGCAAGGGACGGGCCTACTGGGGCGCTTATGGCGTATCGAAGTTCGCCACCGAAGGCCTGATGCAGACCCTGGCCGATGAAGTCGACGGCGTGGCGCCGGTACGCTCCAACAGCATCAACCCGGGGGGAACCCGCACCAGCATGCGTGCGCAGGCGTATCCGGGTGAAAACCCGCTGAACAACCCGACGCCGGAAGAGATCATGCCGGTCTATCTGTACCTGATGGGCCCGGACAGCACAGGTATCAATGGCCAGGCTTTCAACGCCCAGTAATGCCATACGTCGCATTTGTTGCCGTGGCGGAATCCCGTCGCGGCATGCAATTGCCGCTTCCAGCGCGGCCATCTCAGTCAAATAACCACCGTCATTTCTGCCGCGAAAATCTCAAACCATTGATTCGCAACGGCTTTCAAAAAATATGAACCGTATGGCATGACTTTCGCTCTACATTTGCTCAAAGCACGCCGTGTGAAGGCAGTCGGGCAGGGCCTGATTCGATAGCTGACTAATCGTCATCGGGCAGACTAAACTTACGCCAAATGTCCTACGGGACTGATGGATCAGTATGACGCGCAGCCCATAGCCGCTCTCACCCAGCCTGTAAGACAGACTTACTGCTTAGGGGCTCACGCCATATGAAATCACCCTCCCAGACCACTGCAATTGACTTCGACAGTGCCAAATTGCAACGCCTGGGCTTTGGTCAGCTGCCTCCCCTGCTGGCGCGACCTGTCAGCCTGGCGCAATTGCGCCAACAAATGAGCCTGCAACTGCAAACCAGCCTCGAGCCTCAACGTATTCTCGGTCTGTTTTTCCGCGAAGTTCAGCGCCTGGTACCGCTGGACGCCCTGATCTACGTGCACAACGGTAGCGACCTGCGCCTGGAGTTCGGTGCCCGTGGGCACCACTCGGCCAGCTACAGTCTGAGCCACGAAGGCGAGCATATGGGCGAGTTGGTGTTCCGCCGCAATCAACGGTTCAGCGAGCAGGAGCTGGGCAATTTCGAGTCATTGCTGTCGACCCTGCTGTATCCGATGCGTAATGCCCTGCTGTATCGCGTCGCCACGCAAACGGCACTGCGTGACCCGCTGACCGGTGCCGGCAACCGCATCGCCATGGAACAGATCCTGCATCGGGAAATCGAAATGTCCCGTCGACACCTGCAGCCATTGTCACTGCTGATGCTGGACATCGACCACTTCAAACAGGTCAATGACCTTCATGGTCACGGTGCCGGCGATCAGGTGCTCAAAGCCGTGGCCGCATCGATCAAGGATCAGTTACGCAACGTTGATATGGTGTTTCGCTATGGCGGGGAAGAGTTCCTGATTCTGCTTTCCAACACCAGCCGTGAAGCCGCTGCAATGGTCGGCGAACGCCTGCGCCATGCGGTACAGGCCCAGGACTATTACGCCGATGGCCAACTGATCGAACTGACCGTGAGCCTTGGCTGCTCGACCCTGTTGCCGGGTGAATCCGCCGACAGCCTGTTGCGCCGGGCCGACAGCGCGCTGTACGTCGCCAAGCGCGAAGGGCGAAATCGCCTGACCATGGCAGGTTAGATTTTTGCAGCCAATGAAAAACGGGAGCCGAGGCTCCCGTTTTTCATTGATGTCGCCGAAACTAGCTCTCGACCAGCGCCCGACGCTCGCGCCCGACCATTACCACCCGCTCCGACAGCTCAAGCTGCAGGCAGCGCTCAAGGAACAGGTACATGTAGTCGTAGCTCTTGCAGATGGCCTGTCGCAGTTCCGCCTGCAAGGCTTTGCTCGGGTTCATCCCGGCCAGGGTGCAGATGATCTCCAGCGCCTCCCACGGGTGGGCATCATCGTATTGGGCGTGCATCTTCAGCCACTTCATGGCCCGCTTGCGATCCTCTTCAGGGAAAGCGGCGGCATAGACCCCCGTTGAACACACCAGCGCCGACCACTCCCCTGTCGCGCCCTCGATCGCGTAGTTGGTGGCCGCGATGGCCACGATCAGCGAGTCCGCCGAACTGGTGTGCCAGCACCAGTGGCTCAGGGCATGCAATTCCGGTGGTACTTGCTGCGCCTGCAGATCTTCCAGGCTCACCCCATGGGCCCGGCTCCAGTGCAGCCAGTAATCGGCATGGTTGAGTTCGACGCGGATATTGCGCATCAACCAGCGCCGCGCCATGTCTTCACCCGGGTGGCGGGCGAATTTGGTTTTGGTGAGATTCTGCGCCATGTACAACGCGAATTGCTCAACGACGGGCCAGCCCCCGATCAGGTACTGGCGCATGGTTTTGGCGCTGAGCTTGTTATCACGCATACGCAGATAAAGTTCATGTTCGACAACCCGGCGTTTGCTCTCGCTGCAATCCTGGATCAACTGTTGCGCCCAGGCGGGATAACTTGCAGCTTCCATGAGTGGTCCGGTTCGGTTGAATGTGTCGATCACTGTTCGGCTCCTTTTGATTTGTGATTGTAAGGATCGGCAAGAGACTTCAACGGAACGTGCCAGGCGCCTTGAATAACAACGGCTGCGGTCTGGCCGGCCGACTTTGCAAACTGTCACAGGTAAACAACTGCGGACGCTCCACAACATAACCCTGAGCGTAATCCACACCGATTTCAAGCAATGCCTGCTCGATCTGCGCTGTTTCGACAAACTCGGCAATTGTCTGCTTACCCATGACATGTCCGATGTGATTGATCACTTCGACCATTGCACGGTTAATCGGGTCGTCCAGCATATCCTTTACGAAACTCCCGTCGATCTTCAGGAAGTCTACAGGCAAATGTTTCAGATAAGCGAATGAAGACATTCCGGCGCAAAAGTCGTCAAGTGAGAAATAACAACCCAAGCCCTTGAGTTCATTAATAAATTTGATTGCACTCCCAAGATTCGCAATGGCGCTGGTTTCTGTAATTTCAAAACAAATCATTTCAGGCGGTACACCGTAGTTATCAAACTGCTCGCGTAGAAAGTGCAAGAACGCGTCATCTCCGATAGTAATGCCTGAAAGATTAATCGCACACATTGCCAGAGGACTCTGACACTTATCGTTAATACACTGGGCAATAACCTTGAATACATTCTGCACAACCCAGCGATCCAGCGACGTCATCAATCCGTAACGTTCCGCCGCCGGTATAAAACTGTCCGGCAGGATCATCCGGCCCGCCTCATCGTGCAGTCGCAGCAGAATCTCGATATGCCCGCCTGAGCCACCGGCAGCCGAACTCAATGGCGCAATTTCCTGGGCGTACAGACAAAAGCGGTTTTCTTCCAGTGCCATGTGCAGGCGCTGCACCCAGGCCATCTCGCCAAAACGCAGGGACAGCTCTGAATCGTCGGCATGGTAGACCTGCACCCGGTTGCGGCCCTTTTCCTTGGCCATGTAGCAGGCCATGTCGGCGGCCCGCAACGAGGCCTCCAGGGTGGTCGGGGTTTGCGCGACGTGCACCAGACCAATGCTGACAGTGGTCAGGAACGGTCGCCCCTTCCAGACGAAGTGCAGGTTCTGCACGGTCTGGCGCAAGCTCTCGGCAATCTTCTCCGCCGCCTCCGGGGCGCAGTTCTCCAGCAAGATGCCGAACTCGTCGCCGCCCAGGCGCGCAAGGGTGTCGCCTTCGCGCAGGCCCGATTGCAGCAACGCACAGATATGCCGCAGCAACTCGTCGCCCGCCGCATGCCCACAGGTGTCGTTGACCAGTTTGAACTGGTCGAGGTCGAGAAACATCAGCGCATGGCGGCCGGGTTGCCGGGTCAGATTGTGCAGGGCCTGTTCGAGGCGGTATTCGAACTCGCGACGGTTGGCCAGCCCGGTCAGCGCGTCGTGGGTGGCCTGCCACGACAGATTGGCGATGTATTGCCGCTCCTGCGTCATGTCATGCAGCACCAGTACAGTGCCGCTGACCTTGTCGGAGTTGCGGATCGGTGCCCCGACCAGGGTTACCGACACGGTACTGCCGTCGAGGCGCTGGATCAGCCTGGAGTGTTCGCTGCCACCGCTGAGCTGACCGCTGAGAATATGCTCGATCAAGGTCAGCCCTTCGGTCTGGGCGTTGTCGTCCAGCAGATTGAACAGGGCCGCCAGCGGCAGCCCGGCCGCCTGTTCGGCTTTCCAGTGGGTCAAGGCTTCGGCGGCCGGGTTCATGTATTCAATTGCCCCGCTCACGTCGGTGGTGATCACCCCGTCGCCAATCGACTGCAGAGTAATGTGGGCCCGGTCCTTTTCCAGCTGCAAGGCCTCGGCGAAGGCATGACGTTGCTTGAGCAGTTTGCGGGTACGCAGCAATGCCAGAACGATCAGGCCCAGCGCCGTGGCAAGGTTGGTGAACAACAACAGACGCAGGATCACCCGCGACCCTTCTCCCAGTGCATCGCTGAAGGCCTTGGCGGCGGGTGTCACGCCATCGTTGATCGCATAGATCCGGGCCTTCCAGCGCCGGATATCCGCATCGGTGGCGGCATTGGCGGTGATGGACCGATGCATCTCTCGCGCAACATCATCAAGTTCCACCAGATAGGCATCACCCAGCGTCCAGCGGTCGATGGCGATTTCCAGATAACTGAAATGACGGAAATTCAGATACAGCCAGATCAGGCTGGAGACATCATCCGGATGATTGCCGCCCTTGAGAATGCCCTCGCGCGCCGATTGGAGGTCCGGCGGTTGCCTGTCCAGTGCCACACGCAACTGATGACCACCCTGAGGCACAGCGATTGCTTTCTGATATTTGAGGTAAATCGCCTCGTCACGGCTGTCGGCATAAAGATTGAGGTAATAGATGGCGTCTTTCTGGCCCTTGGACCAAAGACTCTCGCCCGCCACATAACCGCGAACGGCCGAAAGGACATAGAGGCTCACGCCCCCCAGCAAGGCTTGAAACAGCACGACGGCGATAAATGGCCAGACAATGCCCAGCAACCGAGGCGTTCCGAGAGTCCGCTTTTGCTTCATGGGATTCCTTGCGTGAGCACAGTCCGTTCGTCGTCCGGACGAAATCGCTATCACGAGACTAGGTTGGCTTGTGAATCTAGGCAAGCGACGGGCGCTTCAACTCCTTTCCGACAAGACATATGTACCGCCCTTCTGCCTTTTGGAAGCGATCTACTGCAAACCGCCCCCTTGAGGGCTAAAGCCTTACGGATCCCTCCACACCAAAAGGACAATCAAACATGCTGCCCCCTTCGACTTCCAGCGCCCCGCTCGACGCAGGCTCCTCTTATCCCGCGCGGCATCAGGCCTTACTGGAAGAGTACAGCAGGTTGCTGGAAAAACTGCGAAACACGCCCTCCACCGCCAGCGCCTTGACCAATACCTACCTCAAGCCACATCCCGGCTCGCCTCTGGACCTGGATGCAAAAAACCCGTCCATCGCCCGAAAACTGAAACTGACTCTACGCCCGGACGGGCAGTTCAGCCTCGCCCGGATGGCACTTTATTACGGTATCTCCCCCTGGAATCCTGCCGATAAAGAGGAACACCAAGCCGCATTGCGCGCCCTGGAAGAAAAGCGCGCCCGTCATGGGCTGCAATTGGAACGCGGCATTGACGTCGACTCGCTGGCCTGCACTCCGAACCTCGAGGAACACCAGGCTTTGCGGAAAAGCCGGAGCTTACCACCCAAAGAACGCTTGCCCCTCTCGACCCTGCTGGGCCGTCTGACCGAGAGCAAAATCCGTGAAGCCATCAGACAGTTCTTGCCGGCGTCAGTCAAATCGCTGATCGGCCATCTCGCGAAAAATCTCGCCTCCGATATCACCGCAGCGCGCGTTCGCCAGACCCCCACCGTGTACCTGGAGCAAATCCTTCAATCGGCCGACGCCAGCCAGCTGGCGAAGTCGCTGCTGACAAAACTGGGATGGTACGGCAGCGACACTGAACAAGACGATTCACCGCTCGTTCGCAACAAACTGCTGAGCAGGGCAATCCGCTTGTGGGAGCAACGTGACACTGATGCAGAGAGAGATATCGCCGGGTATCCCTGGCATCAGCGCTCCAACTACGGGAAAAGCTACCAGGCCATATGGAGCGAGTTCGAAGACCACCTTCTGAGCAGCAATCGGGTCACTTCGGAAATCGAGGCGGTCCTGCTGGCCTGCCTGTACCGCTGCGAATTTCCAATCGACTTCCATCGCTCCGACACTCCCGTCGACCTGCCTTATAGAAGCTCTCTGGTCTGGGTGAACTTTGTCCATGGACTTCATCTGGCTGACGCCATCGAACCGGACCGTGTGCCCCACATGACATTCCAGCAACTGGTTGACTTTCCTCTGGAGGAATCCACAGAAGCCACTGAACAGGAACTGGATATCGTCGCCTGGAGCAGGATTGCTCCCGCGATGGACTGGGCTGTCGCCAACGGCATCGTGCAAGAAGACAGAAACGCCGAATACAGCGAGTCCACCAAGAAGCGCGTAATGGAGGCCCTCGACCAGCATACAGAGGTGATGAAAACCACTTTGAAACAACTGGATATCGATCCGCCAAAACGCTGGGAGATCGCAGACCGGGAAATCAAGAAAGTATTCGGTCAACAGGTGTTCACCAGCGATGGTCGAAAACTGGTCAGATACCTGGGGCCCGACACGGGTTCAAGGTTCGTGCCGGATCTACGACAGAAAAGCGTGTCCTTTCGCGATGTCTATATGTGGAAGGGACATAAAGACAAAACCTGGCTCATTACCGGATACGATGGCGAAAGTGTCAGCACCGCCCGTTTCAGCATTCGATCGGACGGAAGCATTGAAACGACCGCCAAATGGATCCCGGAAGCCATCCGGCTCAGGACACTGCCAGATGTCAATGTGTTGTTCGAGAGTCAATACAACACCTATCTCAACATGATAAAAAGTGCCTACCGGCAATTACTGATCAGCCTGTTCAGCCATCTGCCCCATGATGATCGTCTGGCCATCGAATACGGTGAGACAAAAATCTACACCGTGAGATCGTCGACCAAAGACCTGGAAGCTTCCCAGGAGAAGCCCTCACTCACAATGCCGTTGAGGCTGCGAATGGGCTTTATCCTTTCCATGACCTACAACGACCGGACCTGCTGGTATGAATGCCTGCCGCGCGCCGGAATCATTCGCCAGCGCACCGACTTCAACGCGGACATGCTCAACGGTCGCCTTACAACCGAAGAATGGCGAATTCGCGGCAAGGTGCGGGTGACCGTGCGGCGTGGCAAACCCGTACCACTGGACTGGGATGCCTACGAAATCGGCCGCGCACCAAAGAAAGAGGCCACATGCATCGCCATCATCGAACAACTGGGCGTGACCTTTCCCCCTGAAGCGCCGACGGGTCATCCCCCTGCCATCACCTCCAAGCGCGCCTCGGAGATCGCGTTATTCATCGCACGCGACCACCTCTATGTAGCGGAAGACAAGCTTTACGCCAACGCACGGCAGCAGACAGAACTGGAGAAGGCGGAAGAGAGGCGTCATACCCTGCTTATCAAGATCGGGAAGTGGGTACCCTTCTTTGGCAACCTCGACGATCTTCATTCCGATGATCCGCGAAAAAGCATTAACGCAGTCTTCGGCATGTTCACCGACACACTGTCCTTTGCCCTTCCTCTTGGAAAATTCGTTTCCGGCTCTGCAAGACTCGCCTCCACCGCTGTTCGCCTGGGTTACAAACAGGTACTGCCACAGTTTTCCCGCCTGACCCAAAAACTACTGATCACGTCCTTACGCAACTTCAACCCGCTGGATGGCGCGCCTACTCTGGGGAAAGTACTGGTACATGGACTTTATGCCGTGAACCGGCTGGCACTGCGGGCCGCCATCAGGCAAATCAACAGGCTGACCGGGAGAGCTGGCTCATATGACTTCGTAAAAGGACTACCGCAAGTCACGGACCCGGGCAGCTACAAGCTGCTTGCCGCTTCTGACAACCTGGTCTCGACCAGAGGGTTCGATGACCTTCCGGCTCGCAGAGTCGACAGCGCGACGCTGCTTGATTATCGAATGCTTGATCCGATGACCGACAAACCCTTTGGACCGCCCCTGGCCGACAAGCTTTACCGGTTGTCGCTGGGCCGCTCTGCCTATCGCCCAATTCAAAAAACCGATCAGCACGTCTTCGTCGAAGTGGCAGAACACGCCAAAATCCGCGAGTTGCCGGAAATCGATGGCCAAATGACCGTTTATATCGACAACGTACCCTATCGACTGGATGGCGACTGGTTGCGCCGTATCGAACTGATTGATGAAAGTTCGAAGTTCAAACGCACTTCCTGCCGTATCAAACGCGCACCAGGGAGTGACATTTGCGTTAATGAGTTCATTACTGGCGATCCCCATCCCGATACCCCGCCGCTTCGCTCATTTGACCCGAACAAAGGTTATGCCCCCTGGTTTGGTGAACGGTTGTGCACACCACAAGCGCGGCATTCAGTAGAGGGGGAGTATTTCCTGCGCGATGGTTGCCTCTATCATTTGTTGAATGGCGAACCGAAGAGGTGGAAGGGCGATTTCACACAATTGGGTTTCGCCCAAAAAAAGCCGGTACCCAAAGACGTAATCCTGGCCGACGTGCAATTTCAAAAGGGCATTTATGTACGCATAGAAATCCAGGGAAGCTATCAAGACAGCAATGAACTGCACCGCATAGGCGCGATTGTCGTACCGTCTCTCGTTACCTCCGACAATCTCCTCTTTACTCGTGTAAATACCGATAAATATTACCTGGCGACGTTTCCTGCAGATAAAGACCTGAGCGAGCTGCAGACGCTCACTATGAAACAACTATCTCAAGACGATCTCATGGAAGGCACACGGGGTGCCGAGCTGTTGCGAACGTATGAAGGCTCACTGACCGCCAACAACCTCGCGGCGATCTACGGTACAGATGCAGTCGAGCGTGCAATGAAAACCATGGAGCGAATCGCTATCCCCTTGGGCACCCCCCCAAACCCACCCGCCAATATGCAATGGATCAAACTCGATACCAGCCCCGGCGAAGCCCTGATGTTCGATCAAAGGACGAGAATGATCGTCACACAATCGTCCGAAGGCGCAACAACATGGTCACGCAGCCATGAAGCTTCGGAAACGTTGCGCCAACGAACAGCCGAAATTTTCGACACATTGTTCATGGAGCAGACGATCCCTCAGAACACAGAAAGTCTGTTCAGGATCGATCGCACGATGAAAAAGCTCAATGACCTGTTGCCTAAATCACAACGACGTTCCAACCCCAGAAACATCGCGTATGCAGAAGTCATCAAGACCGATGGAGTCAGGGAGGTCTATGTCAGTGTTTCCGGGGCACAGGGCACAACAGGAAAACTGCCTCTGTTCAAAACCTATCTGGGAGCCGAGCACGTCCAGAGAGGCGACGCGACTTACTTCAATGTCGACTTGAGCGGTCCACCCACCCCAAGTGGCCTTCTGATGGATAGCCATGAGAATCTTCTGGCCATTCCGAAAACCTATCCCGAACTGCCAGCGGTACCCACTTCACTGGACAGTGAAAGCAAGTTGATCAGTTTCATCCACCGGAAATATCCCGATAAACAGGCCATCCGCTCAGTCAACATCGCAACCACCATGCCGCCCTGCGAAGCTTGTGCGGTGATCGTAAAGGCGTTCGGTCATACAGGCGCTAATGATTGGCTTAACGTCATCTGGAGATAACCTACAACCGCTGCAAATGCCCATAAAGCTTGGCGTACAAACCACCCTCGGCAATCAGTTGCTGATGGTCGCCATCTTCGGCCACTTGCCCACCGTCGAACACCAACACCCGGTCCGCCTGCTTCACTGCTGACAGGCGGTGGGCAATGATCAGCGTGGTGCGGCCATTCAGGAACCGCGCCATGGCCTGGTGCAGGTTGTATTCGGTGGCGGCGTCGAGGGCCGATGTCGCTTCGTCGAGGATCACCACTTTGGGTTCCGCGAGGATCATCCGCGCGATGGCCAGCCGTTGGCGCTGACCGCCGGACAGACGCACGCCGGAGCGGCCGACAATGCTGTCCAGCCCATCCGGCAAGGCGCGGATAGTGGGCTCGAGCTGGGCGATTTCCAGCGCCTGCCAGCAGGCTTCGTCGCTGCGGGTACGGCCCATGGTCAGGTTGGCGCGCACAGTGTCATTGAACAGCGCCGGATGCTGCAGCACCACCGCGACATTTTCCCGAACCGTTTCCAGGCCGATTTCCTGTTGGGTCGAGCCACCGAAACGGATCGTCCCGGCCAGTGGCGTGTACAGGCCCAGCAGCAATTGCACGAGGGTACTTTTGCCGCCGCCACTGGCGCCGACAATCGCCACTTTCTCGCCGGGGGCGATGGACAGGTTCAACTGATCCAGCACCAGTTCGTCGCCGTAACCGAAGCTCAAACCCTGCACCTGAATCCCGACGGTATCGCGGCCCTTGAACGGGTCAACGCCGCCGGTGTATTGCGGCTCGTCGGCGCGGGCCAGCAGTTCGTTGATCCGCGCCAGCGCGCCACCTGCCGCGTAATAGGCGTATTGCAGGTTCAGCAGTTGTTCGACCGGACCGATCATGAACCACAGGTAGCTGAACACCGCGAGCATCTGCCCGATCGACAGGTCGGAAAACAGCACCGTGAGCATCGCCGCCGCGCGGAAGATGTCGATACCGAACTGGAACAGCAGCCCACTGGCGCGGTTCGAGGCGTCGGTCTTCCACTGCGAGTTGACCGCGTAATTGCGCACTTCCTGAGCCCGCAGGCCGAGACGTCCGAGGAAGAAGCCCTGCCGGTTGCCGGCACGCACTTCCTGAATTGCATCAAGGGTTTCGCTCAGCGCCTGGGTGAAGCGCGAGGTGCTGTCGTTCTCCAGTTTTTTCAGGTGTTTGACCCGTTTGCCCAACTGCACCGTGGCGTAGATCACCAGCGGGTTGAACAGCAGGATCAGCAATGCCAGTTTCCAGTGCATCCACATCAGGATGCTGGCGGTGCCGACCAAGGTCAGCATCGCCACCAGAAAACGGCTGAGGGTTTCGCCGACAAACTTGTCGAGGGTGTCGAGGTCAGTGACCAGGTGCGTGGTAACGGTGCCGCTGCCCAGGCTTTCGTATTCGCCGAGGGAAATGCGCTTCAGACGCTCGATCAACCGCACGCGAATGCGATAAACGATGTCCTTGGCCAGCCGCGCAAACAATCGCGCCTGCAACACACCAAAACACAGCGCGCTGCAACGCAGGGTCAGCGTCACCACCAGCATCAGGCCGATGTAGCCCGCCGCCTGCTGCCACATCGAGGGCAGCACATGGTTCATCACTTTCAGCGCGGCATCGCCGTGGCCGAGCAGGACTTCGTCCACCAGCAACGGCAGCAGCAACGGAATCGGCACGCTGCACAGCGTCGCCAGAACGGCCACGCCGTTGGCGATCCACAGGGATTTTTTGTGATGAAGCGCCAGTCGCCGGACCTCAGCCCAGCTCAGCCGGTCGACACGCTTGACGGCTGGCGTGTCATCGGCCGGGTCAGACACAGGCGGCGCGCTCCAGCCATCGACCGAGCAACGGAGACAGTTCACTGAGCGGCTGGTAACCGTTGGTCAGCAACGCCAGTTGGCCGTTGCGTTCGGCGAGCAGGGTCGGAAATCCGGCAATGCCCAGATCCTGAACCCAACTGAAATCGGCCTGGGTCGCCTTGTGTTGATCGGCATGATCGAACAGGGCAGCAAATTCGATGCGCGGCACGCCAGCCTTCTCTGCCAGATCCACCAGAACGCTGGCCTGGGTGACATCGCGACCTTCCGCGTAAAACGCCTGCTGGATCAACCCGACCAGTTTCCACGCGCAATCCGGCGCCAGGCTGCGGGCGGTGACGATGGCCCGGCAGGCAGGCTCGGTGTCGTAGACAAAACCGTCCGGCAACGCGCCTTCAAATTTGAACGGCTGGCCGGTGGCCTCGTTGACCGCCTGCCAGTGTTCGAGAATGTAGCGCCGGGTGGTCGGCTCCAGCGCCGCACCACTGCCGGTACGCAACCCGCCGACCACCAGGTGCAGTTCCACCCCGGCTGCCTGCGCCTGCTCCACCAAGGCCTTGGCCACCGGGGCAAATCCCCAGCACCACGAACACATCGGATCCATCACATAGAGCAGGCGTGCAGACATGATTAAGCCTCGGTGGATGCTTGCTTATAGTTGTAGCCGATCGGGTGCGGCATGTTGCGCGCCTTGGCCAGTTCGATCTGTTTCTGCCGGTCGATGGCACTGCGGCGGGTCTTCTCGCTCAGGGAATTCCAGCAGTGCGGGCAACTGATGCCGGCCACGTAATGCTCGGAAGCACGATCCTCGACACTGACCGGGGTGCGGCAGGCATGGCACTGATCGTAGTCGCCTTCGCTCAGGTCATGACGCACGGTCACGCGGTTGTCGAACACAAAGCAGTCGCCCTGCCATTTGGTTTCTTCCTGCGGCACTTCTTCGAGGTACTTCAGGATCCCGCCCTTGAGGTGGTAAACCTCTTCGAAGCCTTCGCCGAGCATGTAGCTCGAGGCCTTCTCGCAGCGGATGCCGCCGGTGCAGAACATCGCGACCTTCTTGTGCACGGCCGGATCGAAGTGTTCTTTGATGTAGTCGGGGAATTCGCGAAAACTGGTGGTTTTCGGATCGATGGCGCCTTCGAAGGTGCCGATCGAGACTTCGTAATCGTTGCGGGTGTCGATCAGCAGCACTTCCGGGTCGCTGATCAGCGCATTCCAGTCCTTTGGCTCGATGTAGGTGCCGACCTGCTTGTTCGGGTCGACGCCTTCGACGCCCAGGGTCACGATCTCTTTCTTGAGCTTGACCTTGGTGCGATAGAACGGCTGCTCGTCGCAGTACGATTCCTTGTGATCGATATCGACCATGCGCGGATCGTTGCGCAGCCAGGCCAGCAGGCCGTCGATGCCTTCGCGGCTGCCGGACACCGTGCCGTTGATGCCTTCTTCGGCGATCAGCAAGGTGCCTTTGATGCCGTTGTCGACCATCGCTTGCAGCAGCGGCTCGCGCAGGTTGACGTAATCTTCGAGGGTGACGAACTTATACAGTGCCGCCACGACAATCGGTTGTGTCATGGGTATTTCTCCAGGTGGCTACCCTCGTAAAGGGTGAACCGGATGCGAAAAAAAACGCGCCGGGTCAGCGGCGCGTTGCGGATTCTAGCAAAAAACCTCAGTTCATTGCTGCAAGGCTCAATGCTTGCTGCCGCCGGCACAGGTCGGCGACGCCGGAGCGACGCCTGTCTCCGCCCATTCCTGCGGGGTGTAGGTGTGCAGCGCCAACGCATGAAACTCGCCCATCAGCTCGCCGAGCGTGCCGTAGACTTTCTGGTGGCGCTTGACCCGGTTCAGGCCTTCGAACTGCGCGCTGACCACCACTGCCTTGAAGTGGGTCTGCAACCCGCGACTGTGCATGTGGCTTTCGTCCAGCACTTGCAAATGCTCAGGCTGAAGCAGTGCGAGCGTCGATTCGATGCGTTGTTGCATGGTCATCACGAACTCCGCTTACTTCTTCTTGGCCGCAGGCGCGCCTTTCGGCGCCAGCTCGTTGGTCATGTCGTCCAGCAGCTTGTTGACCACCGGCACGGCGCTTTCCAGCTTGGCCTGAGTCATCTGGGCCGATTGCTGGGTCAGCTGCGGCATTTTTTCCAGGACTTTCTTGCCCAGTGGCGACTGGTAGAACGCGACCAGGTCTTTCAACTCGGACTCGCTGAAGTTGCTGGTGTAGAGCTTGACCATGTCCGGCTTCAGTTTCTTCCAGCCGATGGCCTGGTCCAGAGCGGCGTTGGCCTTGGCCTGGTAGGTATCCAGTACGGCTTTCTTGGATTCCGGCGCCTTGGTCTGTTCAAAACGCTGGGCGAACATCTGCTGAACCTGCATATACACCGGAGTGCCCAGCTTGTCAGCGTGTGCCAGGGTCAGGAAAGCTTCGGCACTGGCGTTGTGGCTGGCGGTATCGGCAAGCACCTGGCCGCTGGCGCAAACCAGGGCAACCGCGGTACAGATGGCACGAAGACGAGTCATCGAGTTTCCTTTTCAGCTAGGCGAGGTAAAACCCCAAGGGCGACCATTCTGCGCCTGAATAACGCTGCGGCTCAAGCCCCGGCCCTTGCCGCGCTTGATTGGCGGGGGCCGGCGGGTCAACAATCGACCGGATGGAACCACCCGGAGCGAACCGGGCCTAAACTGCGCAAACAGACCAACAGGAGTGTGCACGATGAGCCGTATCGAAACCGACAGCCTGGGCCAGATCGAGGTCCCGGACGACGCTTACTGGGGCGCTCAGACGCAACGCTCGCTGATCAACTTCGCCATCGGCCAGGAACGCATGCCATTGCCGGTACTGCACGCCCTGGCCCTGATCAAGAAAGCCTCGGCCCGGGTCAACGACCGCAACGGCGACCTGCCTGCCGATATCGCCCGCCTGATCGAACAGGCCGCCGACGAAGTGCTCGACGGCCAGCACGACGACCAGTTCCCGCTGGTGGTCTGGCAGACCGGCAGCGGCACGCAAAGCAACATGAACGCCAACGAAGTGATTGCCGGCCGTGCCAACGAACTGGCCGGCAACCCGCGCGGCGGCAAGACGCCGGTGCATCCCAACGATCACGTCAATCGCTCGCAGAGCTCCAACGACTGCTTCCCCACCGCCATGAGCATCGCCACCGCACAAGCGGTGCAGACCCAACTGCTGCCGGCCATCGCCGAGCTGTCGGGCGGCCTGGCCGAACTGTCGGCGCGGCACATGAAACTGGTGAAGACCGGTCGCACCCACATGATGGACGCCACGCCGATCACCTTCGGTCAGGAGATCTCCGGTTTCATAGCGCAGCTGGATTACGCCGAACGGGCGATTCGCGCGGCGTTACCGGCGGTCTGCGAACTGGCGCAGGGCGGCACGGCCGTCGGCACCGGGCTCAACTCGCCCCACGGTTTCGGCGAAGCGATTGCTGCCGAGCTGGCGGCGCTGTCCGGCTTGCCGTTCGTCACCGCGCCGAACAAGTTTGCCGCCCTCGCCGGCCACGAGCCGCTGACCACCCTGTCCGGCGCCCTGAAAACCCTCGCCGTGGCGCTGATGAAAATTGCCAATGACCTGCGTCTGCTGGGCTCCGGCCCCCGTGCAGGGTTTGCCGAAGTGCGCCTGCCAGCCAACGAGCCGGGCAGCTCGATCATGCCCGGCAAGGTCAACCCGACCCAGTGCGAGGCGCTGTCGATGCTCGCCTGCCAGGTGCTGGGCAACGACGTGGCGATCGGTTTCGCCGCCAGTCAGGGTCACCTGCAACTGAACGTGTTCAAACCGGTGATCATCCACAACCTGCTGCAATCGATCCGCCTGCTGGCCGATGGCTGCAGCAACTTCCAGCAGCACTGCATCGCCGGGCTTGAGCCGGACGCCGAAGTCATGGCGAAACATCTGGAGCGCGGACTGATGCTGGTGACGGCGCTGAACCCGCACATCGGCTACGACAAATCGGCGGAAATCGCCAAGAAGGCTTACAGCGAAGGCAAAACCTTGCGTGAAGCGGCGCTGGAGCTGGGCTATCTGACCGATGAGGAGTTCGATGCCTGGGTGCGGCCGGAAAACATGATCGAGGCCGGTGCCAAGGGCTGAGTCATGCCGATCCTTCCCGTGCCCGGCGCGGGAAGGGTCATCCGACCAACAGTTTCGCCCGCCGCGCCTTGAGCCCGGCAATCAGCGAAGGCCCCAGCGCCACCAGCGCCGACCCCAGCACCACCAGCACCGCCCCGCCATACCCCAGCAGATTGATTTGCTCGGCATGCACATACTCAGGCCACACCCTCGCCGCCACTGCAACCGCACCGAACGTCACCAACGGTGTGATCGCGAGTGTCGCGCTGACCCGCGAAGCCTCCCAGTGCGCCAGCGCTTCGGCAAACGCGCCGTAGGCGATCAGGGTGTTCATGCAGCACGCCAGCAGCAGCCAGCCCTGCAACGGGCTCAGTGACAGCGCTTCAAGCGGATGCACCCAAGGCGTCAGCAACAAGGCGCAGAACAGGTAGATCACCATCATCACCTGCAGCGAATTCCACACCGTCAGCAATTGCTTCTGCCCCAGCGCATAGAAGGTCCAGACGGTCGACGCCAGCAGCACCAGCAACACGCCGGCGGTGTAGTCAGACAACGACGTGAGCAATTCCGCCAGACGCTGATTGAAGAACAACGCAAAACCGATCAGCAGCACCGCCAGGCCAATGCCCTGACCGATACTGAAGCGCTCCTTGAACACGAACAGACTGGCGATCAGCAACATGATCGGCCCCATCTGCACCACCAGTTGCGCGGTGCCGGGGCTGAGCAGGTTCAGGCCCATCAGGTACAGCACATAGTTGCCCACCAGCCCGAGCACCGCCATCAGCACCAGCCAGCCACCCTTCGGCCCAAGCACCTTGCGACTCGGCAAACGCTTGGTGGCCGCCAGATAGATGAACAGGCAGCCGCCGGACACCAGCAGGCGAAACCAGGTCACCGTGACCGGGTCCATCACCACCAGCACCTGCTTGAGCTTGATCGGCAGGATTCCCCACAGAAATGCCGTCAACAGCGCCAGGAACATGCCGTACACCCAACGACCCGATGAAACGTGCATGAGCACCCCAAGCGCCAGAAACAGGAGCGTTCATTCTAGGCGCACAGACCCTGTGTGACACAGGATCAGTTGCGCTCCAGCCGTAAATGAAACGTTGCAGGTCGCAGCGAAAAATTGACGATGGGCCGTTGATCGGCTGCCCGGGCAAGCCAAGTGGTTCAGGCATAAGCTGATTGGATCCGGCCCGGGACATCATTCACCAAGGAGCCCCGTCATGTTAGGCATGCGCGCCCAGGACACCGCCCCCGCCACGCACTTTCGCAGCGACCGCGTATGCCGGGTCAACGGGGAACTGTATTTCAGCACCCGGGAGAACACCCTCGAAGGCCCGTTCGACAGCCTCGAGAAAGCCGAGGAGGAAATCCGCGCGTACATCGCGCGGATGCAATTGATGGATTCCGGCAGACCGGCCTAGCGCACCGCCTCAAACAGGCCCGTCGCGCCCATCCCGCCGCCCACGCACATGGTCACGATCCCGTAGCGCAGATTGCGCCGCTGCAACTCGCGCACCAGATGCCCGACCTGCCGTGACCCGGTCATGCCGAACGGGTGACCAATGGAAATCGAGCCGCCGTTGACGTTGTACTTCTCGTTGTCGATTTCCAGCCGGTCACGGGCGTACAGGCATTGCGAGGCGAACGCTTCGTTCAATTCCCACAGATCGATATCCGCCACCTGCAGGCCTTTGGCCTTGAGCAGTTTCGGCACCGAGAACACCGGGCCGATGCCCATTTCGTCAGGCTCGCAACCGGCCACGGTGAACCCACGGAAAAACGCTTTCGGTTTGAGCCCCAGTTGCAGGGCTTTTTCCAGGCTCATCACCAAGGTCATCGAAGCGCCATCGGACAACTGCGAGGAGTTGCCGGCGGTCACCGAACCGTCCTCGGCGAACACCGGTTTCAAGCCGGCAAGGCTTTCATAGGTGGTGTCCGGACGGTTGCAATCGTCGCGATCAACGATGCCGTCAAGGATCTGCACTTCGCCGCTGTTCTTGTCTTCAACCCGGTACTTCACCGTCATCGGCACGATTTCATCGTTGAACAGGCCGGCTGCCTGCGCTTGAGCGGTGCGGATCTGACTCTGCAGCGAGTAGCGATCCTGCGCCTCGCGGCTGACGCCATAACGGCGCGCCACCACTTCGGCGGTCTGGCCCATGGTGTAGTAGATGCCCGGCGTCTGTTGCTTGAGCAGCGGGTTGATCAGGTGATCGGTATTGACGCTCTTCAGCGTCAGGCTGATCGACTCGACGCCACCGGCGACGATGATGTCGCTGCAACCCGACGCGATCTGGTTGGCGGCAATCGCGATCGCCTGCAACCCCGAAGAACAGAAACGGTTGAGGGTCATGCCGGCGGTGCCGGTGCCCAATTGCGAGAGCACCGCCACGTTACGGCCGATGTTGTAGCCCTGGGCGCCTTCATTGGAACCGGCGCCCACGATGCAATCCTCGACGCTGGCCGGGTCGATGTCGTTGCGCGAGAGCAACGCATTGACGCAATGGGCCGCCATGTCATCGGGACGGGTCTGGTTGAACTTGCCGCGAAAGGACTTGGCCAGGCCGGTCCGTACGCTGTCGACGATCACCACTTCACGCATGGCATACCTCATTGTTGCAGTCGGTTGGGAGTGGACCGAGCATAAGTCCACCCAATCGCCGACCGCGACAATCATTCACCTCGCGTATGCGGGCCCATCGGTTCAGTCCTTGTGTTTCCTGGCTCGCTTGTCGGACTTCTCGAACGCTTCTTCCAGCGCCCGGTTGATCGTGCGCAACACCTTGACCCGGGCCCAGCGCTTGTCGTTGGCCTCGACCAGGGTCCACGGGGCGATTTCGGTGCTGGTGCGGTCGACCATGTCGCCCACAGCGGCGCGATAGGTGTCCCACTTGTCGCGGTTGCGCCAGTCGTCTTCGGTGATCTTGAAGCGCTTGAACGGGATTTCTTCGCGCGCCTGGAAGCGCTCCATCTGCGTGTCCTTGTCGATCGCCAGCCAGAACTTGACCACGATCACCCCGGCGTCGGCCAGTTGCTCCTCGAAGTCATTGATCTCGCCATAGGCACGCATCCAGTCGGCGGTGCTGCAAAAACCCTCGACCCGCTCCACCAGCACCCGGCCGTACCATGAGCGGTCGAACACGGTGAATTTCCCCCGCGCCGGAATATGCCGCCAGAACCGCCACAGATACGGCTGCGCCCGCTCCTCTTCGGTCGGCGCGGCAATCGGCACGATGTTGTACTGACGTGGATCGAGCGCCGCCGCCACCCGGCGAATCGAACCGCCCTTGCCCGCCGCATCGTTACCTTCGAACACTGCCACCAGCGCATGCCGGCGCATGCGTTTGTCACGCATCAGGCCGGACAGCCGCGCCTGCTCGGTAATCAATTGTTCTTCGTAGTCTTTCTTCTCCAGACGCTGGGTCAGGTCGAGGCTGTCGAGCAGGTTCAACTGGTCGACGGAAGTCCCCAGCGGGGCAGCGTTGACTTCATGGGGATGCACATCGGGACGCTTCAAGGCGTTTTGCAGACCTTCGAGCAGAATCTTGCCGACCGTCAGGCTGCGGTAGTACGGGTCGCCCCCCTCGATGACATGCCACGACGCGTAATCACGACTGGTGCGGCGCAACACGCGCTCGCCGTATTTGACGAACTTGTCGTAGGTCTGCGACTGCTGCCAGTCCAGCGGGCTGATGCGCCAGCTGTGCAGCGGGTCATCGGCCAGGGCCTTGAGTCGCGCCTTCATCTGTTTCTTGGACAGGTGGAACCAGAACTTGAAGATCAGCGCACCTTCATCGCAGAACATCTTTTCCATGCGCTCGGCGCCGGCAATCGCCTGATCCAGTCGCGGGTCCTTGAACAGACCGTGCACCCGGCCCTGCAGCATCTGGCTGTACCAGTTGCCGAAGAAAATCCCCATCCGCCCCTTGGCCGGCAGCATCCGCCAGTAACGCCAGGCCGGTGGTCGCGCCAGCTCTTCGTCGGTCTGCTGATCGAAGGTGCGCACTTCGATCAGGCGCGGGTCCATCCATTCGTTGAGCAGCTTCACCGTCTCGCCCTTGCCGGCGCCTTCGATGCCGTTGATCAAAATGATCACCGGAAAACGCTTTTGCTGCTGCAACTCGAACTGGGCTTCAAGCAAGGCTTCACGCAGGGCGGGCACGGCGGCTTCGTAGGTGTCTTTGTCGACGGCGTGACCGATTTCAGCGGATTCGAACATGGGACGGCTCCTTCCAGGATTCAGCAAGACTAGCGGATTGGGCACAGGCGCAGCACAGAAATTCCCGCGGGTGGCGGATTGTCCTTGAGTGATCGGCGGCAAGGCTTGCCATGGATCAAGCGCCGCCTGCGTGATCGGCTAGAATGGCCGCCTTGCCGCTGCCGAGCCTGCCATGAAACCTGTAATGCCCCACGCCCAACTCGACTGGGATGACCAGGGACGCCCGCGTTCGCGAGTGTTCGACGATGTGTATTTTTCCGACCAGTCGGGGCTGGATGAAACCCGCTACGTGTTCCTCGAACAGAACCGTCTGGCCGAGCGTTTTGCCGCACTGCCGGCGAATGGGCGCCTGGTGATCGGTGAAACCGGCTTCGGCACCGGGCTGAATTTTCTCTGCGCCTGGCAGTTGTTCGAACAACACGCGGTGGCCGGTGCGCGGCTGCACTTTGTCAGTGTCGAAAAATTTCCGTTGAGCCCCGTCGATCTGCAACGGGCGCTGGCGTTGTGGCCCGACCTGCAGCCGTTCTCCAATCAGCTTCTCAAGCACTACGTCGCCATCCATCAAGGCTTTCAGCGCATTGTGCTGGATAACGGTCGGGTGACCCTGACGCTGTTGATCGGTGACGCGCTGGAGCAGTTGCCGCAACTGGACGGGCAGATCGACGCGTGGTTTCTCGACGGTTTTGCGCCAGCGAAAAACCCCGAGATGTGGACCGCCGAACTGTTCGCCGAACTGGCGCGGCTGGCGGCACCCGGCTCGACCATCAGCACCTTTACCAGCACCGGTTGGGTGCGCCGCCTGCTCAACGCCGCCGGCTTCAAGATGAAACGCACGCCGGGCATCGGCCACAAATGGGAAATCCTGCGCGGTGAGTTTCTCGGCTGGCCCGAGGGCGTTGCGCCTCCCGCAGCGGAAAAACCCTGGTTCGCCCGCCCTGCTCCGGTCGCGGGAGAACGTCATGCCCTGGTGATCGGTGCCGGCCTGGCGGGTTGCGCCACGGCGGCCAGCCTCGCGGCAAGGGGTTGGCAGGTCAGCCTGCTGGAACGACATGACGCGGTGGCGCAGGAAGCCTCAGGCAACCCCCAAGGCGTGCTGTATCTGAAACTGTCCGCCCATGGCACGGCACTGTCGCAGTTGATCGTCAGCGGTTTCGGCTACACCCGGCGCCTGCTGGAAAACCTGCAACGCGGTACCGACTGGGACGGCTGCGGCGTGCTGCAACTGGCGTTCAATGAAAAGGAACGCGAGCGTCAGGCGCAACTGGCGGCCGCGTTTCCCGAAGACCTGCTGCAATGGCTCGATCAGCCCCAAGCGCAGGCCCGCGCCGGGATCGGTCTGGCCCACGGCGGTTTGTATTATCCCGAGGGCGGCTGGGTGCATCCGCCGGCGTTGTGTCAGGCGCAAGCCGCAAGGCCGGGCATCACGCTGCTGTTCCATCGGGAAGCCGTGGAACTGCGCAAGTTCGACGGCCAGTGGCAAGCCTTCGACGGTGAAAAACGGCTCGCAACAGCCCCCGTCGTGGTGCTGGCCGGCGCCGCCGACATCAAGCGTTTCCCCCAGAGCGCCGACCTGCCTCTCAAGCGCATTCGCGGGCAGATCACTCGCCTGGCGCAGACCGCGCCTAGCCAGGCGCTGGCCACCGTGGTGTGCGCCGAAGGCTATGTCGCACCGGCACGCCTGGGCGAACACACGCTCGGTGCCAGTTTCGATTTCAACAACCACGACCTGACCCCGAGCACCGCCGAACACCTGGGCAATCTGGCGATGCTCGAAGAGATCTCCACGGATCTGGTCACGCGCCTGCACATCAGCGAACTCGACGCCGACAGCCTTCAGGGCCGGGCAGCCTTCCGTTGCACCAGCCCCGATTACCTGCCGATCGTCGGCCCGCTCGCCGATCGCGAAGCCTTCGACCAGGCCTACGCGGCACTGGGCAAGGACGCCCGGCAGGTCCCGGATGTCGCCTGCCCGTGGCTGGAGGGTTTGTACGTCAACAGCGGCCATGGCTCACGCGGATTGATCACCGCCCCCCTATCGGGTGAACTGCTGGCCGCCTGGCTGGACAACGAACCCTTGCCGCTGCCCGGCAGCGTGGCGCAAGCCTGTCATCCAAATCGCTTTGCCCTGCGCCGTCTGATTCGGGGCAAATGACGATCGGTCAGCCACCCTGCGTCAGGCAACACGCTGGCTCCTCTCTCGATCAGTTTTCAGCCGATGCTTGGTCGAGTGGTGGGGCAAGCGCTTTGCCGGACGTTGAGGGACCATCTATCCAGCCAATCCACTTATAACTGATCGTTCTAAAACTCCCACATCCCAGCCGGGTCAGTTTCTGGGTACCGGCCATTTCGGCACGGTGCAGCGACACCCTCCCCAACGGAAAAACCGGTAAGGACTTTATGTGCGGATTAGCTGGCGAGTTACGTTTTGATCAACAACCTGCAGACCTTGCAGCCATCGAGCGAATCACCCATCACCTGGCGCCTCGCGGCCCCGACGCGTGGGGCTTCCATGCCCAGGGGCCGATAGCCCTGGGTCATCGACGCCTGAAAATCATGGACCTGTCGGACGGTTCGGCGCAGCCGATGATCGACAGCCAACTGGGTCTGTCCCTGGCCTTCAACGGGGCGATTTACAACTTCCCGGAACTGCGCGCCGAACTTGAAGCGCTGGGTTACGCGTTTTATTCCGGCGGCGACACCGAAGTGCTGCTCAAGGGTTATCACGCCTGGGGCGAAGCGCTGCTGCCGAAACTCAACGGCATGTTTGCCTTTGCCATCTGGGAGCGTGATGCCCAGCGCCTGTTCATCGCCCGTGACCGTCTCGGCGTCAAGCCGCTGTACCTGTCGCGCACCGGCCAGCGTTTGCGTTTTGCCTCGGCCTTGCCGGCGCTGCTCAAGGGCGGTGACATCAACCCGATCCTCGATCCGGTGGCGCTCAACCATTACCTGAACTTCCACGCCGTGGTGCCCGCGCCGCGCACCCTGCTGGCGGGCATCGAAAAACTGCCGCCAGCGAGCTGGATGCGCATTGAAGCGGACGGCACCACCGA
This sequence comes from Pseudomonas sp. PHC1, assembly GCF_046487845.1. Classification (NCBI taxonomy): domain Bacteria; kingdom Pseudomonadati; phylum Pseudomonadota; class Gammaproteobacteria; order Pseudomonadales; family Pseudomonadaceae; genus Pseudomonas; species Pseudomonas sp. PHC1. The sequence continues at coordinate 276,332 of NZ_JBJXHJ010000004.1, forward strand.
GCAGAAAACCTGGTGGACGCTGCCCTACGGCCCTCACGACGACGAGAAAAACCTGACCCTGGAAGACTGGCGCGACCGCGTGCTCGACAGCACTCGCGAAGCCGTGGCGATCCGTCAACGGGCGGCGGTGGATGTCGGCGTGCTGCTGTCCGGCGGTGTCGATTCGAGCATGCTGGTGGGCCTGCTGCGCGAAGTCGGCGTGGAGAACCTGTCGACCTTTTCCATCGGCTTCCAGGATGCCGGCGGCGAGCGCGGCGACGAATTCCAGTATTCCGACCTGATCGCCAGGCACTACGGCACTCAGCACCATCAACTGCGCATTGATGAAAAAGAGATCATCGAGCAACTGCCCGCCGCCTTCCGCGCCATGAGCGAACCGATGGTCAGCCACGACTGCATCGCTTTCTATCTGTTGTCCCGCGAAGTGGCCAAGCACTGCAAAGTGGTGCAGAGCGGCCAGGGTGCCGACGAGTTGTTCGCCGGTTATCACTGGTATCCGCAAGTCGATGGCGCGGCCGATCCGTATGCGGCCTATCGCCAAGCGTTTTTCGACCGCAGCTACGACGATTACGCCGCCACGGTGCAGCCGAAATGGCTGACTGCCAATGACGCTGCCGGCGACTTCGTGAAGGAACATTTCGCACAGCCCGGCGCCGATGCCGCGGTCGACAAGGCCCTGCGTCTGGACAGCACGGTGATGCTGGTGGACGACCCGGTCAAACGCGTCGACAACATGACCATGGCCTGGGGCCTGGAGGCGCGCACACCGTTTCTCGACTATCGACTGGTGGAATTGTCGGCCCGCATTCCGGGCCGGTTCAAACTGCCGGACGGCGGCAAGCAGGTGTTGAAAGAAGCCGCGCGACAGGTCATCCCAAGCGAAGTGATCGACCGCAAGAAAGGTTACTTCCCGGTGCCGGGCCTCAAGCATCTGCAGGGCGATACGCTGAGCTGGGTCCGCGAACTGCTGCTCGATCCGAGTCAGGATCGCGGCCTGTTCAACCCGGCGATGCTCGACAAGCTACTCACTGATCCACAAGGTCAACTGACGCCTCTGCGCGGTTCCAAACTGTGGCAACTGGCAGCCCTGAACCTGTGGCTCAGCGAACAAGGAATCTGATCGATGAAACCTCACGCCACGGCTTACAGCCAACGCCTGCTGCGCGGTCAGACGCCGTCCTATGAGCGCTTGCAGGCGCGTCTGGCCGAAGACGGCAGCGAGCCTGCCGCCAAGCCGATTGCGGTGCATTGCGGTTGGGGCCGGTTGCTGATCGGCCACACGTTTCCCGATCCGGCGAGTCTCGCCCGGGAGTTGCTCAATGAACAACCGGGCGAGCGCGACATCGCCTTGTACGTCGCCGCGCCGCAGCAGATTCTCGGCCTGGAACCGACCCAACTGTTTCTCGACCCGTCCGACACCCTGCGCCTGTGGTTCAGCGATTACCGTCAGGCCACCCGCGTGTTTCGTGGCTTTCGCATTCGTCGTGCGCAAAGTGACGCAGACTGGCAGGCGATCAATCAGCTGTATCAGGCGCGCGGCATGTTGCCGATCGACGCCACCCTGCTCACCCCGCACCATCAGGGCGGTCCGGTGTACTGGCTGGCGGAAGACGACGACAGCGGCGCGGTGATCGGCAGCGTCATGGGCCTCAATCACCAGAAGGCCTACAACGACCCGGAAAACGGCAGCAGTTTGTGGTGCCTGGCGGTCGATCCGCAGTGTTCGCGTCCCGGTGTCGGCGAAGTGCTGGTACGGCATCTGATTGAACACTTCATGAGTCGCGGCCTGAGCTACCTCGATCTGTCGGTGCTGCATGACAATCGGCAGGCAAAAAACCTCTACGCCAAACTCGGTTTTCGCAACCTGCCGACGTTCGCCATCAAGCGCAAGAACGGCATCAACCAGCCATTGTTTCTCGGGCCCGGGCCGGAGGCGCAGTTCAACCCTTATGCGCGGATCATCGTCGAGGAGGCCCATCGACGCGGCATCGACGTGCAAGTGGATGACGCCGATGCCGGGCTGTTCACCCTCAGTCACGGCGGGCGCCGGGTCCGTTGCCGCGAATCCCTGAGCGACCTGACCAGCGCCATCAGCATGAACCTGTGCCAGGACAAAAGCCTGACCCACAAAGTGTTGAAAGCCGCCGGGTTGAATGTGCCGTCGCAGCAGTTGGCAGGGAATGCGGACGACAATCTGGCGTTCCTCGATGAACACCACAGAGTGGTGGTCAAACCGCTGGATGGCGAACAGGGTCAGGGCGTAGCGGTAGACCTGCAGAGCATCGAGGAGGTGCAGCAGGCCATCGAAGCGGCCAGGCAATTCGACACTCGCGTGCTGCTCGAAAGCTTCCACCAAGGCTTCGACCTGCGGATTCTGGTGATCGGTTTCGAGGTAGTGGCGGCGGCGATCCGTCGACCGGCGGAGGTGGTCGGCGACGGCCATCATTCTATTGGCGCACTGATCGAAGCCCAGAGCCGGCGCCGGCAAGCGGCCACCAGCGGGGAAAGCAAGATTCCGCTGGATAACGAAACCCAACGCACCCTGCACGCGGCCGGTTACGACTACAGCAGCATACTGCCGGCCGGTGAGCATCTGTTCGTGCGGCGCACGGCCAACCTGCACACCGGCGGCACGCTGGAAGACGTCACGGCGATTCTGCATCCGACCTTGGCCGAGGCCGCCGTGCGTGCGGCCAGGGCGCTGGAGATCCCGATGGTCGGCCTCGACCTGATGGTGCCGGCGGCGGATCAACCCGCATACGTGTTCATCGAAGCCAACGAGCGAGCGGGTCTGGCCAATCATGAGCCGCAACCGACGGCCGAGCGGTTCGTCGATCTGCTGTTTCCGCACAGTCAGCCGGCCGTTTGATCTCTCTTCGGCGTCATTCCCGCGTTGAACGCGCGAATGACGCCCCGCAACAGGAGTTTCCATGACCACCCAAATTCCCCAACCGGATCTGAATTACCTGCAGAAAGTCCTGCTGGAAATGCTCGCCATTCCAAGCCCCACCGGGTTCACCGACACCATCGTGCGTTACGTCGCCGAGCGTCTGGAAGAACTCGGCATCCCCTTCGAAATGACCCGTCGCGGCACGATCCGCGCCACCCTCAAGGGCAAGAAAAACAGCCCCGATCGCGCAGTGTCGGCGCATCTGGACACGATCGGCGCCGCTGTGCGCGCGGTGAAAGACAACGGCCGACTGACCCTCGCCCCGGTCGGCTGCTGGTCGAGCCGATTCGCCGAGGGCAGCCGCGTCAGCCTGTTCACCGACAATGGCGTGATTCGCGGCAGCGTGTTGCCGTTGATGGCGTCCGGGCATGCCTTCAACACCGCCGTGGACGAGATGCCGATCAGCTGGGATCACGTCGAACTGCGTCTGGACGCCTACTGCGCAACCCGCGCCGACTGCGATTCGCTGGGCATCAGCGTCGGCGATGTGGTGGCCTTCGACCCGCTGCCGGAGTTCACCGAAAGCGGCCACATCAGCGCCCGGCATCTGGACGACAAGGCCGGCGTCGCCGCGTTGCTGGCAGCGCTGAAAGCCATCGTCGACAGCGGTCAGGAGCTGATGATCGACTGCCATCCGCTGTTCACCATCACCGAAGAAACCGGCAGCGGCGCGGCGGCGGCCCTGCCGTGGGATGTCAGCGAATTCGTCGGCATCGACATCGCTCCGGTCGCACCCGGCCAGCACTCCAGCGAACATGCCGTGAGCGTGGCGATGCAGGATTCCGGCGGGCCGTACGACTATCACCTGTCGCGGCACCTGTTGCGTCTGGCGGGTGAGCACGAACTGCCGGTGCGCCGCGACCTGTTTCGCTATTACTTCAGCGATGCCCACTCGGCGGTCACCGCCGGTCACGACATCCGCACCGCCCTGCTCGCCTTCGGCTGCGACGCCACCCACGGTTACGAGCGCACGCACATCGACAGCCTGGCCGCACTCAGTCGCTTGCTGGGGGCGTACATTCTGAGTCCGCCGGTGTTCGCCAGTGACGCACAACCGGCCACCGGGTCACTGGACCGCTTCAGTCATCAGATCGAACACGAGACGCAGATGGAGAGCGACACCCGTGTACCGTCGGTGGACAGCCTGGTGGGGCAACGCTCGGACAGTTGAGTCTGGCCCTCGGCGGTCATTCGCCGTAGCATCCCGACATTGATTTAGCCGAGGTGCCCATGCTGATTCCCTACGATGCGCTCGAAGTCGACACGCTCACCCGCCTGATCGAGGATTTCGTCACCCGCGACGGTACCGACAACGGTGACGACACCCCGCTGGAAACCCGCGTGCTGCGGGTTCGCCAGGCATTGACCAAGGGTCAGGCGCTGATTGTCTTCGATCCGGAAAGCGAGCAATGCCAGTTGATGCTCAAGCACGACGTACCCAAGCACCTGTTCGACTGAAAACGGTCAGCGGCCCTTGCCGCTGGCCTGTTTGCGCTGGATCCGTTCGTAGACCTCGGCGCGATGCACGCCGATCTGCTCCGGCGCTTCGACGCCGAACCGCACGCTGGATCCGTTGACCGCCAGAACGCGCAGAGTGATGTTGTCGCCGATGGAAATCAGTTCCCCGACAACACGGCTGAGTACAAGCATGGGAGGTGTCCTTCAAGGTTTGCGAGCCTTGAAGATGCGCGGCTTTCGACCGCCCTACAATGCATGCCGGGCAATTCAGTCATTCCCTACGCGCCAAGTCGCGCCAGCCTTCAGACATTTCCTTCACGCCTGCGAGATTCAGCTCGCGGAAAACCGTGGCCCGAACAGAATCACGCTTGCCCCGATCACGCACAGCGCCACACCGATCCAGTCCGAACCCAGCGGACGGATGCGCTCGACCACTGCCAGCCAGCCAATCGAAGCAATGATGTAGATGCCACCGTAAGCGGCGTAGGCGCGACCGGCGTAGGTCGCTTCGATGCGCGTCAACAGCAGCGCAAACAGGGTCAGGCTGATCAGCGCCGGGATCACCCACAACGCGCTCTTGCCCTGGCGCAACCACATCCAGAACGCGAAACAGCCGGCGATTTCGAACAACGCGGCCAGGAAAAACCACAGGTAGTTGAGCATGCAAGGCATCTCGTCAGGGTGACTGTTGCGGCCACCCTAACGATGCGGCGAACCCCGGGCAAGTTCAGCCGTTGTTCTGTCTGGCCTTGGCGCGCATCTTTTCGGCCATCGCGGTCATTTCGTTGTACAGCAGCTGCGGATTCTTCTGTTTGAGCGCCCAGGCCATGCGTCCTTGTTCGTGGGGCAGGATCATGAACTCGCCGGCCGCGACCTGCCTGTAGATGTAGTCGGCAATATCGCTGGCAGTGATCGGCGAACTTTCCAGCAACTTGCCGACCTGGGCTTTCATCGCCGGCGTAGGCCCACGGAAAGAATCCAGCAGATTGGTCTGGAAGAACGACGGGCAGACCACATGCACCCCGACTTCCTGCTGGGCCAGTTCGATCAACAGGCTTTCCGACAGTGCCACCACCCCGGCCTTGGCTACGTTGTAGTTGCTCATCGCGGGGCCCTGCATCAGCGCGGCCATCGAGGCGATGTTGATGATCTTGCCCTTGCTCTGTTCCAGCAGCGGCAGAAACGCCTTGCAACCCTTGACCACGCCCATCAGGTTGATCGCGATCTGCCAGTCCCAGTCCTCCAGCGACAACTCGCTGAAGAACCCGCCCGACGCCACACCGGCGTTGTTGACGATGATGTCGATGCCGCCAAGTTTCACTTCGCAGGCCTGGGCGAACGCCGTTAGCTGGCTGTAATCGCGCACGTCGCAGCGCTGGATGAAGCCGTCGCCGCCGGCCTCGCGAACGAGTTTCAGGGTCTCTTGCAAACCGGGCTCGCTGACGTCGGACAAGGCCAGTTGCCAGCCTTCACGCGCCCAGCGCAGCGCGATTTCGCGACCCAGGCCAGAGCCCGCGCCAGTGATCATCATGCGATTTTGCATAGCAGACAGCCTTGTTGTTCCGGGGAAGATGCGCGGAGTGTAGCGAAGGATCCCCAGCGACCCACGCTCCATCAGATTGCTGAATGGCGAGGGCAAACCGCGACAACAAACGAAATAAGCACGCGAGCCAAATACCTTAAAAAAACATTGAATTTTCTTTCTTGCGCACCAGTCGGAATTTGTAAGCCGGCTGGATTTAATTCAACTTCCAGTTGCCCTTGAACACCAAGACATCTCAGACACTATCAACAAGGAATTCGACATGGGCACAATTCTTATCATTATCCTGATCCTGTTGCTGATCGGTGGTCTGCCGGTCTTCCCGCACTCCAGAAGTTGGGGTTATGGCCCGTCGGGCATTATCGGTGTCGTGCTGGTAGTCCTGTTGGTGTTGTTGTTACTGGGTCGGATATGACGGTTTGACCGACAAAAAAAAGAGGCCTTTCAAAAGGCCTCTTTTTTATTGTGCCGACTGATCAGTCCGGCTTGCCGTTAACCACACCGGCGGTATTGTCGATCAGGCTCTTGGTCGCCGTTTGCAGGAACGCTTCGAGCTTGAGTTTCAGCTCGGCTGTGCGCGGTGCATCCGGTACCACTTCGGCGTGCGGGTTGGCGCCCAGTTCGTACTGATAGATCTTCGGTGCCATTTCCTTCTCTTTCGGCAGCACCAGGATCTGGTCGGCGGTGACGATGGCAGTGGTCTGCTCGCTGCCCGACGGCTTGATCACACCGAAACCGGTGTCACCCTGCGGCAGGTTCAGCAGATCGCGGCCCCAGCACTGATGGCGCACTTCGCCACCGAGGCGACCCATGATGGTTGGCACGATGTCGATTTGCGTGCCCACGGTGTGGTCACGGGTACCGAATTTTTCCTGGATGCCCGGTGCGATCATCAGCATCGGCACGTTGAAGCGGCCCAGGTCCATTTCAGTGATCTGACGTTCGTTGCCGAAACCGTGGTCGCCGACGATGACGAACAGGGTTTCCTTGAAGTACGGCTCCTTGCGGGCCTTCTCGAAGAACTGGCCCAACGCCCAGTCCGAATAACGCATGGCGGTCAGGTGCTCGTTGAGCGGGCCACGATCCGTGACGCGCTCGACCGGCAACGGCGTCGGCAAGGCGTAAGGCGTATGGTTGGACAGGGTCTGCAGCAGCGCGTAGAACGGCTTGCCGTTTTCCCGCGCCTTGAGCTCCACCAGGCCACGGTCGAACATGTCCTGGTCGGACACGCCCCAGGTCGGATCGGAGAACACCGGGTTGACGAAATCGTTGCGGCCAACGAAGTTGGTCATGCCCTGGTTGCTGAAGAACCCGGACTGGTTGTCCCAGGCGAAGTCACCGTTATAGACGTACACGTCGTCATAGTTGCGGGCGCTGAGCAACTGCGGCAGACCGGACAGTTTGTGGCTGCCTTCCGGGGTCTGCATCAGGTATTCGAAACCCGGCAGGTTCGGGAAGCAGGCCATGGTGGCGAACATGCCCTGGTGGGTATGGGTGCCGTTGGAGAAGAAGCGGTCGAACAGCAGGCCTTCCTTCGACAGCTTGTCGAGGTACGGCGTGATGTTGCCCGGCGCGCCCAGAGCACCGACCGAGTGACCGGCCATGCTTTCCATCAGGATCACGACGACGTTCTTGATCGGCAGGGTCTTGTCGGCAGGTGGTGTGTATTCACGACGCACGGCGGCAATATCGGCATCGACCAGTTTGTCGTCCGGCATCACCAGCATCTCGCGCACCACTTTCTGCGCCTGATCCTGCGGCAGCGTGGCTTTCCAGATGTTGTCGCGATCCTCGCCCATGCGATCCTTGGCCGCCGCGATCAGCGACAGCGTGCCGTTGAGGCCGAGCTGGTTGGCGAAGTTCGATTCGGTGGTGTACACGTCACCCCAACGCAGCGGCGGGCCTTGGCGCAGGGTGCCGCGAGCGGCCACCACACAGACCAGCAGGCACACCACGAACACCGTCAGACGCGCATACCATGGCGCCACTTGACGGGTGCCGACATTGCCACCGCTGAACGGGCCACGCGGACGGGTCAGACGGTCGGCGCCCTTGAACGCCAGAGTCAGGATCAGCGTGCCCACGGCCCACGCCAGCAGGTAACGCACCACCGGGAAACCGTACCAGAGCATGCTCATCACGGTTTTCGGGTCTTCCTTCACATACTGGAACACCAGGCCGTTGAGGCGCTGGTGGAACTCGCGATAGAAGTCCATCTCCATCAGGCCGAGGAACAGCGCGACGCTCGAAGCGACGGTCAGCCACAGACGGAAGAACCCGCGCGCCGCCATGGCCCGGGCACTGAACAGCGCCAGCACCAGCGGAGTGCAGACATACACCACCAGACGCACATCGAAGCGCAGGCCGTTGGCGAAGGCTTCGAGGAAGGTCGAGGCCGGGGTGTCGAGGATCATCTCGCGGTTGTAGACCAGCAGCGCGAGGCGCAGCACGGAAAACATCACCATCATGACCAGCGCGCACAGGAGCGTGTAGGCCAGATGCGATTTGACGGTCGGTTGCAGCAGGCGACTGGAAGATCGCTGCTGACTCAGGGCGTCCGGGTTTGCCATGTCGTTTTAGGACCCATTGGAAGTTGAAGTTGCAAAAATTCAGCTGCGCCCTGCCCTCTGTTGGCCATTCCAGGCCCCGGGGCTTGCGCGGAGCGCAAATGTTGCACGATCACCGGCGGCATTGCCATTGATTCGTACCCGCTGCCGCAGGCTTTCATTAAAGGCACAGCGCAGCGGGACAGGTGCAAACAGCGCGGGCGAATTGTCTTGGAGACTTTGTGAAAATTTCGTTCAACGCATATCCGGAAACACAATAAACCTGCAAAACAAAACGCCCCGAATTCTTCGGGGCGTTTGCAAATGAACGCGATGTTTACTGCTCGGCGCGTTCCTTCAAGGCTTTCAGGGTGTTGAACGGTGCGTCGACCACAAACTTGTTGGCGATCATCGACGGCACGCTGCCACCCGGCTCGGTGTGAACCTGATAGGTCACTTCAACCTGATCGCCTTTCGGCACGAACTTCCAGAAACCTTTGACCTGAGCGACCCGCACAAAGCCCTTTTCTTCAGGCAGGTACTTCGGCACACCTTCCAGATTACGGGTCAGGCTGCCATCGGCGCCTTCAACGGTGGTGACATGCAGGATCGAATCGCGCGGAGTCACCGGCCATGGTGTGTTGAACTGGGTGTAGGTCCAGCTCTGGTCGCCTTCGTGCTTGAGCAGTTTCTGGGTCTTGCACTCGTGAATCCAGGCGCAGGCACCGGAAACGTCTTCCTGCAAGGCGCGCAATTTGGCGATGGTAGTCTTCATCACGGTCACGCCCTGATAAGACTTGTAGTCCGAACCCGGCACTTCGCTCAGGGAGACCTTGATGCCGTCCTCGTTCCTGGCGACTTTCCAGTCTTCAGCCTGGGCGGCCGACGTGGCCAGCACGGCAGTCAAACCACACAACACAGCGATACGATGCAGCGAACCCATAGTCTTGTTCCTTATTGTTGAAGTTCCGTTCGTTTGACACATCACGCGGCCGTCATCTGCTCCCACCAGCCGAGCAGCCTGATCGCGTCTGCCTGGCTGCTGCCGCAGACTTCCGGATCGGCCTTGAATCCTGAGCACACCGCCGGACGCTCCGGTCGGCCGAAAATGTTGCACAGGTTATCGACCGACAACTGAACGCAGCGTTCACCGGCAGGTTTGCCATCGGGCATGCCTGGAATCGGCGAACTGATGGAAGGGGCAATACAGCAGGCGCCACAGCCTTCACGGCATTTCATGACGACGCGTTCCTCGCAGCGGGTAATGTATTAAAGGGACGCGGAACAGGGTAACCGCTTAAACGGCTGTTTTAAATTGCCTGAACCGGGGTTTTTACGCAGAAACGAAAGTGACTGACCAGTCTCCGACAAAGCGTCTGGTCTGCGGGTCACCGACGGAAGCGATTTACTGCTTGAACTCGAAATCCAGCGCCGCACCTTCGACTTCCCGGCGCTCCTCATTGCGCAGTTGCAACTGCATTTCGTTGCTGAGCAGACGGCCGTTGAGCTGGAACCCGCTGTTTTTGTCGCCGAACATTTGCGGCAGGATCGGCTCACGCTTGGGCATTGTCACGGAGCCGGGAGGTTTCAATTCCTGCACCATGTCTTTTGGCAGACTCAAATCGAGCTTCGCCGGCGGCAGCGGCATCTTGGCCACTTCTTTCGCCGACTTGGACTTGGAGGCGACCGGGGCGCGCCTCGTGGTGGGAACAGCCTTTTTCTGCGGTGATTGCTTCGCGGGAACGTTTTTCCTGGCCGTGACCGGTTTTTTCGCGGTGGCACTGGCCGGCGCCTTTTCCTGAACCGCAGCCGCCAAAACGCCAGGCACATGACCCATCATCAACAGGCAGAGCACAACCCAGGCAGCAGAAAATGTCGCTTTCATGAACCCAACGAAGCTAACGGCAGAGGACCATATGCTCGCCTGTTGGGCGCCACCTGACAAGCTCCGCCATTGTTTCAAAATCCGCCGGCCATCTCCTGGCAGAGCTGGGTCGCCAACATGCCCAAGGTCATCAGTGCGCGTTCCGCCTCACGATTCCACGGAGTGCCGCAGTTCAACCGGATGCAGTGATTGAACTGTTCGGTGTTGCTGAAGATCAGGCCCGGCGCAATGCTGATGCCCTGTTGCAGCGCCCGCACATGCAGCTCCTGGGTGTTGACCCGTCCCGGCAGACTGACCCACAGAATGAATCCGCCGGTGGGCCGGGTCATCTGCGTGCCTTCGGGAAAGTACTGCTGAACCGCCAGCTGGAAAGCACTGAGGTTTTTTCGGTATTCCTGACGGATGTACCGTAAATGCCGGTCATAGCCGCCGTTTTCCAGATACGCCGCGATGGCCATTTGCGTGACGCTGCACGCCGAATGGGTGCTGAAGGTCTGCAGACGCTGGATTTCCTGCTGGTACTTGCCGGCGATCATCCAGCCGATGCGTACACCGGGCGATAACGTCTTGGAAAAACTCGAGCAATAAATCACCCGGTCGAGCCGGTCGTAAGCCTTGAGCGACTTGGTGCGGCCCTGCTCGAACATCAACTCGCCATAGATGTCGTCTTCGACGATCTGGATGTCGAAGTCCGAGGCCAGCCGCAACAGCTGTTTCTGGCGCTCTTCGGGCATGGTGCCGCCCAGTGGATTGCTCAGGCGAGTGGTCAGCACCAGGGCCTTGATCGACCATTGGTTGGCCGCCAGTTGCAGAGCTTCGAGGCTCATGCCGGTGGCGGGGTCGCTGGGGATCTCGATGACTTTCAGCCCCAGTAGATCGGCCAGTTGCAGCAGTCCGTAATAGGTCGGCGACTCGGCGGCGATCAGATCGCCAGGCCGGGTCAGCACCCGCAACGACATCTGCAAGGCGTCGACGCAACCGTGGGTGATCACCACTTCCGAAGGGTCGACCACCACGCCTGCATCACGCATGCGAATCGCCACCTGCCGGCGCAGCGGTTCGAAACCGGGGCTGAACATGTAGCTGAACGCCCGAGGGCTGTGAAAGCGGGTGACCTTGGCCAGTTGCTGATGCAGGGCACGCACCGGCAGATAATCGACACTCGGCACCGCCGCCCCCAGCGGGAACACGCCTTCACGACGGGATTCGACCAATACTTGCTGAATGATGCTGCTGCGGGTGACCAGGCCTGGCCGTTCGACCCGGGCGATGTCCGGCGTGGGCGCCGTCAGTGCCGGGGTCTGGTGCACGTAGTAGCCGGATTGCGGCCGCGCACGGATCAGGCCCTGATCCTCAAGGTTGGCGTAAGCCTGCAACACCGTCGCATGACTGACGTTGAGCTGCGAACTCATCTTGCGCACCGAAGGCACGCGCTCGCCCGGTTGATAGACGCCGCGGCGGATATCTTCGGCCAGTTGTTGAGCAATACGTTGGTAGAGCAAGAGATTGGTCATGACGCAGCACTCGATTTCACGGGCGTTTTATTCTTGTGTGAAACAATACCGGAACAGTTTGGAAGTGTACTGGGACAGTTGCCATATTAGTCAACCATACAGTGCTGTGTCGGTTAAATCTGTACCGCTTTGTGAGGGAATCGACAGACGAAAAAAAGCCCGGTGCTGCCTGACAGCCCGGGCTTTCCAGTAACGCCCCCTCAGCGGGCGGCGCCGAGCTGGCCTTTTTCGTCGGAGAACACGATTTCCACCCGACGGTTCTGCGCACGACCACGCTCGGAAGCGTTGGCGTCCACCGGGTATTCGTCGCCGTAGCCTTCGACCTGAATGCGCTTTTCGTCGATGCCCAGGTCCGTCAACACATCGGCCACCGACTGCGCGCGGTCGCGGGACAGCTTGAGGTTTTCCTGCTTGCCGCCGGTGCTGTCGGTGTAACCCTCGATCCGCACGATACGTTTCGGGTTCAGTTGCAGGAATTGCACAATCTTCAACACCACGCGGTTGGCCGAGTTTTTCAGTTCGGCTTCGCCGGTGTCGAACAACACATCACCCAGGGTCATCACCAGGCCACGGTCGGTCTGGGTGGTGGCCAGTGCGACGATCTGCTCCTCCAGCCATTTGCCCTGCTGCTGCACGCTCAGCAGTTTGGACTCGCGCAGGGCCAGTTGCAGGCGCTGGCGCTCAAGTTCCAGCTTCGCCACACGTTCTTGGTTGAGCACCTGATTGGTGTGCTCGCGGGCGATTTCGCTGTAGCGCTGACTCAGGTAGGCATAATGCACTACATCCGAGCCGCTGCCCCAGTACGTCGACAGGCGATCGGCGCGGGCCAGGGACTCACCGGCGCGGATCACGTCCTTCGGCGCGATACGCAGCACATTGGAATCTTCCTTGACCTTCTGGAAGTCACTGCTGGCCTGCTGCAATGCGGATTCGCTGTGCTGACCGGCGCAGCCGTAGAGGCTGGCGCAACCGGCAAGGATCAGAGCGCCGAGGGCTTTGGACGTCAGGCTCATTGGGCATCTCCCAGTTGCTTGCGCAGTCGGACGATGCGGGTGTTGAGCACATTCACTTGCTCTTCGCTCTTCTGGGTCAGCACTTTGGCTTCCGCCAGGCGTGCGTCGAGTTCGGCCTGTTCGAAGCGCATCCGCGCATTTTTGTAAGACTCACCCGCCATGCTGCTTTTGGCCCGGTTGAACTTGTCTTCTGCCAGTTTCATTTCCGGCACGTCTTCGGCGGTGGCACCCACGGCTTTGGCTTGCTCAAGGGCCTGCTCGGTCAGACGCATTTGTTCGTTGGGGGCCGGATCGCTGGCGCAACCGGCCAGGGCCAGGACGGCCATGGCCGCGAAAAGAAGTCGAATACTCACTAAGAATCCCTACTGTTTTGGGGCGCTGACAGGTGGTTGCGGTGGCTGTTGCTGCTGCGCCTTCCAGCGCTCGATGTTGCGTTGCAGCGCGGCTTCCGTCAGGCCGGACGCGGGCAATTCTGTCATCTTTTTGGCCAGCTGTCCGCGCAACCACGGATCGTTGCAGGCCGAGTTGTGCGAAACCGCGAGGAACAGACCGGGCCGATCGATGGGTTGTTCGAAGGCCTGCAGATCATTGGCCATGCCCAATGCCTGAGCGGCCGCCATGCCCGAATAGCGACCGGCAAGTACATATTCCACCTCGCCCAGCAGAAGCTTCTGAAACGCCTGGGTCAGGTTTGCCGTACGGATCAGGGCCAATTGCTGATCGGCGAAAGTGGCAAATGCCGGGGTCATTCGAGACTTTTCCGACAGGCCGCCGGTGTGCCCGTGCAGGTCTTTAGCTTCGCTGTAAACCAGGGTTGAGCCCTTGCGCGTCCACACCAGGTAGTCGTTTTCCAGCAACGGCGGGTGAATGTAGTCGAGGTTTTCCAGTTCATTGAAGGTCAGCGGCGCGTCGGCCAGTATGTCCATGCGCCCGCTGCGCACCTCGTCGAGGGCCTGGGAACGCTTGCCGGCATACAACAGATCGACTTTGATCCCCAGCTCTTTGGCCACCTGTTGCAACAGGTCGGCACTGGCACCGATCAGTTGCTTGGGGTTCTGCGGATCCTGCCAGAGGTACGGCGGAGCATCCGGGCTGCCGGTGACAACAAGCCGCTCGCACTTGCCCGCCGCGACCGACAGGCCCGGCAACAATGCCAGGACCAGCAACCACGAGCAGCCCAACCGACGATACAGATCCATGGCGAAACGCTCCCACTCAAATCCCGGACAAAAAAAAGCCCGACCAAAAGGTCGGGCTCTTTATAAGTGAAGCGGCCGGATTAGACCAGCTTCTCCAGCTCAGGTACGGCTTCGAACAGATCCGCCACCAGGCCGTAATCGGCCACCTGGAAGATCGGCGCTTCTTCGTCCTTGTTGATCGCTACGATCACTTTGGAGTCTTTCATGCCGGCCAGGTGCTGGATCGCGCCGGAAATACCGACGGCGATGTACAGCTGTGGCGCAACGATCTTGCCGGTCTGACCGACCTGCATGTCGTTCGGTACGAAACCTGCGTCGACCGCGGCGCGGGAAGCACCTACAGCGGCGCCCAGCTTGTCGGCCAGGGCGTACAGGTGTTTGAAGTTGTCACCGTTCTGCATGCCGCGGCCGCCGGAAACGACGATCTTGGCAGCGGTCAGCTCAGGACGATCGGACTTGGCCAGTTCTTCACTGACGAAGCTGGAAGTGCCAGCATTGTGAGCAGCAGCAACCGCTTCAACAGCAGCCGAACCACCTTCGGCGGCAACCGGGTCGAAACCGGTGGCACGCACGGTGATCACTTTGATCGCAGCGGTCGATTGCACGGTAGCGATGGCGTTACCGGCGTAGATCGGACGCTTGAAGGTGTCAGCACTTTCTACCGAGATGATCTCGGAGATCTGGTCAACGTCCAGCTGGGCGGCAACGCGCGGCAGGATGTTTTTACCGTTGGAAGTGGCGGCAGCCAGGATGTGGCTGTAGCCAGCGCCCAGCTCGGCGACCAGCGGAGCGATGTTTTCCGGGAGCTGATGCGTGTAGGCAGCGTTGTCAGCGTTCAGGACTTTGCTCACGCCAGCGATTTTTGCAGCGGCTTCAGCCACGGCGCCAGCGCCTTGACCGGCAACCAGAACGTGGATGTCACCGCCGATTTTGGCAGCGGCAGCCACGGTGTTCAGAGTGGCCGGGGCCAGCACTTTGTTGTCGTGTTCAGCAATAACCAAGATAGTCATTTAGATTACCTTCGCTTCGTTTTTCAGTTTCTCGACCAGTTCAGCCACCGACTTGACCTTGATGCCCGCACTGCGTGCAGCCGGCGCTTCGACTTTCAGGGTCTTGTTGGTGGAGGCGGTGGAAACGCCCAAAGCGTCCGGAGTCAGCGTCTCGAGAGGCTTCTTCTTGGCTTTCATGATGTTTGGCAGGGACGCGTAGCGCGGCTCGTTCAAACGCAGGTCGGTGGTGACGATCGCTGGCAGTTTCAGGGAAACGGTCTGCGCGCCGCCATCGATTTCGCGGGTCACGGCAACGCTGTCGCCGGAGACTTCGACTTTCGAAGCGAAAGTGCCCTGACCGTAGCCGCTCAGTGCAGCAAGCATCTGGCCGGTCTGGTTGTTGTCGCTGTCGATGGCCTGTTTGCCCAGGATCACCAGCTGAGGCTGTTCCTTGTCGACCACGGCCTTGAGCAGCTTGGCCACAGCCAGAGAGGTCAGGTCTTCAGCGGATTCGACGAGGATGGCGCGGTCGGCACCCAGAGCCAGTGCGGTACGCAGCTGTTCCTGAGCGGTGGACGGGCCGATGGAGACGACGACGATTTCAGTCGCAACGCCTTTTTCTTTCAGGCGTACGGCTTCTTCCACTGCGATTTCGCAGAACGGGTTCATCGACATCTTGACGTTGGCGAGGTCTACGCCGGAATTGTCCGCCTTGACGCGGACCTTGACGTTGTAATCCACAACGCGTTTGACAGCTACAAGAACCTTCATGGATTCCTCGTTACTCTCCGGTGAAAAGAAAGTCGCCTAGGCGAACCTGGCGGTTGATGCTCATCGGGCACAAGGGCACCTCTAAAAACGCCGGCTGAGCGGGATGACCGTTCGTCAGTCGTGACCGACGAGTCATGTCGCCTCGCGGTGTGTAAACTGCGCGCCGAACCTGCGCTGCGCATCACCGTTTACCGCCTGCGCCCTGTCTTTAGAGGTGCTCTTGAAACCACCATTCAGCCTACGGCGAGCGCAAAACCGCCCGTATCTTGACCGGAACGCCCATTCTGGTCAATACGCCAAAATGCCCCGTCATAAGCCGCGCTTCTTTGATTTCTCTGGGCTGGAGCCGATTCAAACAAACGTTTGTATTGGACGCTAAGAGTGGTGTAGATATAATGCGCCGCCTAGAGAGAAAGGTGGTTTGCCCATTATTACCCTTGACGTTAACGTAAAGGCAATAACGGATGCGACACCGAACCTCCAAATTAGAAAAAAAACTGTTGAGCCTTGAGTAGGAGATAGCCTGTGGAACGCGAATACATGGAATTCGACGTGGTCATCGTCGGTGCCGGCCCCGCTGGCCTGTCCGCCGCCTGCCGTCTGAAGCAGAAGGCCGCCGAAGCCGGTAAGGAAATCAGCGTCTGCGTGGTCGAAAAAGGCTCCGAAGTCGGCGCACACATCCTGTCCGGTGCCGTATTCGAACCACGGGCCCTGAACGAACTGTTCCCGGACTGGAAAGAACTCGGCGCCCCGCTGAACACGCCCGTCACCCGCGATGACATCTTCGTGCTGAAAAACGCCGAAAGCGCGCAGAAAATCCCTGACTTCTTTGTGCCCAAGACCATGCACAACGAAGGCAACTACATTATTTCCCTCGGCAATCTGTGCCGCTGGCTCGCTCAGCAGGCCGAAAACCTGGGCGTGGAAATCTACCCGGGCTTCGCCGCTCAGGAAGCGCTGATCGATGAAAACGGTGTAGTGCGCGGAATCATCACCGGTGACCTCGGTGTCGACCGCGAAGGTCACCCGAAAGAAGGCCTGTACACTCCGGGCATGGAACTGCGTGGCAAATACACGCTGTTCGCCGAAGGCTGCCGTGGCCACATCGGCAAACAACTGATCAAGCGCTACAACCTCGACAGCGATGCCGACGCCCAGCACTACGGCATCGGTTTGAAGGAAATCTGGGAAATCGACCCGGCCAAACACCAGCCAGGCCTGGTGGTGCACACCGCCGGTTGGCCAATGGACATCATGGGCACCGAGAACACCGGTGGCTCCTTCCTTTATCACCTGGAAAACAACCAGGTGGTGGTCGGTCTGATCGTCGATCTTTCCTATAGCAACACCTACCTGTCGCCGTTCGACGAATTCCAGCGCCTCAAGCATCACCCGGTGCTCAAGCAATATCTGGAAGGCGGCAAGCGCATCAGCTACGGCGCGCGTGCGATCTGCAAGGGTGGCCTGAACTCGCTGCCGAAAATGGTCTTCAAGGGCGGCGCGCTGATCGGTTGCGATCTCGGCACTCTGAACTTCGCCAAGATCAAGGGCAGCCACACTGCGATGAAGTCCGGCATGCTCGCCGCTGAATCCGTGGCCGATGCGCTGTTCGCTGAAAAGGATGGCACTGAAGAGCTGACCACCTACGTCGACGCCTTCAAGAAGAGCTGGCTCTACGAAGAACTGTTCGCCAGCCGCAACTTCGGCCCGGCGATCCACAAGTTCGGCGCCATTGTCGGCGGCGGTTTCAACTGGCTGGACCAGAACATCTTCGGCGGTAAACTGCCGTTCACCCTGCACGACACCAAGCCGGACTACGCCTGCCTCAAGCTCGCGGCCGACTGCAAGAAGATCGACTACCCGAAACCCGACGGCAAGATCAGCTTCGACAAGCTGAGCTCGGTGTTCATCTCCGGTACCAACCACGAAGAAGAACAGCCGTGCCACCTGAAACTGACCGACCCGACCATCCCGCTGAGCAAGAACCTGCCGCTGTACGACGAACCGGCGCAGCGTTACTGCCCGGCCGGCGTGTATGAAGTGATCACCAAGGAAGACGGCGAGAAGCGCTTCCAGATCAACGCCCAGAACTGCGTGCACTGCAAGACCTGCGACATCAAGGACCCTTCGCAGAACATCACCTGGGTGACGCCGGAAGGCGCCGGTGGCCCGACCTATCCGAACATGTAAGTCGATCCGCTGAACATCAAGGCTCCCGAAACGGGGGCCTTTTTGTTGCCTGCAATTTGTGCAGGATCAGGCCGCGCGCTCATCTCCCGGGCTGCGTTCGAAATAGCGCTTGTACTCGCGACTGAACTGCGACGTGCTCTGATACCCCACCCGATGCGCCACCTGCGCCACACCCAGCCCTTCAGCGATCAACAACGTCTGCGCCTTCAACAAACGTAAACGCTTCAAGTACTGCACCGGCGACAGTAACGTGCTGCGTTTGAAGTGTTCGTGAAAGGTCGAAACACTCATGTTCGCGCAGCCAGCCAAGGTCTCGACATTCAACGGCTCGGTGTAATGCGCATGCAGATGACTGATCGACGCCGCGACCCGGGCGAACTGCCCCTGCTGCTCGACCAACGCCCGCAACACATCAGCCTGAGGGCCGCGCAACGCGACGAACAACAATTCACGCACCCGCGCCGGTCCGAGAATCTGGCATTCCAGCGGATCGTGCAGACAGCGCAGCAAGCGCTCGACGCAACCGCGCATGTCATCGTCGAGCACCACCGAGGTCATCGACTCCGGGGTCTGCGCCGGAATATGCCGCCCCGGCGCCAGCCCCATGGCCAGCACCAGTTCACCGAGCAATACCCGGTCGATCGCCACCGACACGCCGAGCAACGGCGCATCCGGCAACGCGTAGGTTTCGCACTCGAACGGCACCGGCAACGCCTGGATCAGGTAATGCCCGGCGCCGTACTCCATGGTGCGCGGCCCCAGATACGCCAGTTTGCTGCCCTGGGCGATGATCATCAGGCTCGGCTCATAAATGTGCGGGCCACGGGCGACGTCGCAACTGGCGCGCAACACCTGCACGCCCGGCAGCCCGGTCTGGCTGTAACCATCGCGCAGCGCCAGCGGTTCGATCAGCGAAACCAGGGTGGCGTTGGCATCAAGATGACGGGTCAATTGCATCGGGCGGCTCTTCAGAAAAAATCACGGAAAACGGGATGAAAGCATCATCGCAGATCCTTTTGCCAATGCGACCGATCAACCCCGCATGCCGGAGGATTAGGCATGACACCCGGAGGAATCGCCATGGCCGGACGACCGGACGGCGCCCAGAATGCGCCGCCTCACTTGTCACTGCTTTTGCGAGGTTTCATATGTACACCGCCATCGGCTATGCCGCTCAAACGGCCACCACGCCCCTCGCCCCGATGAAGTTCGAACGCCGCAGCCCTCGGGCCGACGACGTTGCCATCAAGATTCTGTACTGCGGCGTCTGCCACTCCGACATCCACCAGGCGCGCAACGAATGGGGCATCGCCGTTTACCCGTTGATGCCCGGCCACGAGATCGTCGGAAAAGTCACTGCCGTCGGTGCGAACGTCACCCAACACAAGGTAGGCGATCTGGTCGGCGTCGGTTGCATGGTCGACTCCTGCCGCACCTGCGAAGCCTGCCAGGCGAACCTCGAGCAATACTGCCTCGAAGGCCCGACCATGACCTATGCCACCCCGGACCGGGTCGATGGCAGCAACACCATGGGCGGTTATTCGGACAGCATCGTGGTCAGCGAACACTTCGTGGTGCGCATTCCCGAGAAGCTGGATCTGGCCGCCGCCGCGCCGATTCTCTGCGCCGGCATCACCACCTACTCACCGCTCAAGCACTACGGCGTGAAGGCCGGCGACAAGGTCGGGATTCTCGGCATGGGCGGCCTCGGTCACATGGGCATCAAGTTCGCCAAGGCCATGGGCGCTGAGGTGACGTTGTTCACCCGTTCGGCGAGCAAGGCCGAGGAAGGTCGTCGTCAGGGCGCCGACCATGTGATCGTCTCCACCGACGAAGAACAGATGAAAGCGGCGGCCGGTCGCTTCGACTTCCTGCTGGACACCATTCCGGTGCAGCACGACCTCAACCCGTACCTCGACACCCTGCGCTTCGACGGCGTGCACATTCTGGTGGGCCTGATCGAACCGATCGATCCGCCGGTCCACGCCGCGAAACTGGTGCTGGGTCGTCGTGTCTTGGCCGGCTCGCTGATCGGTGGCGTCGCCGAAACCCAGGAAGTGCTGGATTTCTGCGCCGAGCACAACATCAGCTGCGACATCGAAATGCTCGACATCCGCCAGATCAACGAAGCCTACGCCCGCATGATCGCCGGCGATGTGAAGTACCGCTTCGTGATCGACATGGCGACGTTGAAGCTTTAAATCTTCAGGGCTTACACCTTCAAGCCAAGTTCTGCCGAGAGCCGGGCGGTGACCCCTTTGATCAGGGGAATCAGCTCGGCCATTTTTTCCAGCGGCATGTACGGCACGGTGCTGGCAATGCTGATGGCCGCGACGATGCGCTTGCTCGCGTCGCGGATCGGCGCCGCCACGCAGCGGATCGACGGCTCGTTGTCTTCCAGATCGAACGCGTAGCCACCGGCCACGTACTCGGTCATCCGTTGCTCCAACTGCTCCCACGACTGTTGGGGGTGCTGCGGCCAGAACTGACTTTTCCCACCCGCCGGCAGACTGATGTCGTACAGACGCTGCCAATCCTGCGGCGCGTCATCGAGCATCAAGGCCTTGCCGATCCCGGTCCGCGCCAGCGGCATGCGATGGCCGACCCGCGAGCGCATTTCCGGGCCGTTGCGCCCCGGATTCTTCAACAGGTACAGCACTTCGTCACCTTCACGAATGCCCAGGTGAACGGTGTCACCGGTCAGCGCCGACAACTCGTCCAGATACGGCCCGGCCAGGGTCACCAACGGCAATTCTTCACGCGCCTGAAAACCCAGTTCGATCAGCTTCGGCCCCAGCAGATAACCGACTTGCGGCACGACGCGCAGGTAGCGCTCGTCCACCAGACAACTGGCCAGCCGATGGGTGGTGCTGCGCGTGGTGCCGATCAGGCGGGCAATCTCTTTGAGATCGCGGGCACCGCTGGCGACGGCCTGCACCACACCCAACCCGCGAAGCAGGGTCTGGGTGCCGGTCGGCGCGGCGTCCTTGGCGGTTTTTGGGGCGTCTTCCTGCATATCCAGCCTTTAGCGTTGAGCGAGGGAACGGGCGGCATTATGGTCGCCCGACCGGGACGACTACAACTCGATGCGCTCGACCTTGCCCACCAGCAGCACGTAGGACAAAGCACCGATCAATGCCAGAACCGCGATGTAGGTGATCGCCGGCGCGAACGAGTCACCGCTGGCCAGGAAGCCGATGACAATCGGCGTGGCAATCGCCGACAGATTGCCAATGAAGTTGAACACCCCACCGGTCAAGCCCAGCAACCGCGCCGGCGCCAATGTCGAGACCAGCGACCAGGTGATCGACGCCAGCCCGTTGCCGAAAAACGCCAGCGCCAGGAAGGCAATCACCAGCGGTGTCGATTCAACGAAGTTGGCCCCGATGATCGAAGTGGAAATCAACAGCCCGCCAATGATCGGCAACTTGCGCGCGAAGCCGACGGTGCAACCACGGCGAATCAGGAAGTCGGAAAAGAACCCGGAGCACAGCACGCCGATGAACGCGGCAAGAAACGGCAGCGACGCCAGCAGGCCGGACTTGATGAAGTCCATGCCGCGATATTTCACCAGATAGGTCGGAAACCACGTCAGGAAAAACCACAGCGTCGAGTTCAGGCAGAACTGGCCGAGGTAGATCCCCCACAACTTGCGTTTGCTCAGGACGATGCCGAGATCGGTCCAACTGAATTTCGCTTTCACTTTGGCGGTGTCGGCCGCAATGTCCACCAGCCCGCCGCCCTCGCGGATCAGGTCGATTTCGCCTTGGTTGGCGCCTTTGAAATCACGCGGCTCGCGATACACCGCGTACCAGATCGCCGCCCAGATGATGCCCACCGCGCCGGTCGCGACAAACACCATGTGCCAGCCAAATTCATGTTGCAGCCACGCCAGCACCGGGGTCAGAAACGCCAGCCCGACAAACTGTCCGGAGGTGTAGAAACCAATGGCCGTGGCCCGCTCACGCTCGGGGAACCAGGTCGTCACCACACGGCTGTTGATCGGATACGCCGGTGCTTCCAGCGCCCCGACCGCCATGCGCAGGACGAACAGCGCGATGAAACTGGCGGCAAAACCGAGCATCACCGTAGCCAGCGACCACAGCAGCAGCGCGACGCTATAAAGGATACGCGGCGGCACGCGGTCTACCAGCCAGCCGCCGGGGATCTGCATGGCGGCGTAGGTCCAGCCGAACGCCGAG
Source organism: Pseudomonas sp. PHC1 (assembly GCF_046487845.1). Lineage (NCBI taxonomy): Bacteria > Pseudomonadati > Pseudomonadota > Gammaproteobacteria > Pseudomonadales > Pseudomonadaceae > Pseudomonas > Pseudomonas sp. PHC1. The sequence goes on from NZ_JBJXHJ010000004.1 coordinate 298,592, forward strand.
AAGATCAGCCCGACGTGCACCGGATCGATGCCCAGATCCGTCGTCAGTGCCGGAGCGGCAATCGACAGGTTGCTGCGGTCGAGGTAGTTGATGACCACGGTGATGAACAGCAACACCATGATGAAAAATCGCTTGCGGCTGGGCGTGACTAACGTCGCTTGCCCGGTGAGGGTTTGCGGTTGCATGGGGAGCGCCTCTTTTTATGTTTATTGAGGTCGGCCTGAGGCCTTGCATCTGATCGTTCCCACGCTCCGCGTGGGAACGATCTCATTGGGTGAATCAGAAGGGAATCACCACTCGGCAAAACTGCCATCGGCATGCCGCCAGATCGGGTTGCGCCAACGGTGGCCGACCGCTGCGCGTTCGATCACGTACTCCTCGTTGATCTCGATCCCCAGCCCCGGGCCGTTGGGGATTTTCACGAAGCCTTTGTCGTAGTCGAACACCCGTGGATCCTTCACATAATCGAGCAGGTCATTGCTCTCGTTGTAATGGATGCCCAGGCTCTGCTCCTGGATAAACGCGTTGTAACAAGCGGCGTCCAGCTGCAGACACGCCGCCAGCGCAATCGGCCCCAGCGGGCAGTGCAGTGCCAACGCCACGTCGTAGGCTTCGGCCATGTTGGCGATCTTGCGAGTCTCGGTGATGCCACCGGCGTGGGACGCATCAGGCTGGATGATGTCGACGTAACCTTCGCTCAACACCCGTTTAAAGTCCCACCGCGAAAACAGTCGCTCACCGAGGGCAATCGGCGTGCTGGTCAGCGGCGCCAGCTCCTTCAGCGCTTCATAGTTTTCGCTGAGCACCGGCTCTTCGATGAACATCAGTTTGTACGGGTCGAGTTCCTTCATCAGCACCTTGGCCATGGGTTTATGCACCCGGCCATGAAAGTCGACGCCGATGCCGACGTTCGGCCCCACCGCATCGCGTACAGCGGCAACGTTGGCCAGCGCCAGATCGACTTTTTCGAAGGTATCGAGAAATTGCAACTCCTCGGTGCCGTTCATTTTCACCGCGGTGAAACCACGGCCCACCGCTTCTTTCGCCGCCCGCGCGGTGTCCGCCGGACGGTCGCCGCCGATCCACGAATACACGCGGATCTTGTCCCGCACCTGGCCGCCGAGCAGATCGCTGACCGACACGCCGAGGGCCTTGCCCTTGATGTCCCACAGCGCCTGATCGATGCCGGCCAGCGCGCTCATGTGGATCGCGCCCCCCCGGTAAAAGCCACCGCGATACAGCACGGTCCAGATGTCTTCGATATTGCGTGGGTCTTTGCCGATCAGGTAGTCGGACAATTCCTCAACCGCTGCAGCAACCGTGTGGGCGCGGCCCTCGACCACGGGCTCGCCCCAACCGGTCACACCCTCGTCGGTTTCGACTTTCAGAAAACACCAGCGCGGCGGGACGATGAAGGTGGTGAGTTTGGTGATTTTCATCTGTTTGTCTCTCTTGTTAGATGCAGCGCACGCAGCGCCGGAAAAGTCTTAGCGAAGGGCTTTCCAGGCCGCCACATAGGCCTTGGCATTGGCCGCCACTTGTTCAGTCGTCATGCCCGGTTTGAACAGCCCGGAACCTAGGCCGAAGCCTTTGACGCCGGCATCGATGAACGCCTGCATGTTGTCCGGCGTGATGCCGCCGACCGGCGCCAGAATCGTCCCGACCGGCAACACCGCCAGCCAGGCTTTCACCACTGCCGAGCCCATCTGCTCGGCCGGGAACAGCTTGAGAATGTCCGCCCCCTCCTCCAGCGCCGCAAAGGCTTCGGTCGGCGTGGCGACGCCCGGCGACAGGTACAGCCCGGCTGCCTTTGCCGCCCGCAACACCTTGGCATCGCTGTGGGGCATGACGATCACCTGACCACCGGCCTCCTTCACCGATTCGACCTGTTGCGGGGTCAGCACCGTGCCGGCACCGATCAGGCAATCAGCGGGCAGGGTCTTACGCAGGATGCGAATACTTTCGTACGGCGCGGGGGAATTGAGCGGTACTTCGATGACGCGAAATCCGGCCGCATACAGGACTTCTCCGACAGCGGCGGCTTCCTGCGGATGCAGGCCGCGCAGGATTGCGATCAGACCGTTTTGCGCCAGTGCTTGCTTGAGCATGTCAGGCCTCCAGTCAGGGTTAACGGGATGAGGAATCAATCAGTCCGGCGGCGAGCGCCAATTGCCACAGACCACGCTCGGTGGCCTGTTCGGCCAACGTCACCCGGGCGAAACCGCAGGCATCGAGGGCCCGGCTGTAGCGGGCGCACAACTGTGCGTTGCCGATAAGGATGATCGAAGGAAGTTGTGCGCTGTTGCGCCGGCGCCGTTGCACGTTGGCCAACGCCGTCAACTCGTGGCCGATCAGCAGGCCGGACAGATAGTCCGGTTGCGCGGTGGCGCTGAGTTCGCCGGTCAGGCCCAGGCTGCGGGCGCTGAACAGGGTCGACAGCACGCCGATCTCGCCTTCTGCCGACAACGCCACCTGCACGCCGCGATCGAAAGCTTCGGCGTCGAACGTCGCGCTGTGCTGTTGGGTACGGCCGAGGATGCTGTGTTCGCTGAGCACGGCGAACACTTCGCCGGTCATGAAGGTGTCGAAACGGGTGATGCAGCCGTCGGCCACTTCCACCCATTTCGAATGACTGCCGGGCAGGCCGATCAGCAGATCATTGCCCGCCTCGACCGGCAGGTTCTGCAGCACGCCGAGGACTTGGGTTTCCTCGCCCCGCATTACGTTTGGCAGCGTCGAACGCTGAATCACACCCGGCACGATGTGCACATTTACACCGCGAAGGCTGCGAACGGTTTGCAGGGATTTTCCGAGATCGGCCACGTTGGCCGGCGTATCGCGGTAGGACGCTTCGCGCCAGCCCTGGGCGCTGCCGACCATGCCACAGGCAATCACCGGCAAATCGGGCTGCGCGTCGAGCCAGTCCCCACACGCCTCGTCGAACGCCAGTTCAAAACCGTCGGAGCATTCACGACCGTTGATGACCCGCGGCGTCTTCGGCAACTGCATGATCCCGAACGACAGCGAGCGCTGCGCCAGTACCTGCCCGCCCGCCGCGAGTTTGTAAGCACGTAATGAGGTCGTCCCCCAATCGAGCGCGATCAATTGCGCCAGCATCGCTTCACCTGTTTTGTTATTGGCAGTGAGTGAGCTGGACTATAAACCTGAGCGCGGATAAATCTCAATATATAAATATCACTCCCATATTGTGGGACGAAGACAAAAAAAGATCGCAGCCTTCGACAGCTCCTGCAGGGGTATCGACTTTCTCTGCAGTAGCTGCCGAAGACTGCGATCTTTTACGTCGGCTCAGTTGCCCTCGGCGAACTCGCGCAACACCTTGCCATCCATGCGGTAACGCACCCACTCTTCCTGCGGCTGGGCGCCGAGGGATTTGTAGAAGTCGATAGCCGGGGTGTTCCAGTCCAGCACGCTCCATTCGAAGCGGCCGCAGTCGTTGGCGCAGGCGATTTTCGCGAGGTGGCGCAGCAGGGTTTTGCCGGCGCCGCCGCCCCGTTGTTCGGGGGTGATGTAGAGGTCTTCGAGGTACAGGCAGTTGCTGCCCAGCCAGGTCGAATAGCTGAAGAAGAACACCGCAAAACCGATCGGCACGCCATCGCGCAGGCAGATCAGGCCGTGGGCCGTGGCGCCTTCGCTGAACAGGCTGCGTTCGATGTCGGCGACGCTGGCGATGACTTCGTGACGGGCCTTTTCGAAGTCTGCAAGTTCAGTGATGAACGCGAGGATTTGCGGTGCATCGCTGGGGGTCGCCGGGCGTATTTCGATCGTCATGGACGGGCCTTGTCGGAAAAAGGAAAACGCCATACTAAGGCGGCACGCGGCGCTCGTCACATGGCAATCCACGGATTAGGCTAGTGCGCCAATCACTCAGAAGGATGCCCATGAATCCACTCGCCTTTGCGCCACTCGCCCGACTCGCCGCCGAACTGCTGCCCCACGCGCTGGAACCGTCGGAGGACGGCGCTCACGATCTGTCGCACCTGCAACGGGTCTGGCACACCGCGCGCACCTTGCAGGCCGAGGAAGGTGGCGACCTTGAGGTGCTGCTTGCGGCGGTGTTGCTGCACGATTGCGTGGCGGTGGAAAAGAACTCGCCACTGCGCTCACAGGCATCGCGTCTGGCAGCAGAAAAAGCGTCAAAGGTGCTGGCAAACCTGAACTGGCCCGAAGCCAGAATCGACGCCGTCACCCACGCCATCGAAGCCCACAGCTTTTCCGCCAACATTACCCCGCTAACCCTTGAGGCCCGACTGATGCAGGACGCCGACCGTCTCGATTCCCTCGGTATGCTCGGCGTCGCCCGCACCTTCTATACAGCCGGACGGATGGGCAGCGCGCTGTATGACCCGCACGATCCCGAGGCCCGGGAAAGGGACTACGACGACAAGCGATTTTGCCTCGACCATTTCCAGACCAAGCTGCTGCACCTTGCCGACGGTTTTCAGACCGCTGCCGGTCAACGTCTGGCACAGCTCCGTCATCAGCGCCTGAAAGGTTTTATGGAGCAATTCAAGGAAGAGATCGGCCTCGAAAGCATTCAGCCGGTTTGAACCGTTCGTCGCTCATCAGGCACCAATCTTTCACGAGGGCAGACCAAAAGGAGGTAAGGATTTCAATCACTGGAGACACCCTATGATCTCGTCAAGGTTGACTGCGCTCGTATTCGCTACCCTCCTCAGCCCGGCGGTATTCGCCGCCTCGACCACCGCCGCCGGTACCGGGCCCACCGATCCGGTCACCCAGCCCAGGGCCCCCGCCATCAACAGTGCCCCCGGTATGAATACCGACGGTTCGGGTGTACCGCTGATCAATCAGCCACCCGCCACGGGAACCGATCCTCGCACCCAGGGCAGCGACCCCGGGCGCCAAGGCGGCATGAACACCCCCGACTCTCCAGCCGCCCCCGACAATGCCGGTCCCGGCGTCGGTTCGAAAACCACCACGGGGGGTTCGGGCTCCGAAGGCGCAGGACAGTGATCCGCGCTTCATCCACGCAACGTGTCTCATCCACTTCTCTGAAGAGGTAACCATGAACGTCGATAAAAACCTGGAAAAAGAAGTCCTCACCCGCCTGTTGCATGCCCACCCGAGCGGCCTCGGCAAAGAGGTACTGGACAACTATCGCGGCGAGAAAGTCGTGGCCAGTGCCCTCGCCGCCCTGCAGGAGCGTGGACTGATTCACCACGGACACATCACTTGCAATGAAGCGGGGGAGCATTCGCTGAATCTGCCGATCAAGCTCAGCGCTGCGGGCGTGGAAGCGGCGCGTAAACTCGATACCTGACGCCTCCGGCCGCTGGCGCAAGCAGGGGTTGAATGCGCTGCCTGCGCAAGGAGGCCCGGGAGCGGAAGATTCCCGGGCGTTCGTCGATGCGCAAGGATGAGTTGATTGCGGCATTGCGCAAGGCCAGTTGAATCAAGCTTTGTGCTGTGTCTTCTGGCCTCTTCGCAACCGATCAGTGATCGCAAGTCTCACGCATCAATGCATCGACTTCACAAGGGCCCGGCGCTGTTGCCGGCCCCCAGCGGGTGACAGCCAATGCGGCCGCAGCGTTCGCCCGCCGGGCGGCCTCATGTGCCAACAGCCCTTGCGCCAATCCAGCCACGAACACGCCGGCATGCGCATCACCCGCGCCGTTGCTGTCCACCGCCTGCACCTTGAAACCCGGCACATGCTGACGCTCGCCGCGCTGATGAATCCAGCAACCCTGCGGGCCGTCGCGCACTACCATCAGCACCTCCTGCGGCAGGTGCACGGCCAGGCGGTCCAACGCGGTTTCGATGTCCGCCGCGCCAGTGAAACGCAACGCCTCGACGCGGTTGCTGGTCCACACATCGATGCGCGGCAGCAACGCCTGCATCATCGGTGAGTCCGGCGATTCCACCAACGGGCCCGGGTCGAACACCACGTTGATCGTTTTCGGCAGCGCCAGCGTCCAGTCCAGTAATGCCTGGGCCTTGCCGCTGTGCAGCAGGCTGTAGCCGCTGACGTAGACGTAGTCCCCGGCCTCGGCGGCGACGCTGTTCAGCTCCGCCGCCGTGACCTCGCCTTCGGCGCCAATGCAGGAAATAAAACTGCGCTCGGCCGACGCATCGGTCAGCGCCACGCAGATGCCGGTGTCACGTTCTGCAGGCTGTTCTATGCCGATGCGGATGCCTTCGGCGTTCATCGCCTGGCGCGCCAGATCACCGAAACGGCCGTTGCCGTGGCGACCGAGGTAAACCACCGGCAAGCCGTTGCGCGCAGCAGCGGCCATTACATTGAAGCCGCCGCCGGCTTCGAAACTGGCGGACTGCGCCAGCACGTCACCGCCGATCTGCGGTAGCGCGTCCACGGCCATGACCAGGTCGATGATGACCTGGCCGGTGTGCAACATCTTAGGCATGAGCATTCTCGGTTTGCGCGGCGCGACGATCTCTCGCCCCGCCGAGTACGAAGTAAATGCCGCCGGCGACCACGAACGTCACGATCCAGCCAAGGCCGTTGTGGCCCAGCCAGGAGTCGGACAGGAAGCCCTTGAACCAGACGTTTTCAGCGGTGGTGCCGATGGTGGTGAAGCTGAAGCCCAGCACAATGGCAATCGCCCACGCGCCGAATGCGCGCCACTCGATGCCGCCGCTGTACCAGTAGGCGCTGCTCGGGCTGACGTCGAGCAGGTCTTTGGGGCTGTAGTAGTGACGGTGAATCAGGTCGACGACGAAGATCCCGACCCACGCCGTGATCGGCACCGCCAGCAGCGAAATGAAGGTAATGAACGGGCCGTAGAAACTGTCGGCGATCAGCATGAAGTAGATCGAACCGGCGAAGATCGCCACGATGTCGACCACCACCGCGTACACGCGTTTGACCTTCAGGCCGAGGGTCAGTGTGGTCAAACCGGCGGAGTACACCGACAGGTTGTTCGACAGCAGCAGGCCGCCGAATGCGGTGATCAGGTACGGCACGGCCATCCAGGTCGGCAGCATGTCGCGGATCGCCACGATCGGGTCAGTTGCCGACGCCAGATCGTTGTTGCCCACCGACAGCAGACCGCCGAGGGTGATCAACAGCACCAGCGGGATCCCCGCGCCGAACGCCGCCGAAGCCACCAGGCGTACGGCTTTGACGCTGCGATGCTGATAGCGCGACATGTCGGCGCCCGCGTTGGCCCAACCTATCCCGGTGCCGGCCGCCATGGTGCCGATACCGATAATCATCGCGCTGATCGGCGCCGGCGTGGCGTTGAATACCGCGCTCCAGTCGATGGTGGCGCAGAGAAAGCCGCCCACCAGAATGTTCAACGCGCCGAACACGTAGGTCGCCCACTTCTGGATCACCAGCAACGTGGCGTGGCCGAGGCCGGACACCGACAGGGTCAGCAGCACGAAGATCGCGATGAAGACCAGGGTCAACACCGGGGCACTTTTGGCCTCTACCGGCGAGCCGAACAGGATCGAGCACAGCGACAGCAGCACGAACGCGGCGGTGGTGGTGTTGACGGTTTCCCAGCCCAGGCGTGACATCAGCGACACCAGCGTCGGGCCGATATTGCCGCGTACACCGAAGATCGCCCGGGACAACGTCAGGCTCGGCGCGCGACCGCGACGGCCGGCAATCGAGATGATCCCCACCACCGCGAACGAACCGGCAGCGCCGAGAATGGCGACGATGATCGCCTGCCAGATCGCCAGCCCGCGAAACGCCACCAGCGTGGCGCCCAGCGGCAGGCCGAGGATGGAAATGTTGGCCGCGAACCAGACCCAGAACAGTTGCAGCGGATGGCCATTGCACTCGCCTTCCGGCACCGGTTCGATGCCCCGGGTTTCCAGTTGCCCGGCGCTTTGCCCGGCGTTCGATGAACTCATGAAAAATGCTCCTGTTTGCCTTTATTGTGGTTGTGGCAATGACGCAGAACGACAAGACATCCCGCCCTTCCTGGGCCTGTCTGCGCGATCCATTGCGGGTGAATATTCAGGATTTGCGGCGCGGCCTTTGTCGGATCGCCGCCCGGAGCAAGCTCGCTCCCAGGGGTTCAAAGTGAACCTTGATGTTGGCACTCTCCCTATGGAAGCTGGCTTGCCAGCGAAGGCGTCAGCTCAATCAGCGCAAGGCCAAAAGACCCTGCACCAACGGTTCCAGCTTCAGACCATTGACGGTTTTCACCATATCAATCATCGGCGCCGGCCAGCTCTGCAGGCCCAGGCAGGCCCCAAGCATGGCGCCGAGAATCGCGGCGATGGTGTCAGTGTCGCCACCGAGGCTCGCGGCCATGCACAGCGCATCGAACGGCGACATTTCACCGACCGCGACGTGCTGCGCGAGGGCGAATGACACCACCACCGATTCCTGCGAAGCCACAGAGGTGCCGATCACGTCGTACAGCAGATCCGCGAGCAACACCGGGTCGCTTTCGACACTGATGCTGCGCGCCCAACTGATCCGCGAAGCGATGCGCCCGCCGGCCACCCAGTGCCCGTGGGATTCCGCTTGCTGGGCGATCTGCTGACCGAGGTTCAGCGCCTCGCCCAGGTCCAGGCCGTTGATGCCGGCCGAGACCACCGCCGCCACCGCCGCCGCGCTGGAAATCCCCAGCGTAGTGTTGTGAGTGACCTGACAGGCCTGCACCACCGCCGCGATAAAGCGCTCGGGGTCGGCGACATCCGCCGCGATCCCCACCGGGGTGATGCGCATCGCGGCGCCATTGGTGGTGCCGTAGCGGCCGGCCTCTTCCGGCGAGTGGCCAGCGAGGATCATTTCGATTGCGCGTTTGGTCGACGGGCCGAGCAGGTCCTGCGAACCTTTGGCCTGCATCCGGGCTTCCCATTCGATCAGCCGTTGCGCGAGCACCGCCGGTTCGATCCGGCCACGCCCCTCGACCAATAACTCGCCGACCAGAATCGCCTGTTCGGTGTCATCGGTGATCGAGCCCTTGGGCATGTTCGCGGCAATCGGCTGCAAGGGACCGGCGTCTTGCAGATCGGTGATCTGGCCGAAGCGCTGCTTGATGGTTTCGCGATTCAGGGATTGGGTCGGCATGCCCAGCGCGTCGCCCAGGGCCAGGCCGTAAAACGCGCCCAGGGCACGGTCGAGGGCGGTCATTTCGATTCTCCAAATTGCAGGTGCAGACGAAAATGCACCGGGTCGAGCAGGCTTTCGACCTGTTCCATGAAACGGTCATGCCGGTCGTAAGTGGTGCGCAATGCCTTGAGGAACACCGTGCCTTGCGGGCGGCCGAGCAGTTCGGCATCCACGGCGTTGAGCGGTTCGGCACCGATCCACTGATCGCCGCGCTCGCCGATGTAACCGTAGGCGGCCAGGGTGATGGTCAGGGAGTTGTCGATCAGGCCAACCCGCGGCAGGCTTTCCAGGCCTCCCGTGGCGGGCATCAGAGAGCGTTCAAGGGACACCGCCGTGCCGTCATTGGAACGGCGGCGACGTTCCAGAAGAATGAATTGATCGGAGCCGAAACGCGGCAGCAGATCCTCGCGGGTCACGGCTTCCAGGCGCAACACGTCGGTGTTGATCAGCGCGCCGCTGTCGGCCAGGGCCTGGGCCCAGCCGCTGCGCTGGTCGAGCGCCACGCCGTCGAAAGTGACGATGGACCCCACCCCGCTTTGCGTGGCGATGTAATTGCGTCGCTTCAGTTCGGCCAGCGCTTCGCGCAACGTGCCACGGCTGACGTTGAATTCCTGAGCCAACTGATGCTCGCCGGGCAACAGAAAGCCGTCCTCCATGAGGCCGCTTTCGATGCGTCGGACGAGTTCGTCGACCACCCGTTGTTTCTTGTCAAATCGTACCTGTCTAATCATGTACAAAGTGATAACCGAAACGGGTTGGAACGGGCAAGGGATATTTTGGGGAAGGAGACAGAAGGCGTTTCGCTCAGAACACCCTCTCCCAAAGGAGAGGGTCACAAGAGCTTTGATCTCAGCGCTGTTTCAGACGGTCAATGACAACAGCCAACAGCAAAATCGACCCTCGAATCACGTACTGATAAAACGTGTCGATATTCTTCAGATTCATCGCATTCTCGATAATCGCCAGAATCAAAACCCCGGCAATCACATGCCGGATCATCCCGATCCCGCCGCTCAACGACACCCCGCCCAACACGCAGGCCGAAATCACCGTCAGCTCAAAACCCTGGCCAATCATCGGCTGACCCGAAGTCATCCGCGACGCCAGAATCACCCCGGCCAACGCACCAATCACGCCATGCACCGCGAAGATGATGATCTTGGTTCGATCAACATTCACCCCCGCCAGCAACGCCGCCTCCTGGTTGCCGCCGATGGCCATGGTGTTGCGCCCGTAGGTCGTGTAGTTCAGCAGCCAACCGAAAAACAGGAAGCAGACGATGGTGATCAGGATCGGCACCGGCACGCCGAACAACTGGCCATTGCCAAAGACGAAGAACGACTCCTGGGAAACGCCCACCGCTTTGCCATTGGCAAAGATGTAAGCCAGGCCGCGGACGATCTGCATGGTCGCCAGCGTCGTGATCAGCGCATTGACCCGCAACTTGGCGATCACGATGCCGTTGATCAATCCGACGATCAGCCCCATCACCAGCGCGACGCTGATGCCGAGAAACACGCTGTTGGTGTCGCGCATCACCACCGCCGCCACCACCCCGGCGCAAGCGATCACCGAGCCTACCGACAAGTCGAAATGCCCGGACGCCAGGCAATACAACATGGTGCACGCGGCAATCCCGGTGGTGGAAATCGCCAGGCCCAGACCACGCATGTTCAGCGGCGAGAGGAAGTTATCGATCAGCAAGGTGCAGGCGACAAAAATGCCCACCGCCGCCAGCAGCATCACCCAGTCATCGAGGAAGCGTCGCATGTCCAAAGGTTTGCGCTCGGTCGGCAGGGTTTCGTTTTGGGTTGTCATCATAGTCACCTCTCAGTTCGCCACGCCGTCAGCGCGTTGGCGCGGCAAAGCCAGTTGCAGCAGGTTGGATTCGTTGGCCTGGTCGCGGCTGACTTCGCCACGCAGGGCGCCCTCGCACAGCACCAGAATGCGGTCGGAAATACCCATCACTTCCATCAGGTCGCTGGACACCACGATCACCGAAATACCGTCGGCGGCCAGGTTGTGGATGATCTGGTAGATCTCGGCCTTGGCACCGATGTCGATGCCCCGGGTCGGCTCGTCGAGCAGCAGGACTTTCATCGGCATCGACAGCCAGCGGCCGAGAATCGCCTTCTGCTGATTGCCGCCGGACAGGAATTTGATCGGTTGCCCAGCGTGAGGCGTTTTCACTTTCAGGGCCTTGATCTGTTTCTCGGCGTTGCCCTTTTCCCAGATCCCGCGCAGCAGGCAACCGAGCCCGGAATGCGCACCGCGCGCACTGATGTTGATGTTCTCGGCAACACTGGCCAGCGGGATGATGCCTTCCTTCTTGCGGTCCTCCGGGCACAGCAAAATGCCGGCAGCAATCGCATCGCGGGGCGAACGCAGCTTCAGTTCGTGACCGCGCAATTCGAGACGTCCGGCGGTGTTGCGCTCCAGACCGCTGAGCAGCCGGAACAGCTCGGTGCGCCCTGCCCCGACCAGTCCGAACAGGCCCAGAATCTCGCCTTTGTGCGCATCGAAACTGATCGGCTCGCGCAGGCCCGGGCCAAGCAGTCCATCGACTCTCAGCGCCACGGCACCGCGCGGGCGACCGCGATAATCGTAGATGTCCTGAATGTCGCGCCCGACCATGCAGGTCACCAGTTGATCGTGGGTCAACTGGCTCATGTCATCGAAGGTGCGCACGTAGCGACCGTCCTTGAACACCGTCACCGCGTCGCAGATGCGGAACACTTCTTCCATGCGATGGGAAACGTAGAGCACGACTTTGCCCTCGTCGCGCAGCCGGCCGATGATCGCCATCAAGCGGTCGATTTCCCGCGCCGAGAGGCTGCTGGTCGGTTCGTCAAACGCGATCACATGGGCGCCACGGGACAACGCCTTGGCGATTTCCACCAGTTGCCGCTGACCGAGAGACAAGCGGCCGACCTTGGTCTGCGGGTCGATTTCATCGGCCAGGCCTTTGAGGCAAGCCAACGCCTGCTGACGCAGCGCGCCGCGATTGATCAGGCCGAAGCTGGCCGGCAGGTGACCGAGGAACAGGTTCTCGGCCACGGTCATTTCCGGCACCAGATGCAGCTCCTGGTGAATCACCGCGACGCCGCTGCCGATGCTGTCGGCAGTGCACTTGAAGGCCATGCTCCGCTCGCCGATCTGCAGCTCGCCGCTGCTCGGAATGTAGGCGCCGCCGAGGATTTTCAGCAGCGTCGATTTGCCGGCGCCGTTCTCGCCCATCAGGGCGTGAACCTGCCCGGGGTGGGCGACGAAACTGATGCCGTCCAGTGCTTTCACGCCCGGAAAGGTCTTGCCGATCCCGTTGAAACGCAGGCTGCCGCTGGCGCTGTGTTCTTGTGTCTGTACTTGCGCGTGCATTTAAACCACCTCATCACACCGTTCAAGCGGCCCGGCTGCCCGGGCCGCCGCTGCCGTCAGTTCCACAGGCCGATCTTCTCCAGCTCCTGCTTGAAGTTGTCGCGGGTGATCAGGGTGACGTCGTCCATCGCGGTGTACTTCGGCGGTTCTTTGCCGGTGGTGACCCACTCGTACATCATCTCGGCGGTCTTGTAGCCTTCGATGTGCGGGCTCGGCAGCATCGAACCGTAGAAGCCGCTGTTAGGCTTTTTCAATTCGCCGATAGCGTCGGTGCCGTTGATGCCGATGCCGATCACATTGGCTGCGGCAAACCCGGCGGCTTCGGTGGCGCGCACGCCGCCCAGCACAGTGTTGTCGTTCATGCCGCCGATGATCAGGTTCTTCGCCGTGCCCGGCAGCTTGACCAGTGCCGAATTGATGGCGTCCATGCTGCCAGGCACGTCGAGGGTTTTCAGGGCAGCGGTCAGGATGTGTTCTTTCGGCATGCCGGCGTCTTCGAGCGCCTTCATCGAGCCGTCGGTGCGCTTCTTGCCGGTGTCGAGTTCGTTGTAGGTGCTGACCACCGCGTAGGTGTCTTTCCAGTCCCAGTTACGCTTTTTCGCTTCGGCGGCCATGGCGGCGCCCTGTTTCTGGCCAACTTCGAACGCAGCCATGCCGAGGTACGGCACGTCTTCCATGAACTTGCCATTGGCATCGACGAAGCGGTCATCGACGGCGATGACTTTCAGGTCATTGAGCTTGGCCTTGGCCATGATCGCAGGGCCGAGGGACACATCCGGCGGGCAGATGACGAAGCCCTTGGCGCCGTTGGCCGCGAGGCTGTCGATGGCGGAAAGGGTTTTCTCGCCGTCCGGCACGGCGATCTTGATCAGCTCGAAGCCTTTGTCCTTGGCAGCTTTCTCGGCGAAGGCCCATTCAGTCTGGAACCACGGCTCTTCGGCCTGCTTGACCAGGAAACCGATTTTCACAGGGTCAGCGGCCAGCAGCGCACTGCTCAGGCTGAACGCAGTGACCGCCAGCGCGGTACTGCACAGGGTACGAATCCCGAAACGACGTTTCATAAGCAGACTCCTTGTTATTTTTCTTGAGCGTTATTTGAAAAGCGTTACAGCGGTCGAAGCATTTACCGCGAATCATGACGACAATAGTCATATCGTATGATGATTGAATTTCAGGCGGACTTTTCCACCTGAAATCCGAGTTTTCAGTCGTGGTACATCACCGAGCGACCACCATCGATGGTGATGCACGAGGCATTGATGAACGGCGCTTCATCACTGGCCAGGAACACGGCAGTCATCGCCACTTCAATCGGCTGACCGATGCGTTTCGGCGGATGCAGATCGAAAGCGCGCTGGCGTTCGGCGTGCGGGTCGGCGAAGCCGTTCCAGTAGTCGACGTTGAGCTGGGTTTCGATATAGCCCGGCGCAATCGCGTTGACGCGAATGCCCTTCGGCGCGTATTCGATGCCCAGTGCACGGGTCAGCCCGAGCAGGCCGTGCTTGGCCACCGGGTACGGGAAGCAGCCGGGAATGATATGGGTGGAGTGAGTCGAGGCAATGTTGATGATGCTGCCGATGCCCTGCTCGATCATCTGCGGCAACACGGCCTTGCAGCCATACCAGGCGCCGTCGAGGTCGATGGCGAAACAGCGGTGCCAATCTTCCTCGGTCATTTCCAGCGGATCGCGGAACACATTGACCCCGGCGCAGTTGACCAGCACATCGATACGACCGTGCAGTTCGATGGCCAGTTTGGCCATGGCGTGCAAGTCCTGCTGGCGCGATACGTCAGCCTTGATCGCTTGCACATCGGCGCCCTGCTCGCGCCAGTGAGCGGCGACTTTCTCGACCTTTTCGGCCTGGATATCGCTGATCACCAGCTTGGCCTGCTGGGAGGCGAAGGTCGCGACGATTGCTTCGCCGATGCCTTGAGCGGCGCCGGTCAGCAGCACGACCTTGTTTTTCAGACGCTCGCCTTTCGGCGGCTCGGGCACCGGTGGCAGGGACAGAGGTTCAGCCATGAATCAGGACTCCTGTTCGAGAGCATAAAAAAACCGGGCATCTGACGATGTCCGGTCTGGATGGCTTCTGGAACAAGACAGGCGAGCGCACGCCGCGGTACCGGAACGGCCCGAAGCGCTGACTCCGCTGTGGAGTGCGATGGAAATTCGCTGCATCACTTCACCTGTTTTGTTCTTTTTAAGTGTGAGTGCGTGTTACTGCTGAGGCCGACTATAAACCCGACCACCAAATAATCTCAATATATAATTTTGCATCCCATATTTTGGGATTTAACCGGCAAAACGTGTACACAGCTTTCCGGCGACACCCACCCGCAGCGATAGCACGGCGCCGTCCAGCGGGTGGTTCAGCGGACTTCTGGCGCTGGTGATGTAAAGGGTTTTCAAGTCTTCGCCGCCGAACACGCAACTGGTGGGGCGACTGACTGGCAGGTCGATCTTGCGGTCGATCTGGCCATCCGGCGTCAGGCGCAGCAGGCAGCTGCCGTCCCAGCGGGCGTTCCACACGTAGCCTTCGGCGTCCATCGCCGAACCGTCCGGGCCACCGTGCTGATCGGCGCTGTACCAGGGCTGGGCGGGGTCGAGGTTGCCGTCGGTGTGAATGAAATAGCGATACAAGGTGCTGTCGAGGCTGTCGCCGAACAACAAAGTGGTGCCGTCGTCGCTCCAGAGCAGCGTGTTGGGAATCCCGAGGCCGCGCAGCAATGGCGTGACGCGTTTATCCGGATCAACCCGGAACAGGCCGCCGGAACGACGGGTGATCGGCAGGTCTTCGCCCTGCTCGCCGATGTTGTTTTGCATGGTGCCGAGCCACAAACGGCCCAGGCCATCGCAACGTGCTTCGTTGGCGCGATTGCCCGGTTGCGGGTCGGCGATGCAGAACAGCGTCAGTCGCGGCTCGAGTCCGGGGGAATCGAGATCGAGCCGGTAGACGCCGCTGCTCAGGGTCACCAGCGCGTCACCGCTGGCGCAGGGAATGAACGCCGAGACATGTTCCGGCATCTGCCAGATCTGCACGTTCTGCCCGATCAACCGCAGCGCCTGCCTGCCAGCAATGTCGACCCAGTACAGCGCCTGAGTCGGTGCGTCCCAGAACGGGCCTTCGCCCAGTTGCGCCCGATGCTCTGTCACCGCAGTCCACGTCATGCAACCTCCTGTCTTGTTGTTTTTGTCAGCTGGCTTTCTTGTCGGCCATCACCTGCGGGTAAAACCGCTTGATGGCCAGGTCGGCATTGTCGATCAGGGTCATGCAGGCCCACACCCCGCGCGCGGCATCCCGGGCGGCGATGGCGTCAGCCATGTCTTTGTGAATGGGCAATGTGCGGCGCAATTCGTCGGGGTCGGCCGCCGAGACTTCGAAAGACACCGCGAGCAGCGCACCGAGGGCAGGCACCATTTGCTCGATGAACTGGTTATGGCTGGCGGCCAGAATGCATTCGTGGAAGAACTGGTCGGCGCGGTTGTAGTCGATGCCGCTTTCCACGGCTCGTTCCAGCGCGTGGTAGGCCTGCTGCACGGCTTGTACCTGTTCAACGGTCGCCCGCTCGCAGGCCCAGCGCACCGCCATCGGTTCGATGGTGCGGCGCAGATCAAGCAAGTCATCGACGAAGTTTTCCGGCAGGCCACTGCGCGACAGCCAGCCCACCACTTGCGGGTCGAACAGGTTCCAGCGCTTGATCGGCAGCACCCGCGTGCCGACCTTCGGCCCGACTTCGAGCATGCCTTTGGCGACGAGGGTCTTGATGGCTTCGCGGATCACGGTACGGCTGACCCCGAGCTGCTCGCCCAGATCGGCCTCGACCTTGATCGCCTGCCCCGGTTTTACCTGGCCGGCGGCAATCCAGGCGCCCAGCCAGTCAACCGTTGATGCGTGAAAACTGCTCGACATGGACACCCCGAAGCTGTTCGTTGTGGGTGCCTACGCTAATCATCATACGATTGAGAGTCAACGACAAAAAACCGCAGCCTGCTTTCACAGACTGCGGTTTTTTAAGGTTCGAGGCCGATGGGGAAGAACTCGCCACCGCTCCAGACGCCAAGCCAGCGCTGGTCATCGATCTCACGACTGACAGCCAGCTCGACCAATTGGTAAAACACGTTGCGATGGATCAGCGCTTCAAGATTGGTGCGCACATGCACATAGGGGGCGGGTTCTTGCGTCGTCGGATCGATCTCCACGCGGATCGGATGTTCCGCGCCAGCCTCGGTGGTTTCATCGACGTTAGTCGTGAAACGTAGCAACTGCGCCTCACCCTCGCCTTCCACCTCGACGGCAATCGCCACGAATGGCGCGTCATCGACCTTGATCCCGACTTTCTCAACCGGAGTGATCAGAAAATAGTCATCGCCATCGCGGCGGATGATGGTGGAGAACAGCTTGACCATCGGCTTGCGCCCGATCGGCGTACCCAGGTAATACCAGGTACCGTCGCGGGCGATGCGCATGTCGATGTCGCCGCAGAAATCCGGGTTCCACAAGTGCACCGGCGGCAAGCCTTTGGTTTTGGGGATTTGCCCCAGCAGGTCATTGGCTTTTTGCGGGCCACTCATGGCGTTCTCCTTGAATTACTGGTCCCCGACGCCCAGCAGGCTGCGCGCGTACTGCGCAAGCGGTGGGCCAATCAGGTCTTCGGGTTTGTTGTCGTGGAACGTCAGTAATCCGCCACGACTCTTGATCCGTGCAGTATCAATCAAATACTGGGTACTGGTCTCGATCAACATGATCTGAATCACGCCGCCGTCGATACCGAGGCGATCCACGGCTTCCTGATCGAGCCATTCATCGGAGTTGCCGATGCGGTCGTCGGCCTTGGCGAAACGGGTATACAGCAGGTAGTGAGCGCCCGCGTCGCGGGCTTCGCCCATCGCCTGGTCGAGACCTTCCGGCGCACGGGCGCGGCGGACCATCGGGAAATATTCGACGAAGCCTTTGAAGGCCTCCTCAGCGACTACGTTGGGACGCGGGTAGGAACCACCCGGCGGCGCGAACGAACCTTGCGCGATGTAGATGAACGAATCCGGCTGAATGCGGAAATTGTTTACGCGGCGGCTGTCGCTGTGGTCCAGCAGACCCGCGTCGCTCATCTGGTAGCGAGTCCCTTCGGCCATGTCACTGACAGTCATACAGCCGCCCAGCGCCAAAACGGCCAGCAGCAAAACCAGGCTACGCATCCTAATCCTCCAGAAGCCGGTGACGGAAAACCGGCGAATGGCCGTAGGATGCAGCTTTTGCGCCAGTCCTTGGAAATGTGCAGGTATCCGGTTTGAAATAAGACTTTGGGGCTAGACCGGGTTCAGCCGCCGATGATCTTCATGACGGTGGCGCCGCCGGAGAATGCGACTTCCTGCTTGTCACCCAACGCCTTGACCAGCAATCGTTGCAACGCCGGCAGCGCCTCGTGACGCGGCTTGTCGAGCAAGTCACCGACATAGTGGCGGTTGCTCGAGGACAGGCAGCCATGCAGCCATCCCGTCGACGACAGGCGCAAACGCGAACAGGTTCGGCAGAACGGCACACTTTCGTTGGCGATCACGCCGAAGTTACCCAGACCGGGAATCGCATAACGAACAGCCGTGGCGTCTACCGGCGCGTCGGTTTGCGCGTACTCGTAATGTTCGCCAATCAGACTGAGCAACTGCTGCAGGCTGACGAACTGTTGCAGAAACGCGTTGGAATCAGTGGCCAGGTGGCCCATGCGCATCAGCTCGATGAAACGCAGTTCGAAGCCACGCTCGAGGCAGTAGTCGAGCAGTGGCATCACCTGGTCGAGGTTCTGTCCGCGCAACGGCACCATGTTGACCTTGATCTTCATTCCCGCTGCTGCCGCCTGATCCATGCCATCCAGCACGGTGGCCAGATCGCCGCCACGGGCAATGCTGCGGAACGCGCCGGCGTCCAGGGTATCGAGGGAAACGTTGATGCGTCGCAGGCCGGCATCGACCAGCAACGGGAGTTTTTTCGCCAGGAGTTGGCCGTTGGTGGTCAGGCTGATGTCTTCCAGGCCCATCCTGCCGACGGCGCTCATGAAAGATTCGAGTTTGGGACTGACCAGCGGCTCGCCGCCGGTGATGCGCAGGCGTTCGATGCCGGCGGCTTCGATCAGGTAGGCAACGCCACGTGCCATGGCCTCGGCCGACAGTTCATCCTGCGCAGCCACCAGCCGCTTGCCGTTGGGCACGCAGTAGGTACAGGCGTAATTGCAGGCTGAAGTCAGACTGATCCGCAAATTGCGAAAACGCCTGCCTTGACGGTCAACGATCATGAAGCACTCCGGCGATGGAAAATCGAGCGGCTAAAACTTGACTCACAATTCAAGTTTTAGCAAGCCCTATGCCTGAGTATATTCCTGCGGTACTGCGCCATGTAGCGAAAAACACGGCGCATAAGGCAACTGAATGATTCAGCTGCTTGGCGTTTCAGGATCGCGCTTGCGCTTGTTGCCCATGCGCACGCCGATGTCCATCAGGAACTGGAAGAAACCTTCCTGATCCTCCAGCACGTTGCTCCAGAACGGCGAGTGATACAGCGCCACCGCGCCATGCACCAGCGCCCAGGATGCGCAGTAGTGGAAGTATGGCGGCACGTCTTCGAGCTTGCCTTCGCTGATGCGGCCCTTGATGAGCAGGGTCAGGCGTTCGAAGTTCGAGGCACGGATCTTGTGCAGCTCCTCGACCATTTCCGGGACCTGATTGCCCTTGACCACCTTCTCTTCCAGGCGATCGAACAGACGATAGCGCTGCGGGTCGCGCATGCGGAATTCAAAGTAGGCACGGGACAGCGCTTCCTTGTCCTTGTCGACATCGGCCGAATGCAACAGCTCGTTCAAGTCGCGCTCGTAATCGAGCATCAGGCGCAGGTAGATCTCGGCCTTGGACTTGAAATGCTTGTAGATCGTGCCTTTGCCGATACCCACGGCATCAGCAATCATCTCGACGGTGACACTGTCTTCACCTTGTTCGAGGAACAGCTTGAGCGCGGTATCGAGAATTTCTTGCTCGCGGCGACGAAACTCACGGACCTTACGAGGTTCTTTGTGCATAAGAAAAGGTCTGTAGGGGTCAAAATTCGAAGCCGCGTATTATGCCTAACTTGCGCAAAAATGCACGGATCATCCGACCATATCTGTGTTTCTTGTTCATTTCACGAACGTTTACGGGGCAATGAGAACATAACCGAAGCGAACGTATTCCAAATTTGTTTAAAAACCCCGGCCCGCCAACTGGACTCGGCGCCAGACTGATCAATACTTGAACTGTCGGGCGACATCTCCCCCAAGTGTCGCGCCGGTAAAGGTACCAAGGGACCGCGTGCCTTTGTTTTACTCCTAATGGTCTTAACCCGGATTCACCCCCCAGAACCCGGGTTTTTTTTGCCTGCGATTCAGGCCTTTACACTGGCTAGCGGGAACAGTCGCTTGAAGTTCTCGGTGGTCTGTTCGGCAAAACGCTCGTAGCTCTCGCCCCGCAGCATCGCCAGAAACTCTGCCACTTCCCGCACGTATTGCGGCAGGTTCGGTTTGCCGCGGTAAGGGATCGGCGCCAGATACGGCGAATCGGTTTCCACCAGCAGGCGATCGGCCGGAACCTTGCTCGCCACATCACGCAGTGCATCGGCATTGCGGAAGGTGACAATGCCCGACAGGGAAATGTAATAGCCCATGTCCAGCGCGGCCTTGGCCATGTCCCAGTCTTCAGTGAAGCAATGCAGCACGCCGGCCTGGGGCAACGCAGCCTCGCGCAACAGCTCAAGCGTGTCGGCGCGGGCGCCACGGGTGTGGATGATCACCGGTTTGCCGGTCTGCTGCGCGGCTTGCAGGTGCAGACGGAACGATTCCTGCTGCAGCTCCGCCGCTTCCGGCTCGTAGTGATAGTCCAGACCGGTTTCGCCGATCGCCACCACTTTCGGGTGATTGATCTCGTGCAACAGCCAGTCCAGCGCTGGCGCTGCGCCCGGTTGCACATCCAGCGGATGCACGCCGACCGAACAATCGACATCGTCGTAACGCTCGGCGAGGGCTTTGACGTCGGCCGCGTTGTCGGCGCTGACGCCGATGCACAGGAAGTGCCCGACACCGCGCTGGCGGGCTGCATCCAGCGCAGCATCCAGGGAACCGTCATGAGCGGCGAGGTCGAGGCGATCAAGGTGACAATGGGAATCTACGAGCATAAAAGGACTGCAACTTACATCGTATGAGTGGGACGGTCGGATTTCAGGGCTCCGGCCAGATGAGTTTCGATGCGACTGCGCGCGGTGTTGTCGCCATCGTTGAATTGCACGCCGACACCCGCTGCGCGGTTGCCCTGGGCGCCTTTGGGGGTGATCCAGGCCACTTTGCCGGCCACCGGAATCTTCTCCGCCTCGTCCATCAGATTCAGCAGCATGAACACCTCGTCGCCCAACCTGTAGCTCTTGTTGGTCGGGATGAACAGGCCACCGTTCTTGATAAACGGCATGTAGGCGGCGTAAAGGACCGATTTGTCCTTGATGGTCAGGGACAAGATGCCATTGCGCGGCCCAGGGCTGACAGGTTCATTCATGTTGACCTCCACTGCTGATGCTCAGAGTCTAGGTACACATTCTTATCTTTGACCAGGCAGGCTCGCCCATTGCACCAACAAGGCTTCCAGCAGCAAGGCGGCATTGAGGTTGGCCTTGCTCAGGACTTTCTGGCGCTGGGCGAGAATCCAGTCCTGAATATCCAGCACTTTAGCCTGGGCACTTTTCTGCGCCAGATACTGCACGACCTTGCGCATGTCGGTCAGCCCGAGGCCCGCTTCATCCTGGGTCAATTGATAGCGCAGGATCAGGCTCGACCAGTCGCAGAACCAGTCGAACAGACGCAGCATCGGAATGTTTTTCCACTCCTCGGCCAGTTGCGTCGGCGATTGCTGCTGCTTGAGCAGCTTCTTCACGCCTTCCACCACCTGCGCGCGCTGTTCACGCACGCCCTGCCCCTGCAACGTAACGGCGGCCAACGGCGAGCCGGCAGCCAGGGTCAACAGTTCGACCCGTTCGTCCTCGGAACATTCCGGCAGTGCCTGAGCCAGCCATTGCAGGCTCATGGTTTCGCTCGGCAGCGGGCAGGCCTGCTGCACGCAGCGGCTCTTGATGGTCGGCAGCAACCGGCTCGGCTGGTGACTGACCAGCAACAGCACGGTATCGCCGGACGGCTCTTCAAGGCTCTTGAGCAAGGCGTTGGCGGCGTTGATATTCATCGACTCCACCGGCTCGATCAGCACCACCTTGCGCCCGCCCAGTTGCGCGGTCTGCACGACGAAGCTGACCAGATCGCGCACCTGGTCGACCTTGATCGCCTTGTCCGCTTCCTCCGGTTCGAGGATGTAATTGTCCGGGTGGCTGCCGGCCTTGAGCAGCAGGCAGGATTTGCACTCACCGCAGGCGTCAGGCGTCGGACGCTGGCACAGCAGGCTGGCCATCAGCCGCTCGGCCAGCGCACGCTTGCCGATCCCGGCCGGCCCGTGCAGCAGATACGCATGGGCGTGCTGAGCACGACCGGCCAACTGCTGCCAGAGGCTGTCCTGCCACGGGTAGGCCTCAGCCACGGCTCAACTCCAGCAAGTTCGGAATCAGGGTATCCAGCGATTGTTGAACCTTGGCCAGCGGCTGACCGGCGTCGATACGCACGTAACGCGCCGGATCGGCCTCGGCACGCTTGAGAAACGCACTGCGCACCGCCTCGAAAAACGCCCGGCCTTCCAGCTCGAAACGATCCAGGCGCCCCCGGGCGCTGGCCCGGGCCAGGCCGATTTCCACCGGCAGATCGAATATCAGCGTCAGGTCGGGACGCAGGTCGCCCTGCACGAAAGTCTCCAGCGCCGCGATGCGCTCCAGCGACAAGCCGCGGCCGCCACCCTGGTAGGCGTAAGTCGAATCGGTGAAACGATCACACAGCACCACCGCGCCACGGGCCAATGCCGGGCGAATGACTTCAGCCAGATGCTGAGCACGGGCGGCGAACACCAGCAGCAGCTCGGTGTCCGGGTTCATCACTTCGTCGACCGGTGCCAACAACACCTCACGAATGCGCTCGGCCAGCGGCGTACCGCCGGGCTCGCGGGTCAGCACCACTTCGATACCGGCGGCGCGCAGGCGCTCGGCGAGGTATTCGCGGTTGGTGCTCTTGCCGGCGCCTTCCGGGCCTTCCAGGGTAATAAACAAGCCAGTCACAGGCAGTCCTTAATCAAAGTCATTGCGTGTTTTGGGGAGCGGAGGCTTCCGGTTCCGGCGTCGGCGCTTGAGCAGGCGGCTGCGGCAACGATTGCGGTGCGGTATCGGGTGAGGCGGCAGGTATTGCCTCTTCGGCCGCCGGAGCAGCCTCGGGCGCTGTTGCCGGCGCCGGGCTCGAGCGGTAATCCGCGCGTCGCTTGAGCTGGTATTCGCGCACCGCGTTGTTGTGCGCGTCCAGATCGTCGGAGAACACGTGGCTGCCATCGCCCCGGGCAACAAAGTAGAGGCTGGTGCCATCCACCGGGTTGAGTGCCGCGTGAATGGCTTCACGTCCGACCATGGCGATCGGCGTCGGCGGCAGGCCGGGAATCACGTAGGTGTTGTACGGCGTGGCTTCCTTGAGGTGGGCGCGGGTCAGTTTGCCGTTGTAGCGGTCGCCCAGACCGTAGATCACCGTCGGATCGGTCTGCAGTTGCATGCCCAGCGCCATGCGACGCACGAAGACGCCGGCAATCTGGCCACGTTCCTGAGGCACGCCGGTTTCCTTCTCCACCAGCGACGCCATGATCAGCGCCTGATAGGGCTCGGTGTAAGGCACGTCGGCGGAGCGCTTTTCCCACTCCTTGGCCAACACTTCGTCGAGGCGATCAAAGGCCTTTTTCAGCAGTTCGGTATCGGACACACCGCGCACGAATCGGTAGGTATCGGGGAAGAAACGGCCCTCGGGAAACAGGCCCTTGTGGCCGATTCTGGCCATGACCTCGCTGTCACTCAAACCATTGAGGGTTTGTTCGATCTTTTCATCCTTGGCCAGCGCGGCGCGCACTTGATGGAAATTCCAGCCTTCGACCAGCGTCAGGCTGTACTGAACCACATCGCCGCGTTTCCACAGATCGATCAGACCGTTGACGGTCATGCCCGGCTGCATACGGTACTCGCCCGTATGAATCGGCGTGCCGGCGAGGTTGAAACGCCAATAGACCCGCAGCCAGAAGGCGTCCTTGATGACGCCATCGGCTTCGAGTCCGAGAAAAGTACGGGTCGGGGTGGATCCCTTGGGCACATCCAGCAGTTCTTCCTGCGTGATGTTAAGGGGCTGTTCCAGTGCCGAATGAATCTTCCAGGCGCTGGCGCCCAACAGCAGCCCTGCCAGAACCAGTCCGGTTTCCAGCAGCAGCAAAAGTTTACGTCTCACGAATCAGGCATCCAGTAGCGCGCGGGCAATGGTTTGCAGTTTACGGGTGAGCGGGCCAACCGGCCAGCTCAGAGCAGCACAGGCGCGTACCGGCCAGACGCCATACACGCTGTTGCAGACAAAGACTTCATCGGCCCATTGCAGCTGTTCAAGGGGGATGTCGGTGATTTGCACGGGTATGCCCAGGGACTCGGCCTGAAACAATATTTCTGCGCGCATCACTCCGGCCACACCGCAGCGTTTCAGATCCGCCGTGATCAGCGCACCGTCACGCACCAGAAACAGATTGCTGAACACACCTTCGATCACCCGACCAGCCTGGTCGAGCATCAAACCTTCGGCGTGTTCACTGTCCTGCCATTCGGCGCGGGCAATGACCTGTTCCAGTCGATTGAGGTGTTTGAGCCCGGCGAGCAAAGGCTGTATGGACAAACGCGTGCTGCACGGAAACAGGCGAACGCCCTGCTCGGCGTGGGCCGCTGGATAAGCGGCGGGAGGATTGCCTAGCAGAATGCGTCGGGCCTGCGCCGAAGGATCCGGCGCATATCCGCGCAATCCGTCGCCACGGGTGAGGATGAGCTTGAGCACGCCCTCGCCCATCGCGGCAGCATAGGATTGCAGCTCATGGCGAATCAGCTCGACGTCCGTCGCAATGGCCAGACGCGTACAGCCGTCGGCCAGACGCGTCAGATGCCGATCCAGCAGCAACGGCTGGCCACCTCGCACGGCGATGGTCTCGAACAGACCGTCACCGTAAGCCAGGCCGCGATCCTTCAGCGACAGAGCGTCAGCCGGCAGACCGTCGACCCAGCAGTCCATCAGCCGGCGAACCGACGGAACGCCAACGTGCCGTTGGTGCCGCCAAATCCGAACGAGTTGGACAGCACGACATCGATGTCCATGTTGCGCGCGGTGTGCGGCACGAAATCGAGATCGCAGCCTTCGTCCGGCTCATCGAGGTTGATGGTCGGCGGCGCCACCTGGCTGTTGATCGCCAGCACGCTGAAGATCGCCTCGACTGCACCCGCCGCACCGAGCAGGTGACCGGTCATGGACTTGGTGGAGCTGACCGCCAGCTTGTAGGCGTGATCACCGAACACCGACTTGATCGCGTTGGCTTCAGCGAGGTCGCCGGCAGGCGTCGAAGTGCCGTGAGCGTTGATGTATTGCACCTGATCAACGTTGATCTTCGCATCGCGTAGCGCGTTGGTGATGCAGCGTGCAGCACCGGCGCCATCAGCGGGTGGCGAAGTCATGTGGAAGGCGTCGCCACTGGTACCGAAGCCGATCAGCTCGGCATAGATGGTTGCACCACGGGCCTTGGCGTGCTCGAGTTCTTCGAGCACCAGCGCACCGGCACCGTCGGACAGCACGAAGCCGTCACGGCCCTTGTCCCACGGACGGCTGGCGCGGGTCGGCTCGTCGTTGCGGGTCGACAGCGCACGGGAAGCACCAAAGCCGCCCATGCCCAGACCGCACGCGGCCATCTCCGCACCGCCGGCAATCATCACGTCGGCTTCGTCGTACATGATGTTGCGCGCCGCCATGCCGATGCAGTGCGTACCGGTGGTACACGCGGTGGCGATGGCGTAGTTAGGCCCCTGTGCACCCAGGTGGATGGACAGGAAACCGGAAATCATATTGATGATCGAGCCAGGCACAAAGAACGGAGAAATCCGGCGCGGACCGGTCTCGTGCAGAGTGCGGCTGGTTTCTTCGATGTTGGTCAGACCGCCGATACCCGAACCCATGGCCACGCCAATGCGTTCACGGTTGGCATCGGTGACTTCCAGACCGGCATTGCGTACGGCTTGAAAGCCGGCCGCCAGACCGTACTGAATGAACAGGTCGAGCTTGCGCGCTTCCTTGACCGACAGGTATTCCTCGACATTGAAGCCCTTTACCGAGCCGCCAAAGCGGGTGGAATAGGCAGAAAGGTCGGTGTGTTCGATCAGACCAATGCCACTGCGGCCAGCCAGAATGCCCTGCCAACTGCTCGGCACATCCGTGCCCAGTGGCGACAACATACCCATACCGGTGACTACGACGCGTCTACGCGACACAGCACTCTCCTTTTTCAAATGACGACTTTGCATCAGGCCTAAAGAAAAAACCGCACGCCATGATGGCAGTGCGGTTTTTCCATGACAGCAAGCAACGATTACAAACTATTACGCCTGGCGGCTGTTAACGTAGTCGATTGCAGCTTGTACAGTAGTGATCTTCTCAGCTTCTTCGTCAGGGATTTCGGTCTCGAATTCCTCTTCCAGAGCCATCACCAGCTCAACGGTGTCAAGGGAGTCGGCACCCAGGTCTTCTACGAAGGAAGCGGAGTTGACCACTTCTTCTTCTTTAACACCCAGTTGCTCGGCAACGATTTTCTTGACGCGCTCTTCGATGGTGCTCATACCTTGTTTTCACTCCTAATGGACAAATTCAGGCAGCTGGCCAGTGGGTAAGTGTATAGAAAGACTTTTCAGCTTTTCAACTGAAAGCTTCACTCCTCAAACCCTGCGGCCCTCTGCCTATAAATAGATTGCAGCTTTATAACGGATTTTAGACAGCTCGTATGACATTTTTTTGAAGCAATCCGTCACATTTTACTTACATGTACATCCCGCCGTTAACCGGGATTGTAGCCCCGGTCACGTATGCCGCACCGTCGGATGCAAGAAAAGCGACCACGGACGCGATCTCTTGAGCTTGTCCCAGACGGCCCAGCGGAATCTGCGTCTGCAAGGCTTCACGCTGTGCTTCAGGCAGCTCGCGGGTCATATCGGTGTCGATAAACCCTGGGGTTACCGAGTTGACCGTAATCGAACGCGAACCGACTTCACGCGCCATGGCACGGCTGAAACCTTCCAGACCGGCCTTGGCGGCTGCATAGTTTACTTGGCCAGCGTTGCCCATGGCACCCACCACCGAGCCAATACTGATAATTCGGCCCCAACGCGCCTTGGTCATGCCGCGCAGAACGCCCTTGGACAGGCGATACAGACTGTTCAGGTTGGTATCGATCACGTCGTACCACTCGTCGTCTTTCATGCGCATCATCAGGTTATCGCGGGTGATGCCGGCATTGTTGACGAGAATCGCCACCGGAGCACCGAACTGCTCCTGGATGCTCGCCAGCACCTTGGTGACCGATTCGTCACTGGTAACGTTCAGCTCGAAACCTGCGCCCTGAATGCCGTTTTCCTTCAGGGTCGCCGCAATGCGCTCGGCGCCCGAAGCAGAGGTCGCGGTGCCAACTACGATGGCGCCCTGCCGACCCAGTTCCAGTGCGATAGCCTGGCCGATGCCACGGCTTGCGCCGGTGACCAGTGCAACTTTACCTTGCAGACTCATGCAAGCTTCTCCTGATTCAGACAGCCGCTGCGCGAGCAGCAGCGAAAGCGTCTGGGGTATTGAGGTTGGAAGTCGAAACGCCTTCGGCGCAACGTTTGTTCAGACCGGCCAGCACTTTGCCAGGACCACACTCGACCAGGTTGGTCGCACCTTTGGCGGCCAGGGTCTGTACGGACTCGACCCAGCGCACCGGCTTGTAGAGCTGTTCAAGCAGATCACGCTTGAGGGTTTCCAGATCCGCCGGCACCTGGGCGCTGACGTTCTGTACCACAGGGATCTGCGGCGCCTGCCAGTCGATGGCAGCGATGGACTCGGCGAAGCGCTCGGCAGCCGGGCGCATCAGCTCGCAGTGCGACGGCACGCTGACCGGCAGCGGCATGGCACGCTTGGCGCCACGGGCCTTGCAGCCTTCGATGGCGCGCTCGACTGCAGCCTTGGCACCGGCAATCACGACCTGGCCCGGGGAGTTGAAGTTCACCGCGCTGACCACTTCGCCTTGCGCCGCTTCGGCACAGGCAGCGAGAACGTCGGCATCTTCCAGACCGAGGATGGCAGCCATACCGCCCTGCCCGGCCGGAACGGCTTCCTGCATCAGCTGACCACGGCGCTCGACGAGCTTCACCGCAGCGGCCAGGCTCAGGCTGCCGGCAGCGACCAGCGCGCTGTATTCACCCAGGCTGTGACCGGCAACGAAGGCCGGACGCGCACCACCTTCCGCCAGCCACAGACGCCACAGGGCGATCGAAGCGGTCAGAATGGCTGGTTGGGTTTTATCGGTTTGATTGAGCAGCTCTTCCGGGCCCTGCTGGGTCAGCGCCCACAGGTCATAGCCCAGAGCATCGGATGCTTCTTTGAAAGTTTCGAGGATCAGTGGATGTTGCGCGCCCAGCTCGGCCAGCATGCCGAGGGACTGCGAACCCTGTCCTGGAAAGACGAATGCGAGGGAAGCAGACATGTAACAAGCCCCTAATGATCTTGTCGTCGGAAAAATGGCATCCCGCTAGAGGGACGCAAGAAACTGACAGTTGGATGGCCCTTTGAACCGGGCGGTCACATTTAAGCATTGTCCGACGAAAACGCCTAAGACAACAAATCCTCCAGACGGCCGTGCAGGCGCTCGGGAAGGTTCTCCTGAATCTCGATCAGCGCTCGCTGAATGGCACTCTGAAACCCCTGAACCCCGGCCGAACCGTGACTTTTCACGACAATCCCCTGCAAACCGAGGAAGCTTGCGCCATTGTGCCGCGCCGGCGCCAGATCAGCCTGCAGACGCCTCATCAAAGGCAGCGCCAGTGCACCGACAGCACGGGAAGCGAGATTCTTTTTGAACAGCGCCTCGATGCGCGCAGCGATCATCGTCGCCAGGCCTTCGCTGGACTTGAGCAGGATATTGCCGACAAAACCGTCGCAAACCACCACATCCGCCTCGCCGCGATACAAACCATCGCCTTCGATGAACCCGATGTAATTGATGCCCCGGGCAGCCTGCAGCAACGTCGCAGCCAGCTTGACCTGCTGATTGCCCTTGATGTCTTCGGTGCCGATATTCAGCAGCGCAACACGCGGACGGGCGATGCCCAGGGTTTGCGCCGCCACGGAACCCATCACGGCGAACTGCAACAGATGCTCGGCACTGCAATCGACGTTGGCGCCCAGATCGAGCAACTGGCAGTAGCCTTTCTGGGTGGGGATCGCTGCCACCATAGCCGGACGATCAATCCCCGGCAGGGTCTTGAGCACAAATCGCGACAGGGCCATCAGCGCACCGGTATTGCCGGCACTGACACAGGCCTGAACCTTGCCATCACGCAGCAATTCGAGGGCGACACGCATCGACGAATCCGGCTTGCCACGCAGAGCCTGGGCCGGTTTTTCGTCCATGGTGATGACTTCGGACGCCGGAACAATCGTCAGGCGCGCGCGATCGGCAGCCGATTGGCCGGTGATCAGTTCTTCAAGAAGGGAGGGTTGACCGACGAGGGTCAGGTGCAGCGAGGGTGTAGCAGAAAGGCAAGCAAGGCTGGCCTGAACAATGCTGCGGGGACCGAAGTCCCCGCCCATTGCGTCAATCGCGATGACTTGAGCGGACAAGTGATTACTCGTCAGCGCCCTTGTCGATCACTTTACGGCCACGGTATACGCCTTCTGGCGATACGTGGTGACGCAGGTGAACTTCACCAGTGGTTTTTTCTACAGACAGGGTGCTAGCCTCGAGAGCGTCGTGCGAACGGCGCATGTCACGGGCAGAGCGGGATTTTTTGTTCTGCTGAACAGCCATAATTGATTAACTCCTAAACGTTTGGGTCACGCTTTAACTGCGCCAATACACTGAACGGGTTGGACCGCGTTACCTCGTCCTCGCTCGGTTCGGGCTCATCTGCTCCCGCCGGCTGCTGGCATTCTTCCGGATGATGAGCAGGCACAATGGGCAAGGCGAGCAGAAGCTCCTCCTCGATCAGTGACTGCAGATCCAATGGATCTTCGCCCAGTTCCAGCACGTCATAACCTTTCGGTAACGACTGGGTATTCGCACCCTCCTTCACCACGGCGTAACTGCATTCGCTATGGATCGGCAGGGTGACCAGCTCAAGACAACGCTGGCAAACCATTTTGACTTCGGTGTCGATAAAGCTGTGGATTACCACAGATTTACGTTCATCTCGTTCAAAAACGAATTTGGCCTGCACCGTACCGACATCGTCGGAAAGCGGGTCGCAGAGTCTCTTCAAATCGGCCAGCAGCAGTTCACCTTGGAGGGTGGTGCCACGGTCAGCCAATTTGCGCGGGTCAACGTGAGGTGGAATCGGGTCATTCAACATAGGCGCAGCATTATAGGGATGCACCCACCCATGTCAAAGGAAATTGTGCCCTGTCCGTCACTTGCGCGGCTCCGCTAGAATCTGTCGCCTGTCCCTGGAGATGCGAATGCTGCCTTTATTACTCGCTTCAAGCTCGACCTATCGTCGGGAATTGCTCAGCCGCCTGCGCCTGCCGTTCGTCTGCAGCTCGCCGGATATCGATGAAAGCCATCGTCCGAACGAGTCGGCAATTGAGCTGGTCAAACGCCTCGCCGAACAGAAAGCCCGAGCCCTGACGGACAACCACCCCGATCACCTGATCATCGGTTCCGACCAGGTTGCGGTACTCGGCGAGCGCATCATCGGCAAGCCGCACACCTTCGAAAACGCCCGCGAACAACTGATGGCCGCCAGCGGCGCCAGCGTGACCTTCCTCACCGGCCTGGCGCTGCTCAACAGCCAGACCGGCCACTGCCAGGTCGACTGCGTGCCTTTCACAGTGCACATGCGCGTACTGGATCAAGCCCGCGTCGAGCGCTACCTGCGCACCGAGCAGCCTTACGACTGCGCCGGCAGCTTCAAGGCCGAAGGGCTGGGCGTCAGCCTGTTTCAGTGCACCGAAGGCCCGGACGCCACCAGCCTGATCGGCCTGCCACTGATTCGCCTCATCGATATGCTACTGGCGGAAGGCGTACAAATTCCCTGAACCACAAAAAACCGGCCGCGAAGGCCGGTTTGTTTATTCATCGAGCGATCAACGCAACGACGGCCCGCCAAACCCCATCCACATTGCCAGTTTCTCGGCAACGCTGGCACCGAGCTTCTTCGAGAAGCGATCGAACGGCGACTCCTGCACGGTGAAGTCCACCAGCTCCTTTTCGCCAATCACGTCGCGCGCTACCGAACTGGCGTTACCCAGACCATCGATCAACCCCAGTGGCAGCGCCTGCTCACCCGACCAGACCAGCCCGGAGAACAACTCCGGATGCTCCTTGTCTTTCAGGCGATCGCCGCGACCCTGCTTGACACTGTTGATGAACTGCTTGTGCGTGGTATCCAGCACACTCTGCCAGAACGCCGTCTCTTCCGGCTTCTGTGGCTGGAACGGATCGAGGAACGCCTTGTGCTCGCCGGAGGTATAAGTACGACGCTCGACACCGAGCTTCTCCATGGTTCCAACAAACCCGTAACCGGCCGCCGTCACCCCAATGGAACCCACCAGACTGGCCTTGTCGGCGTAGATCTGATCCGCCGCGCTGGCAATGTAATAGGCACCGGAAGCTCCCAGATCGGAAATCACCGCGTACAGCTTGGTATCGGGGTGCAGACCACGCAGACGCTTGATCTCGTCATACACATAACCAGACTGCACCGGACTGCCGCCGGGACTGTTGATGCGCAGGATTACGCCCTTGACCTTTTTGTCCTCGAACGCCGCGCGCAGGCTGCCGACGATATTGTCGGCGCTGGCTGGCTCCTTGTCGGCAATCATGCCGGTGACGTCGATCAATGCGGTGTAGTTGCCACTGCGGGTGGCGCTCTTTTCCATGTCCATCAACGGCGTGAACAGGATCAGCGCAACGAACAGATAAACAAAGGTCAGCAGCTTGAAGAAGATACCCCAGCGCCGCGAACGACGCTGCTCCTGCACGCTGGCCAGCAGGGTCTTTTCCAGCAGCTTCCAGCTTTTCGCATCACCGTCGTCGGCAGTTGCCTTGGCCGGTGCTTTCCATTCGTCGGTCATGCCATCCACCCCAGCAAAAACGTATTAAGCCTGCTGCCCCAGCCAGGCGTGCAATTCGGAAAAATGGTCGATCGACAGTCGCGGCGCGAACTGCTGCAGGGATTCGATCGATTGCGCGCCATAACTGACCGCCACCGAATCCATCCCCGCATTGCGCGCCATCAACAGATCAAAGGACGAATCGCCGACCATCAGCGCTTGTTCGGCACGCACACCGCAATGCGCAAGGATCTGCTCCAGCATCAGAGGGTGCGGCTTGCTTGCAGTTTCATCGGCTGCGCGAGTGATATCGAAATATTCCTCCCAGCCATTTGCCTTGAGCACCCGATCCAGCCCGCGACGATTCTTGCCCGTCGCGACAGCCAGGTGATAACCCTGCTCGCGAAAAGATGCCATCGACTCGACCACGCCTTCGAACAACGGCGAAGGCACGGCTTCTGCAGCGATGTAGTGTTCCGCGTAAAACTCGCGAAACGCGACCATCTCGCCGTCACTGATCTCGGGATACAGCGTACGAATCGCCTCGGGTAGCCCCAGACCGATAATGCCTTTGACGGCGAAGTCATCACGCAGCTCAAAACCGCAGCGCCCGGATGCCGAATGCATCGCCTCGACAATCCGATGAATGGAATCGGCCAGGGTGCCGTCCCAATCGAAAATCAGCAGTTTGTAATCAGATGGGCGCACTCAATCGCTCCACAGTCTTGGCCCACATTTCATCGACCGGTGCCTGCAACTTGAGCTCACCACCATCAGGCAGTGGCACGGTCAGCATGTAGGCGTGCAGGAACAGGCGCT
This sequence comes from Pseudomonas sp. PHC1, assembly GCF_046487845.1. Classification (NCBI taxonomy): domain Bacteria; kingdom Pseudomonadati; phylum Pseudomonadota; class Gammaproteobacteria; order Pseudomonadales; family Pseudomonadaceae; genus Pseudomonas; species Pseudomonas sp. PHC1. Next base: position 331,140 of record NZ_JBJXHJ010000004.1, read on the forward strand.
TGCCGCCCAGATCACGGATTTCCTTACTGAAACTGTCATCGCCGTATTTGGTGTCACCGGCAATGCAGTGCCCGGCGTGCAACGTGTGGACGCGGATCTGGTGCGTGCGACCGGTGATCGGTTTGGCTTCGATCAAAGTGGCAAAATCGCCAAAGCGACGCAGGACCTTGAACACAGTCACAGACTCCTTGCCCTCCTCCTCGTCGACCTCGACCATGCGCTCACCGGAGCGCAGATTGCTCTTGCCGAGCGCCGCACGAACTTGCTTGATCGAGGTCGCCCAGTTGCCGCGAACCAGTGCCATGTAGCGCTTATCGACACCGTCACCGCGTAACGCAGCATGCAAGTGACGCAACATGCTGCGTTTCTTGGCAATCATCAGCAGGCCGGAGGTGTCGCGATCGAGACGGTGAACCAGCTCGAGCTCCTTGGCATCGGGGCGCAACTGACGAAAGGCTTCGATAACGCCGTAATTCAGGCCGCTGCCACCGTGAACAGCAATGCCGGCGGGCTTGTTGATCACGATCAGGGCCTTGTCTTCGTAGACAATCGAGGCCTCCAGGCGCTGCAACAGGCCTTGGGCCAAAGGCACCGGCTCGTCGCGCTCAGGCACACGCACCGGCGGCACGCGCACGATATCACCGGCCTGCAGCTTGTATTCGGGCTTGATCCGACCTTTGTTCACGCGCACTTCGCCTTTGCGCAAAATGCGGTAAATCAAGGTCTTGGGCACGCCTTTGAGCCGGGCGAGGAGAAAATTGTCGATTCGTTGGCCGGCATATTCCGGCGAGACCTCAAGCAATTGAACGCCTGGAGTCGTAGGGGCAGTAGTCGTCATGGCGCGGATAATAACAATTTTTTATGGAATTGAAGCACTTAATCATTGCTGCTATAGTCGCGAACGCCGCCAAAAGCGGCCTGGACAGCGGAACCACGGTCAAAAACCGGCCCTGACCAACGCAATTCACCAGGACGCGAGGCCGTCCTACGGGGCTTTTGCTACGTAACGGTGGAGTTTGCAGCTGTAACAAGCGCAGGTGACATGAGGCCTGAATCACGCCGCAAAGCAGAGTTTGACTCGCCACGCGAGCCATATTCACGGCCAGTTCACAAAGTGCAGTCAGCCGCGGATGACCCCGAGCGAAGACTCCGGAAACACCGCCTGAATTAGCCATGATGCGTGACCTCCCCTTTCGGAGCTCACGGTAAATGCCAACCCGCTGCGGATTCTGCGCGCGGCAGCACCCGAATTATCAGGGATACGTGTAGGGTGGAGATGCACAACCGCTGGACTGTGTAGCAACAGGTTTTATCAAGACGCTTCATCTCGTCCACAGCCACCGGTTGATTCCTCCTCCTGACTGAGTGCTTAAGTAGCCACAGCAAGCAGGACGCGTACGTCGCGATAACGGCCCAATTGGCTGGACATCGCTGGACACGGGAATGGCCAACCACTCCCGACGCACCTGACACCGACCGTGAGAAGTCGTGTGTGCCGAACGCCGTTTCCGGCAGCCCGGAAACCGACGGTACTACATGAAAAGAATGCTGATTAACGCAACTCAACCCGAAGAGTTGCGTGTTGCACTGGTAGATGGCCAACGCCTCTACGACCTGGACATCGAATCCGGTGCACGCGAGCAGAAGAAGGCCAACATCTATAAAGGCCGCATCACTCGCATCGAACCAAGCCTTGAGGCTGCCTTTGTCGATTTCGGCTCCGAGCGCCACGGCTTCCTGCCCCTCAAAGAAATTTCCCGCGAATACTTCAAGAAAGCCCCTGAAGGCCGCGTCAACATCAAGGACGTCCTGAGCGAAGGCCAGGAAGTCATCGTTCAGGTCGAAAAAGAAGAACGTGGCAACAAGGGCGCCGCCCTGACCACCTTCATCAGCCTGGCCGGTCGTTACCTTGTTCTGATGCCGAACAACCCGCGTGCCGGCGGCATCTCCCGTCGCATCGAAGGCGAAGAGCGCAACGAACTGCGTGAAGCGCTGAACGGCCTGGTGGCTCCGGCCGACATGGGCCTGATCGTGCGCACTGCCGGCCTGGGCCGCAGCAGCGAAGAAATGCAGTGGGACCTCGATTACCTGCTGCAACTCTGGACCGCCATCAAGGAAGCCTCGCTGGATCGTTCCGCGCCGTTCCTGATCTATCAGGAAAGCAACGTGATCATCCGCGCCATCCGCGATTACCTGCGCCAGGACATCGGCGAAGTGCTGATCGACAGCGTTGAAGCCCAGGACGAAGCCCTGACCTTCATCCGCCAGGTAATGCCGCAGTACGCCAGCAAGATCAAGCTGTACGAAGACAGCGTTCCGCTGTTCAACCGTTTCCAGATCGAGAGCCAGATCGAGACCGCTTTCCAGCGCGTCGTCGAACTGCCGTCCGGCGGCTCCATCGTCATCGATCCGACCGAAGCCCTGGTGTCCATCGACATCAACTCGGCGCGCGCCACCAAAGGCAGCGACATCGAAGAAACCGCCCTGCAGACCAACCTTGAAGCGGCCGAAGAGATCGCCCGTCAGTTGCGCCTGCGCGACATCGGCGGCCTGATCGTCATCGACTTCATCGACATGACCCCTGCCAAGAACCAGCGCGCCGTGGAAGAAAAAGTCCGCGAATGCCTGGAAGCCGACCGCGCTCGCGTGCAGATCGGCCGCATCTCGCGCTTCGGCCTGCTGGAAATGTCCCGCCAGCGCCTGCGCCCTTCGCTCGGCGAAAGCAGCGGCATCGTCTGCCCGCGCTGCAGCGGCACCGGCATCATCCGTGATGTCGAATCGCTGTCCCTGGCGATCCTGCGCCTGATCGAAGAAGAAGCCCTGAAAGACCGGACCGCCGAAGTGCGCGCTCAAGTGCCGATCCCGGTGGCCGCGTTCCTGCTCAACGAAAAACGCAACTCGATCACCAAGATCGAACTGCGCACCCGCGCCCGCATCGTCATCCTGCCGAACGATCACCTCGAAACCCCGCATTTCGAAGTTCAGCGCCTGCGCGACGACAGCCCGGAAGCCGCGACCAACCAGTCCAGCTACGAAATCGCTGCCGCTGCCGCCGAAGTCGAAGACGTCCAGCCAGCCGCCGCGACCCGCACCCTGGTTCGCCAGGAAGCCGCCGTCAAGACTGCTCCGGCCCGCGCCAACGCTCCGGTTCCGACCGAAGTCGCCGCTCCGGCCCCGGCACCTGCTCCGGTTGCCGCGCCAGAGCCAAGCCTGTTCAAAGGCCTGGTGAAGTCGCTGGTCAGCCTGTTCGCCACCAAGGAAGAGCCTGTTGCTCCGGTCGTGGTTGAGAAACCTGCCACCGAGCGTCCGGCCCGCAACGAAGAGCGTCGCAATGGTCGTCAGCAGAGCCGCAACCGTAACGGTCGCCGCGATGAAGAACGCAAGCCGCGTGAAGAACGTGCACCGCGTGAAGAGCGCGCCCCACGTGAGCCGCGTGAAGAGCGTCAACCGCGCGAACCCCGTGAAGTCCGCGAGCCACGCGAATCCCGTGACGAAGCACCGGTAGCCCGCGAAGAGCGCGCACCACGCGCCCCTCGCGAAGAACGTGCACCACGTGCTCCGCGTGAAGATCGCAAGCCACGTGGCGAGCGTGAAGAACGCGTACGTGAACTGCGCGAGCCTCTGGATGCCGCTCCGGCCGTTTCTGCTGCCGCCACCGCTGAAGAGCGTCCGGCCCGTCAGCCACGTGAAGAACGTGCGCCACGTCCTCCGCGTGAAGAGCGTCAACCGCGCGCCGAACAGGCCCCTGCTGCCGTCGCCGAAGAAGAAATCACCACCAACGAAGAGCAACTGCCGGAAGACGGTTCGGAGAACGCCGAAGGCGATCGTCCACGCCGCCGCTCCCGTGGTCAGCGTCGTCGCAGCAACCGTCGCGAACGTCAGCGTGATGCCAATGGCAACGTGATCGAGGGTTCGGAAGAATCCGAGTCCGGCGAAAACGCTCAAGCGCCAAGCACGGCCGATCTGGCTGCTGGTCTGGCTGTTACCGCTGCTGTTGCCAGCACCGTGATCAGCGCTCCAGCCGAAGCTCAGGCCCACGAGCAAGCTGAACGCGCCACCGCTGCCACGCTGGAAACGGCTCCAGTTGAAGCACCGGCTGTTGAAGCCACCACACCGGTCGAAGCAGCTGCCGCTCCGGAAGTCGAAGTAGCTCCGGTTCGCGAAGCTCAGCCTCAGGCTGAAGTCGCTGCCGAACCTGCCGTGACCTTCGAAGCCCCCGTCGTTGCTGAAGAGTCGGCTGTCGAAACCGTAACCGAAACCGTGCGTGAAGTTCGCGAAGAGCAGACCGCATTCAACTGGGTAGCCGAGCCGGCTGTCGCTGAAACACCAGCGCCAGTGGTTGAAGCGCCTGTCGTCGAAGAAGCCAAGGCTGCCGAGCCAGTAGTTGTTGCTGAACCGGCACCGGTCGTTGAAGCCCCTGCGGTTGAAGCGCCGGTCGTCGCCGAAGCACCTGCCCCGGTGGTTGAAGCGGCTCCAGTCGTCGCACCCGTCAGCGCGCTGACCCCAAGCGGCCGTGCGCCGAACGACCCGCGTGAAGTGCGTCGTCGCAAGCGTGAAGAAGAGCGTCTGCAGAAGGAAGCCGAGCTGGCTGCCGCTGCCGCCGCTGCTGCTCCAGCTGCCGAAGTGGTCGAGGCAGCTCCTGCCCCGGTCGCTGAGGAAGTGGCCGTTGAAGCCGTGATTGCCGAAGCACCACGCTCCGTTCAGGAAGCGGTCGAGCAACACGAAGAGGCCCAGGAAAAAGAACACGAGCCTAAACCCCTCGTCTGATTCCAAACGCCACTAAAAAGCCCCGCCTGGTGATCCAGGCGGGGCTTTTTATTGCCTCAGGTTTTATCAGGATGGCGGAAAAAACAGAGCATCCGAGACGTCGATGTCCCACAACACGCCGGGATCATCCACCGCGACTTCCATCACTCGACCCTGGGCAAACAACGGTCGCGCGCCCCGATCACCGGACAAGGCCATCAACCCTGCGGCGAACGAGCGACCAAACCCGACCGGATGCCCATAGTCACCGTTCAACGTCGGTACGCTGACCGCATCCTCGGCAATTGCCGCCACAACCCGCTCAATGCTCGACGCCAGGATGAATGGCATGTCGCCCAGCACAATCAGCCAGCCATCGGCCTCCGGGCAAGCCGCCACCCCCGCCGCAATGCTGTCGCCCATTCCCGTGGACTCGATCGAGACAACGTCACACCCATAAGCCTGCGCCATGCGCATCACCTGCGGCCGCGCCTCGGTCGTCACCAGCACTCGCTTGTCGAGGCTCGCCGGCAGGCTCACCAGCACCTGCTCGATCACCGAACGCACCGCACCATCGCGCCCGGTGCAATCGGCCAGCAGCTTGTCCTTGTCAGCGCCTGCCACTTCGCGAAAGCGGCTGCCCTCGCCCGCCGCCAGCACAATCACTCCGATCGATCGGCTCATACGCTCTCCACTGTCTTCTTCTGCTTGAGCTCGACACCATTCTTGATCGCGACGATTTCCGCCAACAGCGACAGGGCGATTTCCGCCGGGGAATGGCTGCCGATATGCAAACCGATCGGCCCGTGCAAACGGGCGATGGCCGCTTCCGACAGGCCTAGCTCAGCCAGATTTTCCCGACGTTTGCGGCTGTTGACCCGCGAGCCGAGTGCGCCGACGTAGAACGCCTTGGAGTCGAGCGCCGTGAGCAGCGCCATGTCATCCAGCCGTGGGTCGTGAGTCAGCGCGACAATCGCCGTGCGTTCATCGGTCTGGATATTCAGCACTGCTTCGTCCGGCATGCCGGGGACAAACCGTCCATGCTGCTCTTCCCAGCCATAGACGAATTCGGTACGTGGATCACAGATCAGCACTTCGAAATCCAGCAACCGCGCCATCTCGGCCACATACCGCGACAACTGCCCGGCGCCGATCAACAGCAGGCGCCAGCGCGGACCGTAAATGGCACGCAGGGTCAGGCCGTCGAAGTTCAAGGTGTCAGTCTTGCCGGCCGGTCGCAACACCACCTCGCCAGTGTCGATGTTCAGCTCGCGAGCGACGATTTCGTGAGCCTCGCAGCGATCCAGCAACTCGGCGACCCACGCCGGATCACCGACCCGTTCCTCGGTCAGGCGCAGGGTGCCGCCGCAAGGCAGGCCGAAGCGCGCGGCTTCTTCCTGCGTCACGCCGTAGGTGATCAACTGCACCGGCGGCCCGTTGGCGGGAATCCGCCCATCGTGCAGCCGGGCGATCAGATCGTCCTCGACGCAACCGCCGGACACCGAGCCGATCACCACGCCATCTTCGCGCAGCGCCAGCATCGCGCCGGGCGCCCGGGGCGCGGTACCCCAGGTCTGCACCACGCTGAACAACACCACCCGCTGCCCGGCGCGACGCCATTCGAGCACACTGCGCAGGACATTAAGATCGGCGCTGTCCATCACGCTTGCGCCTTCTGCCAGCCCTGCAACTGGTAACGCACCGGCAGGTTGCGGATACGCTGACCGGTCGCGGCAAAGATCGCATTGCACAGCGCCGGCGCAATCGGCGGCACGCCCGGTTCGCCGACACCGCCCAGCGGCACCTCGCCCGGCGGCGTTACCAGATGCACCGCGACTTCCTTCGGCGCCAACGACATGCGCGCCACTTCATACATATGGAAGTTGTCCTGCTGCACCTTGCCGTCCTTGAAGCTGATTTCGCCCCACACGGCATTGCCCAGGCCCATCACACACGCGCCTTCGAACTGCGAACGGATCCGCTCCGGGTTGATCTGCGGGCCGCAATCCACGGCGATATCGGCCTTGTGCACGAGCAGCGTGCCGTCGTCCTTGACCTCAACCTCGATCACCGCCGCCACATAAGTGACGAAGCTGTAATGCACGGCCAATCCGAGACCACGGCCTTTGGGCAACTGACGCCCCCAACCCGCCGCCTTGGCCGCCGTTTCGAGCACGGTGCGCATGCGCCCGGTGTCGATCGGATAACGCTCGGGGGATTCGCCGTAGTTCCACTCCTCACTCAAAGTGCGTGGATCGATCTGCCGATCCGGACCAAGCAATTTGATCTGGTACTTGAGCGGATCTTCCTTGGCTTTGTGCGCCAGTTCGTCGACAAAACTCTGGATCGCGAAACCATGGGGAATGTTCGACACCGAGCGATACCAGCCGACCCGCGTGTGCACCGTGGCTTCGGGGTTTTCCAGGCGCACGTTGGGAATCGCGTAGGCCATGTTGGTGAAACCCATGCCCAGTTCGAAGGCAGCTTCGTGATTCATGCCCGGTGCGAACAGCGCAGTGATGCTCGGCGCCACCGTGCGGTGCAACCAGGCGGACGGCAAGCCGTCCTTGCCCACACCGGCCTTGAGGTACTCGGCGGACACCGTGTGGAAATACGAATTGTGGATGTCGTCTTCCCGGGTCCACTGCACGCGCACTGCCTTGCCGGGAAACTCCTTGGCGAGAACGGCCGCTTCAACGACGAAGTCCGGTTTCGACTTGCGCCCGAAACCACCGCCCAACAGCGTGACATTGAAGGTGACGTTATCGAACGGCAGGCCCAGACGTTCGGCGATCCGCTCGCGGGTGACCTGGGGCGCCTGGCTTGGCGCCCAGGCCTCGCAGGTGCCATCCTTGTAACGGGCGATGGCGACCATCGGCTCCATCGGTGCCTGGGCCAGATGCGGCAAGTAATAAGACGCTTCCAGGGTGCTGGCGGCACTGCCGATGGCTTTGTCGATGTCGCCGGTATTGCGCACCACTTTGCCCGGTTTCAGCGAAGCGGCTTCAATCTCCTTGCGATAGGCGACCGAATCATAAGTGGCGTTCGGGCCATCGTCCCACTCGATTTTCAGCGCCTCGCGACCCTTCAATGCCGCCCAGGTATTGCTCGCCACCACGGCCACGCCACCCAACGGCTGGAACTCCGAAGGCAATGGCCGCGGTTCGATCTGGATGACTTTGAGTACGCCCGGCACTTTCAGCGCGGCGCTGTCATCCACTGACTTGACCTTGCCGCCGTACACCGCCGGGCGTGCGATGACCGCGAACAGCATGCCGTCGAAATGCACGTCGGCGCCGTACACCGCGCGGCCATTGACGATGTCGGCACCGTCGATGGCCTTGGTGCCTTCCTTGCCGATATAGCGGAATTCCGCCGGTTGCTTGAGCCGCAGGCTGTCACGGGCCGGCACCGCCAGCGCACTGGCTGCCGCGGCCAGCTCGCCGTAACCCAGCTCGCGCCCGGACGGCGTGTGAATGACTTTATGCAGCTGCGCGCGGCATTCGCCGACCGGCACCTTCCACCGGGCGGCGGCCGCTTGCTCAAGCATGGTGCGGGCGGCGGCGCCGCAACGGCGCATCGGTTCGTACCAGTGACGCATGCTGCGCGAGCCGTCGGTGTCCTGGTTGCCGAAGCGCACCTCATCTCCCGGCGCCTGCTGAACCTTGACGTGCGCCCAGTCGGCTTCCAGTTCATCGGCGACCACCATGGTCAGGCTGGTGCGCACGCCCTGGCCCATTTCCGAACGGTTGCAGACCACGGTCACCGTGCCGTCGGCGGCAATGCTGACGTAGACTTTCGGATCATCGATCCAGCCATTGGGCATGCCATCGGCGCCGAACTGCTTCGGCTTGTCTTCGGCCAGCGCATCCTGCCAGCCCCAGCTCGCCGCCAGCACCAGCGCACCGGTGGCGCCGACGCCTTTGAGGAAGCCCCGGCGACTCAGGTTGCTCAGGGCGAAATCGTTCGGTAAACGGCTCATGCCTTGGCCTCCTTCAGGTGAGTGGATGCCTGGCGGATCGCAGTCTTGATCCGGTTGTAGGTGCCGCAACGGCAGATGTTGCCGACCATCGCCTCTTCAATCTGCTCGTCGCTCGGGTTCGGGTTGGTCTTGAGCAACGCGGTGGCGGACATGATCTGCCCGCCCTGGCAGTAACCGCATTGGGCAACGGCCGTGTCGAGCCAGGCTTGCTGGACGATCTGACCGACCGGGTCGGCATGCAGGTTGTCGATGGTGGTCACGTTCTGCCCGACCACCGAACCGATCGGGGTGATGCAACTGCGCGCCGGCGCGCCGTCGATATGAATGGTGCACGCACCGCACAGGCCCATGCCGCAGCCGAACTTGGTGCCGTTGTAACCGGCGACGTCACGGATCGCCCACAACAGTGGCATGTCCTCGGTGACATCGAGTGGATGATCTTGACCATTGAGTTTCAGGGTAATCATGGGCACGCCCGCATATTCTTGGAGGTTATGGGGTCGAGCCATCTGCCACCGCAGGGACGGTAGTGGTTCGCGCAGATCGGCTCAGGCTAATCAGGCTCTCTTGTGCCGACGGGAACGTCTGCACCGGGCCTTTGGTGGAGCAAATGGCTGTATCGTTAGCTGGCTACGTTAACCCGCGATTAACAAAAAAGCCCTGCACTTTTTAAATAAGTGCAGGGCTTTGGGTTCAGCCTTGAAAGCGTAGCCTCAATAGCGGTTGGGCTCCATTTCCAGCTCAACATTGAAACGTTCTGAAATGTCTTTCTGGATGCGCTGCGCCAGATCGAGCAATTGCAGCCCGGTCGCCGCGCCGTAGTTGACCAGCACCAGCGCCTGCAATTTATGCACGCCGGCATCGGCCTCGCGAAAGCCCTTCCAACCGGCGCGCTCGATCAGCCAACCAGCCGCCAGTTTCATCTGCCCGTCCGGTTGCGCGTAGGCCACCAGATCCGGGTGCTGTGCCTTGATCTGTGCGACCACCGCCGCCGACACCAGCGGGTTCTTGAAAAAACTGCCGGCATTGCCGAGCACTGCCGGGTCCGGCAGTTTTTCGCTGCGGATGCTGCAAATCGCGCGGCTGACATCCGTCGGCGTCGGCTGCTCGATGCCCTGCTCGGTCAGACGCTGACGCACAGGGCCGTATTCCAGATGCAGATGCGCGACTCGGTTCAGTGCGAAGCGCACTCGCAGGATCAACCAACGACCCGGCTGCTGCTTGAACACGCTGTCGCGGTAGGCGAAGTTGCACTCCTCCAGACTGAAGTCGCGCAGCTCGCCGGTCTGGCGATCCAGCGCCGTCAGGCCGGCGAACACATCCTTGATCTCGACGCCGTAGGCACCGATGTTCTGCATGGGCGCGGCGCCGACAGTGCCGGGGATCAGGCTGAGATTTTCCAGTCCCGAAAAACCCTGCGCCAGCGTGTGCTGCACGAACGGGTGCCACGGCTCGCCGGCCTCGGCTTCAATCACCACACGATTGCCGTCGTCGCTGATGACACGAATGCCACGGCTGGCCATGCGCAGCACCAGCGCCGGGATGTCCGCCGTGAGCAACAGGTTGCTGCCGCCGCCGATCACCAGCAACGGCACGTTGTGGGAAGTCGCGTAAGCCAGGGCTTCGCGCACATCGGCGTCACTGTGAGCTTCGGCAAACAGCTGCGCGCGAACATCAACGCCGAAGGTATTGAAGGGCTTCAGGGAAACCTGCGGCTGCACCTGCAAACTCATAACCGCCCCTTCACTTCGATCAACAGCTGATCGCAGGCACGCTCGATCAGATCCAGCACCTGCTCGAAGCCTTGATCGCCGTCGTAATACGGATCCGGCACTTCATCGACTTCCCCTTCATACCGACGCAGGAACAAGTCCAGCTCGGCCTTGCCGGTGGACGGCTGCAAAGCCTTGAGGTTGCGCAGGTTGCTGTTGTCCATGGCGAGGATCAGGTCGTAGCTGGCGAAATCGGCGCGGCTGACCTGCTGAGCGCGTTGCGCCGACAGGTCATAACCGCGCTGCCTGGCCACAGCCTGGCTGCGCTTGTCCGGCGGGTTGCCGACGTGCCAGTCACCGGTGCCGGCGGAGGCCACTTCGACCTGATCCGCCAGCCCCGCTTCGCGCAATTTATGGCGCAACACGCCTTCGGCGGTAGGCGAACGGCAGATGTTGCCCAGGCACACGAACAGAACGCGCATCAGGCCTCCAGCAGGCGACGGACGCGCTCGAGGTCTTCGGCGGTGTCGACCCCGGTTGGCGGTGCGATCAACGCGTCAGCCACGTGAATCCGCACGCCGTGCCACAGGGCACGCAATTGCTCGAGGGATTCGGTGTTTTCCAGCCAGCACGGCCCCCAGCTCACGAAGTCCTGAAGGAAACCGGCGCGGTAGGCATAAATGCCGATGTGACGACGGTACGGTACGCCTTCCGGCAGCACATCGCGGCTCTTGGCGAAGGCATCGCGGGCCCAGGGCAGGGTCGCGCGACTGAAGGTCAGCGCCAGACCGTCGAGGTCGCTGACGACCTTGACCACGTTCGGATTGAACAGGGTTTCGACGTCTTCGATCGGCTCGGCCAGGGTGGCCATCCGCGCCTCGGTGTGGGCTGCGAGGTTGGCGGCGACCTGATCGATCACGCTCGGCGGGATCAGCGGCTCGTCACCCTGCACATTGACCACGATGGCATCCGGTTCCAGCCCCAGCTTCGCCGCCACTTCGGCCAGACGATCGGTGCCGGAATTGTGATCTTCACGGGTCAGCACCACTTCGGCGCCGAAAGTCTTGCAGGCCTCGACAATGCGCGCATCGTCGGTGGCCACGACCACGCGGCTGGCGCTGCTTTTGCTGGCCTGTTCCCAGACGTGCTGGATCATCGGCTTGCCGGCGATGTCCAGCAGCGGTTTGCCCGGCAGACGGGTCGAAGCGTAGCGCGACGGGATGACAACGGTGAAGGCGGTGGTCATTTATCCAGACGCTCATCGGTGGTCAGGGTGCGGGCTTCGCTTTCCAGCATGACCGGGATGCCGTCGCGGATCGGGTACGCCAGGCCGGCGCCCTTGCTGATCAGTTCGGTCTTGTCGGCGCTGAGTTTGAGCGGGCCTTTGCAGACCGGGCAGGCGAGGATGTCGAGCAATTTGGTGTCCATGAACATTCCCTGGATAAAAACGGATTAAGGCAAAAGACGATCCGGCAACAGGCGCATCAACTGCGTGTCGAACCAGGCCACGAAGGCCGGCGACGGCACGGCATCGACCGCCAGGTACCACCAGTCGGCGGCGGCGAAGGCACGGCACTTCACCGCGTCCTTTTCAGTCATCACCACTGGCAATGACGGCGTAAAACTCAAGGCCTGCACGCTGTATTCGGCGTGGTCGGCGAAGGCGTGGGGCACTGGCCGCCAGTCTAGCGCTTCGAGGGTATTGAAGAAACGTTGCGGGTTGCCGATCCCGGCCACTGCGTGCACGGCCTGACCGGGCGGAAAATGATCGAGCGGCCGGCGTTCGCCGCTGCGCAGATTGACCAGCGCCGAGGGCTGCAGACGGAAGGCGAAACCGCCGTCGCGATCCTCAGGGGCACCGTTGAACAGCACCCCGTCAACGCTTTGCAGGCGTTCGACCGGTTCACGCAGGGGGCCGGCGGGCAGGCAACGCCGGTTGCCAAGCCCACGGGCAGCGTCGATCAGCACCAGTTCCAGATCCCGCGCGAGGCGGTAATGCTGCATGCCGTCATCGGACAGGATCAGGTCCAGCGGCTCGCTGTCCAGCAGCGCTCTGACGGCGGCGCTGCGGTCAGGGTCGATCATCAGCGGTACCCCCGTGCGCTGCACGATCAGCAACGGCTCGTCGCCGGCAATGTCGGCAGTCTGATCAGACTCGACCCGCCATGGCAAGTGCGCCGGTTTGGCGCCATAGCCACGGCTGACCACGCCGACCCGCAGCCCGTGGCGTCGGCAGTGCTCGATCAGCCACAGGATCATCGGTGTCTTGCCGGTGCCGCCGACGGTGATATTGCCGACCACGATCACTGGCACCGGGGATTGATAGATCTCGCCCTCACCGTCGAGAAAACGCTGACGCTTGCCGGCCACAACGCGGCGATACAGCCACTCCAGCGGCCGCAACAGCGTCAGGGCCGGGTGCCCCTGATACCACGCGGCGAGCAGACGATCGGACATGGCCATCAGGATTTGGGCGCCGCCTCGACCGTGGTCATGCGCAGATGGCTGAAACCGAGCTTGCCGGCCGCATCCATGGCGGTGATCACGGATTGATGCTGAGCCTTGCCGTCAGCACTGATCGACAACGGCATGCTGGTGTCGCCGTTGGCTTCTTTCTGCATGGCTTCCATCAGGGTGGCCAGATCGTTCTTCGGCAGAATCTTGTTGTTCACCGAGAACACGCCTTCGGCGCTGATGGCCACGTCCAGTTGCTTGACCTGCTGATCCTCGGCCGGCGAGCCGCTGACCGCTTCCGGCAGATCGACGCGCAACTGGGTTTCGCGGGTGAAGGTGGTGGTCACGACGAAAAACAGCAACAGAATGAACACCACGTCGATCAGCGACGCGAGGTTGATGTCGATCGTTTCCCGGGGCTTGCGACGGAATTTCACGCTTTGCCCCCGGCCAGATCGACGTCACGGTCGCCCTGCACCACTTCCACCAGTTTGATTGCTTCCTGCTCCATGCCCACCACCAGTTCATCGATGCGGCGTTGCAGGAAACGGTGGAAGAACACCGCCGGAATACCGACCATCAGGCCCGCAGCAGTGGTGATCAGCGCCTTGGAAATACCGCCGGCCAGCACCGCTGCATTGGTGCTCATGCCGGAACCGGTGAAGGCGCTGAAAATGTCGATCATGCCCAGCACCGTACCCAGCAGACCCAACAGCGGCGACATGGCGGCAATGGTGCCCAGCGCGCTGACGTAGCGTTCGAGCTCGTGAATGACCCGGGCGGCGGCCTCTTCGATGCACTCTTTCATGATCTCGCGACCATGCTTGGAGTTGGCCAGACCCGCGGCGAGGATTTCCCCCAGCGGCGAGTTGGCGCGCAATTCCTTGAGTTTTTCCTTGTTGAGCTGCTTGTCCTTGATCCAGACCCAGACCTGACCCAGCAGATGCTCAGGGGTGACGCGACTGGCGCGCAGGGTCCACAGGCGCTCGGCGACGATCGCCATGGCGGCGATGGAACTCAGAATGATCGGCAACATCATCCAGCCGCCGGATTTGACCAATTCCCACACAGTGACAGCCCCCTCGAAAAAGTGCGCCACTTTACCATACCGGTTCGCGATAAAGACCCGTCGCCCCGACGACCGTGCTCAACGGTACTCCGCCCCCGGCAACGGCGGGGCGCGCCAGAAGCGGCGTTGTTGACGCATCGAGCCGGCCGGCTGAAACCGCCCCAATTGCAGATGAATGGCGCCCTGCTCGGCACTGTCATGGGTATGTATTCCCTGTTTGCGGTAACGGGCAATGACCGTCGGGTGTGGATGGCCGAACGAGTTGCCCTGCCCCCGGGAAATCAGTACGGCCCGGGGCTGCAAAACCTTGAGCAAGGCCATTGATGATGAACTGCGGCTGCCATGGTGCGGGGCTTGCAGCCACTGGGTGGGAACCGCCAGCGGGCTGTTGAGCAAGTCCCGCTCGGCGGCGCTGTCGATATCACCGGTCAGCAGTAACCGCTCACCATTGGCTTCGATCTGCAGGACGCAGGAACGCTGGTTGCTGTCGTGGGCGTCAGCCCATTGCCATAAATGAAAGGTAACGCCGTCCCACTGCCATTGCCGGCCGCTTTCACAGGCCTCGGCGTTCAGCGCGTCGGGCAGCCCCGGCGGGTCGCCACTGATGACCCGGCTGACCGGCAAACCTTTCGCCACCGCGAGTGCGCCACCCGCGTGATCGGCATCGGCATGACTGAGCAGCATCAGGTCGAGGTGTTCCACACCCAGTTTGCGCAAAGCCGGCAGCACCACTCGCTCACCGAGGTCCAGGTCACCGAAACGCGGACCGCTGTCGTACAGCAAGGTGTGGTTGCGGGTGCGGATCAGAATCGCCAGGCCTTGGCCGACATCCAGTTGCCAGACATCAGCCATACCTTCGGCCAGCCGCTCCCGCGGCGGAAACACCAGCACCAGCAGCAACGGCCAGCCCAATGGACGCAAAGGAATGCCTCGGGGCAGTAATAACAGCACTGCCCCCATGCAACCCAGCACCAGGATCCACCCCGGCATCGACGCTGCGACCCACGCCGGCCAGTGCCCGGCAATCAGGGCCAGTGCCCGGAACAACCCGTCGATCAGCCCGCCGGCCAACCACAGCAGCCCTTCCCCGACAGAAGGGATCGGCAACAACAAAGTGCCCAGCAACGCCGGCGGCAATACCGCGAAACTGACCCACGGCACTGCCAGCAGATTGGCCAGTGGCCCACTGAGACTGATCGGCAGGCTCAACGCCAGCAGCACCGGGCACAAGCCGATCGCGATCAACCACTGCGCGCGTGTCCAGGTTTGCCACCAGCGCCACGGCCCCAGCCGGCCGCCGAAGGTGAAAATCAACACAGCCACCGCCGCGAATGACAGCCACAACCCCGGCCGCAGGCTGGCCAGAGGATCCATCAGCAACACACCGTTGAAGGCCAACAGCAATGGCCACCATGCGCCGAGGTGGCGAAAGCGCAAACGCCACAACAGCACCAGCGCAACCATCACGCAGGCCCGCCGCACCGGCACGTCGAAACCGGCCAGCAGGCCGTAACCCAGCGCCGCCGCGAACGCCAGACCGCACGCCCAGGGCAGCCAGGGCCAACGCAATGGCCAAAAGCCGAATCGCGCCAACCCGGCGACCAGCGCGTACATCAACGCTGCCAACAGCCCGATGTGCTGGCCGGAAATCACCAGCAGGTGCACGGTGCCGGTGTCCTGCAAGGTCTGCCAGTCCTCGCGACCGAGTCCCGAACCATCGCCGAGCACCAACGCGGCCAGGGCGCCGTTACGCCCCTGGGCGTCCACGGCAAGCAGGCGCTGACGAATGCCCTCGCGCCAGGCCCACTGCGCCGGCGCCAGACGCTGGCCATCCTTCACCGTTCCGGTGGCACCGATGCGCTGCGCCAACAGCCAGGCCTCGTGATCGAACGCATCCGGATTGAGCAGACCGCCAGGACGCTTGAGTTTGACCGCCAGTCGCCAGCGCTCACCACTGCTGACCGGAGGCCCGGCATACCAGGCCAGGCGCATCAGCGATGGCAGTTGCTCGTGACGTGAGCGGGCATCGGCCAGTTCGAACCGCACGACACCCTCGGCATTCTGCGGCAAGCCCACGACCCGCCCTTCCACCCAACGCGTTTCACCATCCAGCCGGGAAGGCAGTCGATCATTCAACGCTAACTGCGCGTTGAAACCCGCCCATGTGAATCCAAGCAGTAAAAACGCCAGTGGATAGCTGCGAAACGGCAGCAGCATCAGCGCCACCCACGGCAACACCAGCCATAACCCGACCGGCGGCAAGGCCGGTAAAAAAACCGCAGCCAGCAGACCGACCGCCAGCGCCATCATCCCTGTGCGCATAAGCCCGTCCTTGAGAGTCCTACCTTCAGGCATAGCGGCTACGGGGCACGACCGTCGTTATCAATTGTCACAAAGTCTGAATGGGCGGTTCCTAGAATCCAGACATACTTGCCGCCTTAACCGACCGAGAAGCCTTATGCCCCGGCGCTTATTCAAACGTTACATGCCCGACCCGACGAGCATCAGGGAACACAAATCCTTACGCTTTCTCGGCACGTTGCTGCATGAACCGAACCTCTGGCATCTCAACCGACACTCGGTGGCCCGCGCCATGGCCGTCGGCCTGTTCGCTGCGTTCCTGCCGATTCCCGCGCAAATGCTGGTGGCCGCCGTCCTCGCGATCATGGTGCGCGGCAACATGCCGATTGCCGTCAGCCTGGTCTGGCTGACCAATCCGATCACCATGCCGGCGGTGTTTTTCTGCACTTATCAGGCTGGGGCCTGGCTGATGGATGTGCCCGCCCGCACGCTCCCCGACGAATTGACCTGGGAATGGATCAGCGGCGAGCTCTCGACCTTGTGGCAACCGTTTCTGCTGGGGTCGGTGGTGGTCGGGCTGGCACTGGGCGCCCTCGCCTACTGTCTGGTAATGATGTACTGGCGCTGGTGGGTGGCCCGGCAATGGGCGCGGCGCAAGAAAAGTCGCATGCGCTGAATGCAAAACGGCCTCCACTGTGGGAGGCCGTTTTTCATTGCAGCATTGAAGAAATCAGGTACGCATTCCGCGCCCGCTCACCAACAACCGCGCACAACCGAAATACAGCACCACGGTCGCCACCAGCATGAAAGTGATCGCGATACCGATGCGGATATCCGATACGCCGAGGATGCCGTAACGGAAGGCGTTGACCATATGCAATACCGGGTTGGCCAGCGACACGGTCTGCCAGAACGGCGGCAGCAAGGTGATCGAGTAGAACACGCCACCAAGATAGGTCAGCGGGGTCAGCACGAAGGTCGGGATGATCGAGATGTCATCGAAGTTGCGCGCAAACACCGCGTTGATGAAGCCCAGCAGCGAGAAGATCGTCGCCGTCAGCACCACCACCAGCACCGTCACGCCGAGATGATGTACCTGCAGATGGGTGAAGAACAGCGACAGAATTGTCACGATCACACCCACCATCAGGCCTCGCAAGACGCCACCAATGGTGTAACCGATCAGAATGGTGTGCGGTGACACCGGCGACACCATCAGTTCTTCGATGGAGCGCTGGAACTTGCTGCCGAAGAAACTCGACACCACGTTGCCGTAAGAGTTGGTGATCACCGACATCATGATCAGACCCGGCACGATGTACTCCATGTAGGTGAAGCCACCCATGTCGCCGATTTGCCGGCCGATCAGGTTACCGAAGATCACGAAGTACAACACCATGGTGATCGCCGGCGGCAGCAGGGTCTGCGGCCAGATCCGGGTGAAGCGTCTGACTTCGCGATAAACGATGGTATTGAGGGCAACGAGGTTGGGGCGCAGTTCGGAACTCATACCGCCACCTTCGACAGATTTTTCTCCACCAGGGACACGAACAGCTCCTCGAGGCGATTGGTTTTATTGCGCAGGCTCAGCACTTCGATGTTCTGCAGGGCCAGTTGGCCAAAGAGCGCAGTGATGCCCATGGTCTTGTCGACCTGGACTTCCAGGGTGTGTGCGTCTATCAACCGGGCCGGATACCCGACCAGTTGTGGCGCCATCGCCAGATCGCTCTTGAGGTCGAGCAGGAAGGTTTCCACATGCAACTGGCCGAGCAGCTGACGCATGCTGGTGTTCTCGACAATCGTGCCGTGGTCGATGATGCCGATGTTGCGGCACAACTGCTCAGCCTCTTCCAGGTAGTGGGTGGTGAGGATGATGGTGATGCCTTTCTGGTTCAGTTCGGTGAGGAATGTCCACATCGAACGGCGCAGTTCGATATCGACCCCGGCCGTCGGCTCGTCGAGGATCAGCAGACGCGGTTCATGCACCAGCGCACGGGCGATCATCAAACGACGCTTCATGCCGCCGGACAGCGAACGTGACGGCACATCGCGCTTGTCCCACAGGCCGAGCTGGGTCAGGTACTGCTCGGCGCGTTCCTTGGCGATCTTCGCCGGAATGCCGTAGTAGCCGGCCTGAGTCACGACAATGTCGAAGGTCTTTTCGAACTGATTGAAGTTGAATTCCTGGGGCACCACACCGATGGAGCGCTTGAGCGCCGCCGGGTTCTTGTCCAGGTCGTGCCCAAAGATATTCACTGTGCCGCTGGTCTTGTTGACCAGGGTCGAGAGAATGCCGATGGTTGTGGATTTGCCGGCGCCGTTGGGGCCGAGCAAGGCGAAGAAGTCACCTTCGGCGACGTCCAGATCGATACCACTCAAGGCCTGGAACCCGTTGCCGTAGGTTTTGGTTAGCTGCCGGATGGACAGAGCGGAACTCATATCGGATTTACGCACCCAGTAAGGAAAAAAGGACTGATAAAAAGCCGGCGGCGAGGAAGACAACCGCAGCGCTCGAGCGCAATGGTGCTTGCCGTCGCCGCACAAGTACAGTCAAGTGTGTCGATAGTAGGTATTAATTCAACGCGGTCATGACCGCTTTGCGATAGGCCGGACGCTGTTTCAACCGCGCGTACCAGGCCTCAAGGTTCGGCTGTGGCGCGCGCTCGATCGGCATCTCGAACCAGGCATAAATGAAACTGCCCAGCGGGATATCACCCATGCCGATTTCACTCCCGGACAGATACGGCTGGTGCTTGAGCGCCTGATCGGCCATCGCCAGCAAGCCGTCACATTCCTTGATCGCCGCATGGATCGCCGGCCAGTCCTGCTTGTCCGCCGGGGTACGCAAAACGCCCCAGAACACCGTGCGAAACGGTCCTGCGAAACTGGACGTCGTCCAGTCCATCCACTTGTCAGCGGTGGCACGGGCCTGCGGATCCGCCGGATACCACGAGGTATCTGCTGCATGTTTGGCCAGCAGGTAACGCACGATGGCGTTGGATTCCCACAACACGAAACCGTCGTCCTGAATCATCGGCACCCGCCCGTTCGGGTTCATCGCCCGGTACTCCGGCGTGTCGACCACACCAAACGCGCCACCGGCATCGATGGCCTCGTAGGCCAGCCCGAGCTCTTCGGCCGCCCACAACGGTTTTCTGACATTCGACGAATTCTTGCGACCCCAGATCTTCAGCATGACCGCCTCTTTTCCAGTAAATGGGCAGGCAGCATACGCCGGATCAGAAGCGGCCGACATCACCACGCATGTCACTGGACAGGGGCGTCTGCTGATCGTTGAACAGGTGCGGATAACATTTCTGCAGATGTTCGAAGAAAAAAGATTCCGGCACATCGGCGAACTGGCCGTGATCGACGAGGTACTCCATCAGCAGCGCGCCATCGCTGTTGTACGGGTGGAAAACGCTGTCGTTCATGCCGTCGAATTCCAGCGGTGCAACGTTGAACATTTCGCAGAGCTTCTGGTTGAACGCGGGTGTGGCTTTGACCCAGCGATCATTGAGAAACAGCTCGGTATAACCATGCATGGCGAACACTTCGCTTCTCAGCAGTTCAAGTAGACGCGGCGTCGACAGATGATTTTTCACATCCGCCAGACCGATGCGCGCGGGGATCCCGCAATGGCGCGCGCAACCGGCGAGCAACGTGGCCTTGGGCACGCAATAACTCTCACCCGCCGCCAGCGCGTAGCTGCCGCGCAAGGTCTGCGGGTCGCGGCTGAAGGTATACATGTTGTAACGCACCGCCTCGCGCACCGCGTAATAAAGACTGATCGCCTGCGCGAGCGGATCGCGACTGGCACCACGGTGCTGCTCGGCGAACTCCACCACCGAGGGGTGGTCACTATCGATGAAGCGGCCGGGGCTCAGATACTCGTGCATGACGACATTCTCCTGGTTGAGCCCCGAGTCTAGCGAGAGGTTCAGCACAGAGATAACGACGTTTCGGCCAAACATGCACGCAAAGACGCGCAAGCTGCGAACGATTTCCCACGCTTGTTGCCCACCGAACCTACAAAAGACATCCGGGGTTTCCCACGATTTCAATCACCTTGTTCTGACCGCCCCGTTTTGCAGATGCCGTCTAAGCTCTGAAGGGTCGGTTCGCCCTGGTTCACGGAGGATTAAATATGCTGTTGTTGTGGATACTGGTTCTGATCGTCGGCGTGGCGTATCTGGCCCACCGGCGCATCGCCCCGCTGCCTGCACTGGGCATCGTTGCCGCTTACCTGCTGGCGATGGGGATTTTCAGCCACGCACCGGGCTGGTTGCTGCTGATTTTCTGGGTCGTGCTGGCCCTGGTGGCCGCCCCGCTGCTGTTGCCTGACCTGCGCCGCAAACACTTCACCGCGCCGCTGTTCAGCTGGTTCCAGAAAACCCTGCCGCCGATGTCGCAGACCGAACGCGACGCGATCGACGCCGGCACGGTGTGGTGGGACGGTGAACTGTTCAGCGGCCGCCCCGACTGGGACAAGCTGCTGTCCTATCCCAAGGTTCAATTGAGCGAAGAGGAACAGGCGTTCATCGACGGCCCGACCGAAGAACTCTGCGCCATGGTCACCGACTGGCAGATCGGCCAGTCGATGGACCTGCCGGCCGAAGCCTGGACCCACATCAAGGAACACGGTTTCTTCGCCCTGATCATTCCCAAGGAGTTCGGCGGCAAGGGTTTCTCCGCCTACGCCCACTCCCAGGTGGCGATGAAACTGGCGACCCGCAGCGGCGACCTCGCCTCCACCGTGATGGTGCCCAACTCCCTCGGCCCGGCCGAACTGCTGCTGCATTACGGCACCGACGAACAACGCAATCACTACCTGCCACGGCTGGCCCGGGGCGACGACATTCCGTGCTTTGCGCTGACCGGCCCGCTTGCCGGTTCCGACGCCGGCGCCATGCCCGACACCGGGATCATCTGCAAGGGCGAATGGGAAGGCCAGGAAACCCTCGGTCTGCGCCTGAACTGGGAAAAACGCTACATCACCCTCGGCCCGGTCGCGACCCTGCTCGGCCTGGCCTTCAAGGCCTACGACCCGGATCACCTGCTCGGCGACAAGGAAGACCTGGGCATCAGCCTCGCGCTGATCCCGACCGACACCCCCGGCGTGGAAATCGGTCGTCGCCACCTGCCGCTGGGCGCCGCGTTCATGAACGGCCCGAACTCCGGCAAGGACGTGTTCATCCCGCTGGACTTCCTCATCGGCGGCCAGGACATGCTCGGCAAAGGCTGGATGATGCTGATGAACTGCCTGTCGGTCGGGCGTTCGATTTCGTTGCCGGCAGTGGGCACCGGCGCGGCCAAGTTCACCAGTCTGGTCACCGGGCAGTACGCGCAGATTCGCGAGCAGTTCAACGTGCCGCTGTCCGCATTCGAAGGCATTCAGGAAGCCATGGCGCGGATCGGCGGCAACGCTTGGATGATGGACGCTGCGCGCATGCTGACTGCCAACGCAGTGGATCTGGGCGAGAAGCCTTCGGTGCTGTCGGCGATTCTCAAGTATCACCTCACCGAGCGCGGTCGCGAGTGCATCAGCCACGCGATGGATGTGCATGGCGGCAAAGCGATCATCATGGGCCCGAACAACTATCTGGGCCGCAGCTGGAACGGCGCTCCGATCTTCATCACCGTGGAAGGCGCCAACATTCTTTCGCGCAACCTGATGATCTTCGGCCAGGGCGCGATCCGCTGCCATCCGTTCGTGCTCAAGGAAATGGCCCTCGCCGGACGCGAAGACAAGGATCAGGCACTCAAGGAATTCGATGGCCTGCTGCTCAAGCACATCGGCTTTGCCGTGAGCAACGCCGCCAGCACCCTGGTGTTGAACCTTGGCCTCGGCAACTTCGAACACGCACCGGGAGACAAGCTCAGCCAGGGCTATTTCCGCGCGCTCAACCGCCAGGCTGCCGCGTTTGCCATGCTCGCCGACCTGAGCATGATGCTGCTGGGTGGCGAACTGAAACGCCGCGAGCGCCTTTCGGCGCGTCTGGGTGACGTGCTGAGCAACCTGTATCTCGCCTCGGCGGCGCTCAAGCGCTACCACGACCTCGATTCCCCGGCGTACATGGAACCGTTGTTCCGATGGGCCATGGAAGAAAGCCTCGGTCAGTCGGAAAAGGCGCTGGATGAACTGCTGACCAACTTCCCGAACCGGGTCTTTGGCTGCCTGCTGCGCGTGATCGTGTTCCCGTTCGGCCGCCGTCACAAAGGGCCTTCGGACAAACTCGGTGCCGAGGTGGCTGCAGTCATCGGCCGGGCCAAGGGCGATCCGGCGCTGGAAGAGCTGCTAGCCGGCTGCTATCGCCCGCAATCGGCAGACGATGCGGTCGGTGCGCTGCAACACGCCTGCGATCAGCTGAACGCTGCGCAACCGCTGCACAAGAAACTGCACACGTCACTCAAAAGCGGTCAGGTCAAACCGGTCGCCGGCGAACACGCCATCGATGCCGCGCTGGAGGCCGGGGTGTTGCAGGCCGTGGAGGCCCAGACCCTGCGTGATGCCGAAGCGGCGCGGCGCAAGGTGATCGATGTCGATGATTTCGACAAGGAGCAACTCAAACCCGCGGAAGACAAAATCCGCTGATCCCTTCAATCAGTGAAAAACGGGCGCGGGCGCTTTATACTCCCGCGCCCGTTTTGCTCTTGAGGACTTATCTCGTGTCCAACGTCGTTGCCGATCATCTGGTTTTGCTCGACCATCTGCGCAGTATCCTGGTCGCCGTAGGTGAGGCCGATCAGGTTCCCGAAGAAAGCCATGCCCTGTTCCTGGAGCGTTTCGACGAACTGCTGGCGTCACTGCCGATCGAACCGATCGAAAGCCAATACCTGGGCCAGGACATCCTGACTCAAGTGATTACCCGTTACCCGCAAATTGCCCACCTGATCCCGCGGGATCTGCTGTGGTTCTTCGCCGGAGACTGCCTGCATTACCTGTCCGACGAAGAAATCGACATGTATCAGGCGCTGGAAGAGCGCCGCTACGAAGCCGAACAGAACGACGAACCGTTCGACTGGAACCAGGAAAAACAGCTGCTGGCGATGTCCGCCCAGGACAGCAAGCACTGATTTTCGCCCGGTAAGAAAAAGGCCCCCATGGTGATCCATGCGGGCCTTTTTTCTCGCGCTAAAGCAGTCCTTCACTCTCGGGCAGTTCGTACTCTGCCAATGATTTTGAACCGCCAGACTTTCCCGGTTTGCTCAGGGTCGGCTCTTTCTGCAGACACTCCACCAGATAGTCGATGAACACCCGCAGCTTCGGCGGCAGATAGCGCGTCGGCGAGTGCAGCAACCACAATCCGCCGTGATAGGACGCCAGGAACGTCCAGTCCGGCAGAACCTGCACAATCAGCCCCTGCTCCAGTGCATAGCGAGCGGTGAAATACGGCAGGCTGCCAATACCGATATGCTGCAACACCGCGCCCAGACGCACGCCGGTGTGATTGGCGGCATACCGGCCGCGCACGCCGACGGTGACGGCTTTCGTGCCTTTCTTGAATTTCCAGCGCGCATCACTCGGAGTTTCACCCAGGTAAATGCAACTGTGATTGAGCAAGTCATGGGGATGAGTCGGCGTCCCGTGCTCAGCCAGGTATTGCGGCGTGGCGCATAGCAAATGGTCGATGGTCAGCAGTTGTCGTCCGACCAGTCCGGCCGGTGGACGATCCGTGATGCGAATGGCCAGGTCGACATGGTCGTCGATCAGATCCACCTGGCGGTCTTCCAGCAACAGTTCCACATCGACCTTCGGATAGCGCCGCAGAAACTCCGGCATGTGCGGATGGATCACGAAACGCCCCACCGCTTTCGGCACGCTGACCCGCACCAGACCTTCGGCTTCGTGGGTGAACTGGCCGCTGATCTCCATCACCGACCTCGCTGCGCTGACCATTTCCTGGCAGCGCTTGAACACCTCTTCCCCGCCATCGCTCAAGCGCAATTTGCGTGTGGTGCGTTGCAGCAACCGCGTGGCCAGCGCCTTCTCGAGCCGGGAAATACTGCGGCTGACCGCCGAGGGCGATGAGCCCAATTGGCGAGCGGCTTCGGAGAAACTGCCGGTCTCGACGACCTTGACGAAAATCGCCATTTCACCGAGCAGCGGCAGTGGAAGATTTATGCTCACAGCGCAACAGTCCTTTGATGTTTGAACGGATTATCACGTTATTGCACGATTCATATAATTAAAAAAGAAACTTTAATAAGGGCATGGAATATGACGCTTCGCCTCTTTTTCCATAGTGATGACCTCAAGGCCAATGTGGAAGTCCTCGACTGCACGCCCCAAGAGAACGAATTCGCCGTTGTGTTGCGCGCCACGCTTTTTCACCCCCAGGGCGGTGGCCAACCCTGTGATACCGGCTGGATCGGCGACAGCCAGGTGCTGCGCGTCGTCCAGGAACCGGACCGGATCCTTCATTTCGTCGATCAACCGGTGCCACTGGGCATGACCCAGATTCGCGTCGACGAAGAGCGCCGCCGCTTCAACACCCGCATGCACTCTGCGGGACATTTGATCGGCCACTTCGTCCAGGCCATGGGCTGGATGCCGATCAAGGCGCACCACTGGCCGGACGAGGGCCGGGTTCAATTCAAACCCGGAGATTCGGCTCAGGAGGTCGATGCGCAAACCGTTCAATACGGCATCGGGCAATGGATCGAACACGACCTGCCGCGCCTGACATCCCTGCGCGAAGGCGCGCGGGAAATCGGTTTCGGTGAACTGCCAGCCTATGGCTGCGGTGGCACCCATGTACGCAGCCTGAAGGATTTGGGCACAGTCACGATCGCGTCCCTTTCGCAGAAGAAAGGCACGCTGTCCGTCCACTACAGCGTGGATTGAGGATTTCGGACGCTGCCAGATGCAGCGTCCGACGCCGGGGGAACCGCGTTCGCCGGTTCCGTTGACTATTCGATAGATGGACCTGAAACCATGATGCTTGACGTCGAGCGTCTCGATGAGACGTGCATAAAAAAACTGGCCAACGAAGAAGTCCTCGCCATCCGCTTCAAAGGCTTTCTGCCCCAGGCGCAGGCGATCCAGATTGGCGACAAGATCCTCGCCCCCGGCTTCGAGGGCTACATCAACGCCCCCAGCATCGGCCGCATCGGCATGGCGTTCTACGAGGCGGAAAACCAGCCGTTGCTGATCGAAGATTATTTCGAGCGCGCCGCCAGCAACATCGCCGAGCTGCGTAACCGCTGCGCGCCCTATTCGTCGCCCGTCGACACCTTGCGTTGCATGCTCGACGAATCCTGGCCGGCGGGCGCCCATCTGGAAAACCTCTACGGTCGCAAAATGTACGTCGGACTGTCCCGAGTGGTGAAACCGGGCGTGTGCTTTCTGGCTCATCACGACATCTTCGCCAAGGATGCCCCGGAGAGTTTTCAGGCGCGCAGTCTGGAGGCGCAGTTCGCCTGCAACGTCTACCTCAACATGCCGACCGAAGGCGGCGCATTGCAGATGTGGGAAGACGACATTTCTCCGGACCGCTTCGACGAAATGCGCGGCGACAGCTACGGCATCGACCCGGCGCTGCTCGGCCCGCCCGCCCTCGAAATACGCCCGGAACCGGGGGATTTCATCATGTTCAATTCGCGTCGCATGCACTCGGTGACGCCGGGTGTGGCCGATCCGCGCTTGAGCCTTTCGTTTTTTGTCGGCTATCGCGGCAACGCTTCACCCCTGACTTTCTGGAGCTGAAATGACATCGAATTACCTGGGCGAGTTTCTGGCGCTGGCCACCATTCACTTTCTGGCCGTGGTCGCTCCCGGCCCGGACTTCGCCGTGACCATCCGCCAGAGTGTGCGCTTCGGCCGACTGGTCGGCATCTGCACGGCACTGGGCATCGGCGCGGGAATTTCCGTGCACGTGCTGTACACCCTGCTGGGCGTCGGCGCCCTGATGCACACCACGCCGTGGTTGCTGACTGTCGCCAAAGTGGTCGGCGGTGCTTACATTCTTTATCTGGGCGTCAGCCTGATCCGCAGCAAACCCAAGACGACAATGGAAGGCGAAAAGACCAGCGATGAACCACTGGTTGAACAATCGCTGTTCAAAGCGTTTTCCACCGGTTTCCTGACCAACGCCACCAACCCCAAGGCCACGCTGTTTTTCCTGGCGATCTTCACCACGATCATCAGCGCCAGCACACCGCTGCAAATCCAGGCGCTGTACGGGTTGTGGATGTGCGGGGTGAATGCGTTGTGGTTCGTGATCGTTGCGCTGTTCTTTTCCAGCAGTAAAGTGCGCGTGCTGTTCATGCGCATGGGCCACTGGTTCGAGCGCAGCATGGGGGTGATTCTGATCCTGTTTGCCGGGCGTCTGGTGTTGTCGATGTAAATACGCTGATCGGAGAAGCCCGATCCAGACTGACTGGACGGGCTTTTTCGATTCTGCGCCGCTTTTGCATTTCTGTGCGACGCGTCCCACTTCGGGGGCTCCCCTCGCACGCTCGTGTGGTGGTAGTTTGCGAGACCGTCTGACGCTTCGGTCAGACAACTCCTTCTCACCGCCTGCAAAGGAATGCCCTTAGCAATGGATTTTTCACTCAAGCAACTGGCCGCGTCGACGCTGATTCTGGCCAGCCTCTCGTCCGTCACATTGCCCGCCCACGCCAACCTTAGCGAACAACAGAGCGCAACCCTCCTCAAGACATTCAATGAGGCAAAGGTCAGTGACTTCAGAGCATTTCTCGGTGATCTGGCCAAGAACGACCTGAGCAAGATCGACAATCTGCGCCCGACCATCAGCGCCTTCCTCGACAACAAGACACTGACTGTCGAACAACAGAACGAAATTCATCGCCTGCTCGGTCTCTACACCCGCGTGAAGTACGGCAAAGCCGCCCTGGAAACCCTGCGCGAACTGGTGGAAATCCCGACCTTCCGCAAGGACGGTGTCGATCAGCACGACAACCCCGAATTCATCAAGATCGCTGGCAAGATCAAGGATCTGGCTGAGTCTTTCGGCCTGAAGTATCGCAACGTCGACAACCGCGTCTACGAAATCTCCCTCGACGGCAGCGGCAAGGACGTCGTCGGCATTCATGCTCACGCCGACGTGGTGCCGGTAACGCCGGAAAACTGGGTGCTCAAGGACGGCACCAAACTCGACCCGTTCAAGGTCACGCTGATCGGCGACCGCATGTACGGCCGAGGCACCGAGGACGACAAAAACGGCATCGTCGTGACGCTGTATGCCATGAAGGTGATCAAGGAAGAGAAGCTGCCACTGGCGCGCAATTTCAAACTGCTGGTGGACACCACCGAAGAAACCACCGGTGACGCGATTCCCTACTACTTCGAACGCAACCCGACGCCCGAGTACAACCTGGCACTGGACGGCGGCTATCCCGTAGTGATCGCGGAAAAAGGTTACGGCACCGTCATGGCCAAGTTCGCCAAGCGCAACGCAGAGGGCAAAGGCGCGGAAATCACCTCAATGACCGGTGGCCTGGCGACCAACCAGATTCCATCGGTTTCCGTAGCCACTCTGGTGACTGACAAACCTGCCGAGCTGGCGGCCAGCCTGCAAAAGGCCGGCACTGAATACGCCAAGCGCAATGGTGGCGATTTCGAAGTGAACGCCAAGGTCGATGGCAACGACGTCAAACTCACCGTTACCGGTGTTTCCGCGCACTCGTCCGAGCCGGAATCCGGCGTCAACCCGGTTGCCCGTATGCTGGACTTCATCCACAGCGTGGACGGCAAGATCGCCTTCAAGCACAACCACATCACCGACGCTGCCCGCTACGCCGCCGACAACTGGGGCCTGGATTACAAGGGCAGCAAACTGGGCGTTGGTTTCGCCGATGCTTTCATGGGCCCGCTGACCACCTCCCTGACCTACGTCGGCATGGACGACAAAACCTTCAAACTCGCGGTCAACCTGCGCGTGCCGAAGGGCAAGTCGCCGGAAGTGCTCAAGCGCGAAATCGCCGACAAACTGGCGACCTGGAGCAAGAAAACCCATGTCGCGGTCAACTTCGACTATTCGATCGCCGAACCGATGTATCGCAACCCTGAAGGCGAGTGGGTCAAGGCACTGTTGGCCGTGGCCACCGAAAACCTGGGCATGAAGCATGAATTCGGCACTTCGGCCGGCGCCACCTCGGTGCATGAACTGCCAAACGGCGTGCAATTCGGCCTGGCGCGACCGGAGGTCAAGTACACCGGTCATACCGATGGCGAATTCAAGACCGTTGACCAGTTCCTGTTGGACCTGCAGATCGTCACCGAAATGATGGGACGCATCGGGCAATTGCCGAAACTCTGATCGCGCAACGGGCTCGTCACATTGGCGGGCCCACAAAAAAGGACCGCGAGGTCCTTTTCTATTGCCTGACAAAAAACGCACAAACAAAAACGCCGCTCATCACTGAGCGGCGTTTTTGTGAATCTGGAGCGGGAAACGAGACTCGAACTCGCGACCCCGACCTTGGCAAGGTCGTGCTCTACCAACTGAGCTATTCCCGC